>JANMKG010000247.1:0-2315 GCA_031371915.1 Chitinophagaceae bacterium | reverse complement strand
CCTGGTTTTGAATAGAGGCCCCCGTACCAAGGATAAATATTCGCTTCCCTTTGTGTATACCTCTTAGCTCCTCGCTTTTTTCAACAATATCCTTTACTTTATTCCACTCTCTGTTTTGCCGGGCATTAACTTTGAGCTGCCAGGCGCCGTCAAAGAGGTAAGGGGGAACTATTTTTTTAAGCAGTTTTTTCATTATTAATACATTCCTTCATTTATAGGTGTCCCTGGTTTAATATCCTCTTTGGCAGTCTTTCCCAGTATTATTTCAAAATACCTGGGGCTAAGTCCCAGGGCAGGTCGTATCACGCAAAGATTTTCTTTTGTAAAGAGCTCACCGGGTGCTATATCTGTTTTACTATACACCGACCGTTTGTAAAAAAGGCTTTTCTTCTCCACTTCCTGTATGTCGAGCTGTACATGCCCGAGCGCAGCAAAGGCCTTCTGGCTTTCTTCCACCAGCATTTTCATTTCAGCCGGCTCCATACTGAAGGCACTGTCCACCCCGCCATCTGCCCGGTTCAATGTAAAATGTTTTTCGACTACCAAAGCGCCCAGCGCTATGGAGGCGACGGCTACACCGATCCCCATGGTATGATCACTCAGCCCTATCCTGCAGGCAGGAAACATTTTTTGCAAAGCCGGGATAGTAACGATATTGGAGTTTTCCGGGCTGGACGGGTAAGAACTGGTACATTTTAACAGTGTAAGATCACTGCAACCGTTCGATAAAATAACATCCACCGATTCTTCCAGGTCGTCGCTATTGATCACCCCGGTACTCATGATCACCGGCTTTCCTTTTTGCGCTACATATTTCAGTAAGGGTAAGTGTGTATTTTCAAAGGAAGCTATCTTGTAGAGTGGGCAATCCAGTGTTTCCAGGAAATCCACGGCTGTTTCATCAAAAGGGGTGCTGAAACAAATCATCCCCAGGGATTGGGCATATTCAAATAATTCACGGTGCCATTCCCAGGGTGTGTAAGCCAATTGATACAGGTCATGCAGTTCCTGGCCCGCCCATAAAGAGGTTTTATCCGTTATGGTATAAGCCCCTTTCATGGTCATGGTGTCTGCTGTATAGGTTTGCAGTTTTACAGCATGCGCCCCTGTTTGGGAAGCTGCAAGTATTATTTCCCTGGCCCGGCCGATGGATTGGTTATGGTTGCCGCTCATTTCGGCTATGATAAAAGGCCCGTTGGAAGGAAATTGAAAATTCATTAGTTGATATTTCTTATTAAACAAAAAGCTTCTGCATATTTTTTCCCTACTGTTACTCCCCAGCGCTGCGCTGCTATTTTCATCGCTTCCGGTGAACGGGGATGCGGGTAAGGTCTTTTTTCAAATTCATAGCATTCCATTCCTGCAATTTTCGCGGCAAGCCCCTGTTCGGAGATTTGAAAAAACAGGTTGGGAATAAAATGTTTGGGATCGGAAGAGGCGCGCCACTCCGTGCCGGAAAAGGTTTCAAAGGAAATAATTGTTTTTACGGTTTCATTCTCCAGCGGCCGGCAGGCTGTGATCACTGCTTCAAAGCATCGCTGGTGATCGATGTTTACATCACCACCATGGTGTGTGAATATTACCGCCGGCTGAAAATCATTCTTTTCTTTTTCTATGATCTTTACAATGTCGAGCAGGGCTACGGTATCAAAGCGGTTATCCGGGAAATCATAAATACTGACGGATTGAAACCCGATACATTTTTGAGCATTGTAAATATTCTTCCGGTGAATTTCCAGGTCAGCGGCTCTTTTGGCAACATCCCTTTCGTTATCCCTCGAGGTGATCCCCTCGCCGAGTATCACGACGCGTATCGTACAATTATATTGATTTATTAACTGGTGGAAAGTGCCCCCGCCCCCGATAAGTTCATCATCGGGATGCGCCACCACGAGGAGTATTTTTTTATTTCTTAAATATTCTAACATGAGCAGTTATTTCATTGTCCTTCAATACGGCATTTGAAAATTCCCATCGTATACTCCCCGTTTCAAGAAAGGCTTTTGGATAGCCATCCGCATCCAGCATCCTTATCTGATCATATATTTTTTCCATTTCGCTGATCCCGGCCATATTGGATTCTTCCGGTTTTCTTCTTTTAAAAAGAACAACTTCCCCTTCCTGGGGCTGGGGAACAATTTTATTGGCAGCAATAAACCGTATCATTTCCTCTATTATAGTATTCGCCCTTTCAAAGATAGCAGCTGCATTCCCCTCCAATGATAACTCCTGCTTCAGGTATATATCGCCTGCATCTACTTCCTTCACCACGCGTAAGGCCGAAATTTTGGTGGTCCTATGCCCGCTTAGCACCA
>JANMKG010000225.1:0-14229 GCA_031371915.1 Chitinophagaceae bacterium | reverse complement strand
CGCTTTCGCCCCAGCTCCTCGAATTACGCAACATGATCACGGTTGGATACCTGATTGTAAAGGGCGCCAGTTTCCGTAAAGAAAGCCGCGGCCTGCATTACAATACCGACTATCCGGGTAAAAGCGAACTGGTGCAGAATATCGTACTCTAAATACCCGGGTACCATGACTCCTAAGAGATTCTCTTTTTTTCAACGCAGAGAACTGAGAAAAAGAGTTAACGCAGAGGTTATAGTTTAACTTCTCTGCGTTAACTCCATACCTCTATATCTCCGCGTTGAAAAAATAAATTCTGATAATCACATATATCAATGCATTAGTAGAATTATCCTCTGTCACGCTGTTTCCCCCGACTCTGTTTTGAAAACATTCTTAAAGTGCTTCTGTTTATCTTTGCGCTCTATGTACTATCTCGTGTATGGGTTTCTCTGGCTAATTTCCCTGCTTCCTTTAAGAGTGCTTTATCTCCTGTCGGAATGTTTTTACGGGCTGGCTTTTTATATCGTTAAGTACCGGAAAAAAGTGGTGATGAACAACCTGCTGATCGCTTTCCCGGAGAAAACGGAGAAGGAAAGAATTAAGATCGCTAAAAAATTCTACCGCAATTTCATCGACATGTTCCTGGAGACCATCAAGATGCTGTCGGTCTCCGATAAACAACTTACCAAACGATTTGCGGGTAACTGGGACCTGGTAAACAACATATACCCGACCGGGAAAAGCGTACAATTTCATGTTGGACATAATTTTAACTGGGAATGGGGTAATATGGTGCTGACCCGGAGTACAGTCTATAAATTACTGGCAGTATATATGCCTTTCACCAATAAGGTGATGGAACGGTTGTTCTATAAATTAAGAACGAGGAACGGAGCTACCTTTTTACGTGCGACGCATATGAAAGAAGATTTTCTTCCGCACAAGGATAGCCAGTATATCCTGGGACTTGTTGCTGACCAGAGCCCCGGCTACCCCGGGAATGCATGGTGGTTTAATTTTTTTGGCAGGCCAACTCCTTTTTTAAAAGGACCTGCCAAAGCAGCTATTACAAATGATACCGCTGTAGTATTTGCTTTTGTTCATAAGCCACGCCGCGGTTATTATGAAGCCGTGCTTGAACTGGCGACCGTAGACCCGGGATCATATACCGAACAGGAACTGACAAAGCAATTCGTTGTCTACCTGGAAAAGGTAATACGGGAATACCCGGATATGTGGCTCTGGAGCCATCGCCGCTGGAAATGGGACTGGAAACCGGAATACGGAGAGATCATTGCGTGAAAAAAAGAGTTTTTCTCAAAAGGTTGTCAGCCTGAGTTTATCGAAGGCTATCAATTTGATTGTCATACTTCGTTCCGCCCGAGGCGGGATCAATATGACAATCAAATTGATTTTTGAGAGAGCCTCCTTTTTACTCACTCTTAAAATCAGGAAGATTTAGTTTTCTTTTTGTGATTCTTCAGCTGGAGATAATCCAGGAAATAGATCACTTTAAAAGAAAGATTATTATTGTCATCCGCTTTCATTGTATTGTCAAAGTTCTTGAAGTATCCTTCACGGATAGAATGGCTGCCATACTGCGCAGAATTTTTCCAAACAATATTAATAAAACTACCGGGTGCAAACTGCCAGGTATACGTGGCATCAAGGGTGAAAACATTGTAGGTTGTATTGGCATTTTGGGGATTCACTGCATTGGCCTGGAGTTTCCCATTTGCTAACAGGTCATAGAGTTCCTTGTACACCACTTTACTCCAGTAATGGCGCATACGCGTTGTGATATACATCTTATCGCTGAAACTGTATTTAAGATTGAGTACGTTTTCAACAGTTTTCCTGTCTCGCCGCCCGAAATAAGAATAAGCATTTCCCAGGTCATCATGGTAATTGGCATAACCAGTATTATTGAATTGCGGCTCCAGGTACAAGTTATGCGACACGGAGAATTTGTTGCTGAAGCGGTAACGCTCGGTGGTATTCAACTGGTACTTGGTGCTACCGAACAGGCTTCTTTTAACGAACATCAATTCGCCATATAACATTAATTTTTTTGCCTGGTTGGTCTGAGTCCACGCGTCAACAAAATAATCGGACCATCCTTTGAAAATGCGGCCTGTTCTTGATTCAAAGAAATCATTGTATTTAGGCTCATAACCGATCAATGCACCGGCATACCACAGGTTTTTCAACTGGCCGTTTACATTTGCATTGAAATTGGCATTCCGGTAAGAACCGGGATCCAGTTGGCGGGAATAATAGGCATTCAGGTTTAGGTAGATATTATTATAGAATTTTTTCGGCTTGGTCCAGCGATAACCAAACCAGGCAGAATGTTCCAGGTTATTTCCAAAAGTAAAATAACCCATATCGTTACTGTTGAATTTATCATTCGTCAGGTCCTGCTGGATATTAAAATTGAAGCGACCACTGGTCTTTCCAAAATATAAGCTATGATTGTAACCGCCTAAAGTGCTTCCATCCTGTAAATAATTGGTTAATTGACTTGTAGCCACTTTTCCGCCCACATTCCACATATTCTTTTTATCGTTGAAATCAAATAACCCTGCGGTTACATTAGCATCATAGTCTTTGCCGCTTCTCCATACATTGGTATTCACCAGGCTCACACTTGAATTATGCTTCAGGGATTGGTTCAGTACAAGAATATTGTAATTGGTCAGGGGGTTGGTCTCCACTTTCCGCTGGTTTCCCTGGTCATCTTCTACAGTAGCGTACTGTGGGGAAGTAACAGCATTAAAGAAACCGATACCCAAACCGTTTTGTAAACGTCCGGAGATCTTTGTGGCGTTGAACAGTTTTGTCTCCCCGGGATTTTTTACAATATGCTCATTGGCATTCAGGTTCCCTTCTACATCATACTGGTGGATCGGGGCGCCCCCGATTCGTCTTGAGTAAAAATAATTTCCTTTATTAAAAAGTTCTGTGCCTTCAGTAAAGAATGCCCTGTTCTCATTGAATTTTACTTCAAAGGGACTCAGGTTCAGCACCTGGTTATCGCTCTGCACCTGCCCGAAATCGGGGATCAGTGTCATATCCAGCGTGAGTGCCTGCGATATACCATATTTTACATCCATACCACCGTTTACCGAAGAGGACCAGCTTTTTTCACCCGCCTGTTTCGTAGGAAAATGATTGACATAAGTAGAAAAGTAAGGGGAGAATTGTAAACGCAGGGGTGGTTTGATATTCTCCAAACCCGTCCAGAGACCTCCCTGTGTCAGGAATCCATTTACATTAGGATCAAGCGTATTCCAGAATACCTGCTGACCGATCTTTTGCCGGCGGCGCATAATATTCAATCCCCAGTCCTGCACATTTTTTTTACTGAAGCGGATAGCAGAAAAAGGAATGAACATTTCAAAGGTCCACCCGTCATTACGGATGGCAGCACTGCTTTTCCAGACAGCATTCCAGCTAAAGTCTTCGCTGTTGCTATTGGAATTCGGGGAGACCTTGGCATCCATTTGCTCACCGAGTGGAGTTACGAAATATTCAAAGGCATTGATCTTGTCATTGTAGGTATCAAATACGACCCCGATCCAGTCGTTATTACCAAAACCATCCCTTCCATTGAGTTCAGTTGAGATGCTGTCCTTTGTTTTTTCATGGCAAAAGCCCCCGAAGTAAATACCCTCGTTGTCATACAGCAGGTACACCTCTGTTTTATTGGCGGCATCCTCTTTCCGGAAAGGAACAGGTCGCATTTCTGTATAACCGGCTGCTACAGGGGCCTCCTTCCATACCGCTTCATCTAATTTTCCATCTACTTTGATTGGCTGTGTTGTTCTTTTAGCGGCCAGTACTTTGTGTTCTGCCACCGGGGTTTGGGCAAAAGAGTAATGGCAAAGGGATATCACTACCCCCAGGGTCACAATGGTTTTGAGTTTCATGGCTATACTTTATTAAGAGTTATGACGCTGGAAACGCATGGCTGTTACATTTCCATCTTGGTGTGCAGCACAACTACTAATTAATTCGTAGATGAAGGTAGTAGCAGAGACAGCAGTTTTAATATTCAATTATCTGACCGGTGACAAATTCCTGACGAGTGGTCAAAAAAGCGGGGCGTTAACTTTTTTTTGGGAGAAACAACTTGCATTTTTTATTGAAAACCTTCATTTTAGTTTCTCCGATATTTACTATTTTAGTGGTTATTCATTTTACTTATTTAATTCATTTGATATGTCAGCAACTCCCGCTATTTTCTGGCCACACAGCGAACACTGGTCAGTAAAAATACCTTTGAACACCCCCCATTACCGGATGCCCAGTATGCAAGAGAAAGGATATGTTGTTCTACGGACACTGGATATTGATAATATACCACCCAGTGAGTGGGAAAATCTAACCTATATGGATTGGAAAAGTGGTGGTGATACCAACTTTGCTCCACTGGCTTCCTGTGACGGAACTATCGAATGCAAAGGGTTTTGGGAAAATGGAAAGACGGACAAGAACGCGATTTTTACACCCAACGCTGAACTGGCGCCGGAGCTGATGAAGTATATCCGGTCTATCCCGGCAAATTTCGGGAGGGTAAGGGTGATCCGGCTGGAACCACAAACACACGACCAGGCGATCCGGTCCGTGCACCGCGACGATAATAACCGCCTGAATCCCGAAGACGAAGGCTGGGTAGTAAGAATGTGGATCGAACTGACCGATAACCCGGACAGCTATATGCTCCTGTATGACAGTGATGAGAATAATCTTCCGATCAAAGAATCAGAAGCAAGGGTCCCTATGCAGAAAGGATCTCATTTTATTGTGGATTCACAGCGGCTCTGGCATGTGGGCGTACACAACGGGAATAAATCAAGGTATGCTGCGATCATCAGCGTGGAGAGTACGCCGGAGCTGGAAAAATGGGTGCAATCTAAAATGTAAGCTTGCCACGGATTACACAGATAAGCTGCTCACGCAGCTTTTTTATTTAGCCACGAAAACACACGAACTGACACGAATAGTCCACCAAAGAAAGTTCCCTCAAATATTTCAGGCCACAGGTTAGCACAGAGGAATTCTTTATATCAGAAAAATCGCTTTGTGATCCTTAATTTTTGATTCTCTGAAATCATTTATAACTAGTCTTTAAATTTTTTATGTCAGTTCGTGTGTTTTCGTGGCTAAATAAAAATTGTAAAGCAGTTTATCTGCGTCCATCTGTGTTCACCTGTGGCTGGAAATTGGTTTTCAACGACAATAAAAAAGCCGCGTTAGCAGCTAATCTGTGTTAATCCGTGTAATCTGTGGCTAATTCTAATTAAGCACACTTGTCTCTTTCACGATCTCCGCTTTTTCCTGGATTTTGATCTTTCCCCAGCCTCCCAACACATTTCTTATATTATGAATGCCCTGTCTTTTTAATAAGGAAGCGGCTATCACACTCCGGTATCCGCCGCCACAATGCACATAAAGATTCTGGTCATCTTCGAGACTGGCCATTGTCGCAGGATCGATCATATCATTCAGCGGGATATTCAATGCATCTTTGAGATGACCATCGGCGTATTCCGTTGGCCTGCGAACATCCAGTACCACCAGGTTATTATCATGAGGGATATCCATCATCAGTTCATCAGCTTCCACATCAACGACCAGGTCGACCTCTTCCCCCGCATTCTTCCAGGCATCAAAACCACCTTCGAGGTATCCCTTCACTTTATCAAAACCTACCCGGGCCAATCGTACGATCGTTTCTTTTTCTTTTCCTGGTTCCGTTACCAGCAGGATGGGTACATCAAATGGAAGGAGGCTGCCCGCCCATTCAGCAAAACGATCTTCCAGCCCGATACTGACCGCGCCGGGAACAAAACCCTGGGTAAATATCTTGGCATGCCGTGTATCCAGTATGATGGTATCCTCATTGGCCAACTGTTTGAACTCTTTTACAGGCAAAGCTCTCATTCCCTGTAGCAGCACATTATCCAGGCTATCGTAACCTTCTTTATTTATTTTGGCATTGATCGGGAAATAAGAAGGAGGTGCTGCGATCCCATCCGTGACTTCTTTTATAAAATCCGCTTTAGTAGCCGCTTTAAGGGCATAATTGGAACTTTTTTCTTCGCCGATAGTACTGTGTGTATGGGGTCCGAGATTTTTCCCGCAGGAACTTCCGGGGCCGTGGGCGGGATAAACGATCACGTCATCCGCCAGCGGGAAAAGTTTTGCATGAATACTGTCATACATCATACCTGCCAGGTCATACATGGTTATTTCATCGCCTTTTTGTGAAAGATCCGGGCGGCCGACATCCCCGACAAATAAAGTATCGCCGGTAAAAACACAATGATCTTTTCCTGTTGCATCTTTCAGCAGGTAACAGGTTGACTCCAGGGTATGCCCGGGAGTATGCATTACTTCTATTGTGAGATCACCCACCTTAAAAGTTTCCCCATCTTTGGCTACATGCACGGGGAATTTGGTATCCGTACCGGGTCCATAAATGATCGGGGCTCCGGTGGCTTTCCCAAGATCAAGATGACCGCTCACAAAATCAGCATGAAAATGCGTTTCAAAAATGTATTTGATACGGGATTTTCTTTCATTGGCAATTTCAAGATAGGCATCAATATCCCGGAGCGGATCGATAATGGCGGCTTCGCCGTTGCTTTCAATATAATAGGCTGCTTCACTGAGACAGCCTGTATATAATTGTTTAATAAACATACGCTAAGTGGTTTAAACCTGCCGGTGGGCGACAGGGTACAAAATTACTTCTTTAAAAATAAAATGTCCCGCAAGATGCAGGACATTCCAATGACGGGGTCATAAATTAGTCTAACAACTGGTCGACAAATTTGTTCAATTCCTCCATACGGCTGGTATTCACCGAATAGTAGATGAATTTCCCGTCCCGGTCTGTTTTTACAAAACCAGCTTTTCGCAAAATAGCGAGGTGCTGGGAAGCCACTGATTGTTCTAATCGCAGCTTTACATATAATTCGGTCACGGTCATTTTACCATGCTCATCAATAAGTTTAAGTACCTGTTGACGCAGCTTGTGATTAACTGCCCTCAGTATAAGTGCTGCTTTTTTCACATTTAACAGGTCTACCTTAAGTGAAGACCCGTTCTCGGCCACTGTGTTCAGCATTAAAGAATAGTTGCTCATAGATCCTCCGGGTTAAAAAAAATAAATACAAAAATACCACAGCCGCCAGGGCAAGTGGGCAATAAATTGTTAATTAAGACGAATAATAACCTTCAATCCTTTCGGTGTGGCGAATAAAAATCTTTAATGTATAAAGGCTCTGTATAGACAAGATTGGCAAAGCTTTTATTGCTAAACTGTTCGTGCGATAATTGTGCCAGATGAGCCGCATTGGCCGTGGTATCACTGAAAAAGGCCGGGCTCCCTGAAAGCAAGGGCTGTAATTTTTTACTGCCGCTTCCGCAAAAGAGGATTTTATGTTTAGCGAGGAGGTTATCAAAGCTATTTTGTTCAATCAACAGGGCATGCGGGGCAATTTTTTCCCCGAGTTCTTTATCATACACAGCGGCAAAAACTTCCCTTCTCCGGGCGTCGATCAGCGGACAAATAAGATCTGTTGCTTCTTCTTTTACTGCCAGCGCCATCATTTTGAGTGTAGAAATAGTAAGAAGGGGAATATTCAATGCGTAACAAAGTCCCTTTGCGGAGGCAAGACCGACCCGGAGACCTGTATAAGAACCTGGCCCGATACTCACGGCCACCGCTTCCAGTTGTGCAACAGAAAGACCGGACTTTTTCATTACATCATCAATGGCAGGATGGAGCCAGGCGGAATGGTCTTTCTGATTAGGGTTGACCCGGAGATCCAACGATTTTCCATCCCGTGCGAGACAAACCGAAGCAGTGTCGAGGGCTGTATCAATATTTAAGATCAGGCTCATGACGACAGGGCTTCTTTTTTTAGTAAAGCGGCAGGTTGATACCGTGAATGAGTTTTTGACATAGCACTCAGCAAATCGTACACTTTTTTTAAACCGATCTTTTCACCCCATTCAAAGGGTCCGAACGGATAATTAGTCCCCAGTTTCATGGCCGTATCGATTTCTTCTTTGCTGCTCACTTCTTCTTCAAGGGCATAACAGGCTTCGTTGATGATCATACTGATCACCCTTGCTGAAATAAAACCGGGGATATCCGGCACCCATTCAATTTGTTTGTTGAAACTGCCAAGGAATTTCCCGGCCCTTATTTTTACCTCCTCATCAACAGCGCAGGCTTCCAGCAGTGGTCTTTTCAGAAATGTGGACCAGCCATTGATTCGAACAGGAATACCCGGCAGCTCACCCAGTGTACTTGTTACTGAATTGACGATGACAAGTGCGGGCTGGAACTGTTGCAGTGCGGCGATACGGTTTTTTGTGCCGTCAAAAAGAAGATCAATATAACAATCAGCACCGGGGACGGCCATCACCTGGTTCAGCCATTCCACCTGCACACCAGCAGCGAGACCCTGTGCGAGCCATTCTTCTTTCAACGTATCGTCTGTGATCACCGCGAGCCTCATAATCCTTTTTTGCAAAGAAAACGTATAAAGCTAAATTCGTCTCATTGAATTTTTATAAACAACCAATCATGAGTAAAACGATTATTACCACCGGGAATGCGCCGGCGCCCATCGGGCCTTATAACCAGGCCGTCTTATCCGGCAATATGCTTTTTATTTCCGGGCAGATATGTATCGATCCTCCCAGCGGGGAATTGAAGAATAAGGATATCCAGGAAGAGACCCACCAGGTGATGCATAACCTGAAAGCCATTTTGACGGAGGCGGGGATGGATTTTAGTCACGTCGTGAAGACCACGATATTTATCACGGATATGCACCAGTTCGGCGCTATCAACGAGGTCTATGGAAAATATTTTGAGAGCAATTTCCCGGCGCGGGAAACGGTACAGGTATCGGCGCTGCCGAAGTTTGTGAATGTGGAGATCAGTATGATCGCAGTAAGATAATAGCCACCAGATAATAGATAATAACTAATAGATAATAGTTCTTCAAAGTTGAAAATGTTCCGGATTCTCAAAGAATCCTCAATTTGAAAGAACTATTATCTGTTATCTATTAGTTATTATCTATTAACTATCAGTTATTATCTAAAAAGCTTTTTTCTTCCACGTATTATTATCGCGGTTCCATTCAGGTAGTTTCTTGTCAGGATCGAGTATCACTTCTTTTATTTCCGTAGTAGAAGGAACGCCAAAGGTCCATTCGGAACCACGCTGCCATACTTCCACCGGCAGGTCTACCCGGTGTTCTTTACCATTCGCTTCTTTTACCAGTACGGTAACGGGCATTACCATTTTCTCCAAATTCTCAACGGTTATTTGTGCGCCATTCTCTGGTTTTTCATCGCGGTAGCCAACGCTTTTTACAGCCTGGTCAAGCTTCCAGGTATTCATTACCCAGGCTCTCCAGAACCAGCCAAGATCTTCCCCGGATACATTCTCTATCGTATGAAAGAAATCCCAGGGAGTGGGATGTTTGAAAGCCCAGCGATTCACATACTCGCGGAAAGCCGCATCAAAACGATCTTTTCCCAACACAACATCCCGCAATGCATTCAGCATTTGTGAAGGTTTTAAATAAGCCGCAACACCCAGGTTATCCTGCTGGATCACTTCCGGGATATTGTAAAGCCCATCCATTTTTTCACCAAATGTATACTTCACCATAAACGGTGAGTTAGGATCACCAAAAAAACTGGCGTCCTTGAATTCGCCTTTATTAAAAGCTTCGGTAGAAAGTCCATTGATGAACGTATTGAAGCCCTCATCCATCCACGCATATTTTCTTTCATTACTCCCCACGATCATTGGGAACCAGGTATGCCCAAACTCATGATCGGTGACACCCCATAAACCGTTTCCTGAATCACTGTGACTGCAAAACACGATACCGGGGTATTCCATACCGGCAACGATACCAGCCACATTGGTAGCGGCAGGGTAAGGGAATTCAAACCATTTACCGGAATAATGTTCAATAGCACCTTTCACCATTTCAGTAGAGCGCTGCCATCCATTCTTTACAATGCTTTCAACAGGGTAAACGCTGATGGCCATTGATTTCTTACCACTGGGTAGATTGATCCTCGCGGCATCCTGTACAAAGGCCCTGCTTGCAGCCCAGGCAACATCTCTTGTATTTTGAATTTTAAACTTCCAGGTACAATTGGCCTGTTTGGGCCTGGAAGCTGGGTTGGTAACTTCTTTATCACTGCGGATCATAACTGTCTTATCACTGTTCTTTGCAGCTGCCCAACGACCCATTTGCTCGGCAGTATAGCATTCCTGGGGATTGAGCAGTTCACCTGAACCTACGATGATCAGGTCGGCCGGCGCCGTAACACTGAAATCAATATCACCATATTCGAGGTAAAACTCTCCGGCACCAAGATAAGGTAAGGTGTTCCATCCCTGTATATCATCGTACACTGCCAGGCGGGGAAACCATTGTGCCACTTCGTACACCTGGCCATTTTTTGTTTTTAATCTTCCCATCCGATCAGTACCGTATTCAGGAACGGTGAATTCAAACTGGACGACCAGTTTTATTTTTCCACCCCCCGACTTCAATGCATCGGGCAACCATACCTGCATCCTTGTATCCGTCACATTATATTTAGGGGTAAATGTTTTCCCGTTGTATTCAGCTGTGATAGACCGGATGATATCTCCTTCCGTGAACTTTGCATTGGCCCAGCGGCCGCCTGTTTCCGTGGTAGTGGAAGAAGCCCTCGAATCTTTTTTGTAAATATTCTGGTCAAGTTGCAGCCAGAGGAATTTTAAATTATCAGGGCTGTTATTGGTATAACTGATCTCTACATCACCGCTGACGCCATTTTTCGCGGTATCCAATGTGCAGGAGATCTTATAATCGGCGCGGTTCTGCCAGTACCTGGGACCGGGCTCGCCACTGGCGCTGCGATAATCATTACCAGGGTAAGGATAAAATTGGGGATTAAAAGCTTCCTTGTTGTCGTAAATGGTCAGGTTGGTATTTTGCGCAAACAAGGCCGTGAACAACAGTAAACTTCCAATACCCAGGACAAATTTCTTCATAAATAAACTTTATTTAAAGTCCGAAAGATAGCGCAAAAGGCTGCAAGTGAAGTACCGCCTGAAGGGTATTTACATTACTTTATGGAAAAAGTGACGCGGCAATGGCAACACTCTCCGGTTTGCCTACATCCACCCACCTGTCGCCACTGTGGTCAAATCCCATGATCCGATGTTGGGCCGCCAGGTGGAGATAGACTTCGATCAGGGAAAATTTCCCGGTGAAAGGGACCAGGTCGAAAACAGCGTAGTCAAAAACGACCACACAACTGTAGGCTTTTTCAATCAAATGGTTATTCGGAATGGCGATCCTTTCTTCACCGGTGGTTGTATTTCGCCATCCGCAAAGACGGCCCTGTTCATCAAATAAAAGATTGCGGGAAGTTTTGCGGTTTGTCACACCGAAAGATATCAATGCTTTTTTCTCCTGGTGGAACGCCAGTAGTTGGCTGATATCAAGATCGGTAAGAATATCAACATTGCAGGTAATGAATCTTTCGCCCGGGTTAAACAGCTCCTTTGCTTTCAGTAAGCCACCGCCGGTATCCAGTAATTCCTCTCTTTCATCACTGATCAGTAAATCACTTCCCCACCCGTCATTTTCCACCACCGCATCTTCAACCTGCTCCGCCATATGATGAACATTCACGATCACCTCTTTGATACCGTATTGCTGTAAGTATTCGATATTCCGCTGTAATAAAGACTTGCCATTCACCATAGCCAAAGCCTTGGGATGTTTATCGGTCCAGGGTTTGAACCTTGTACCCAGTCCGGCGGAAAAAATCATTGCCTGCATAGTTTTTTACCACATAGGAGCATAGCAGCACATAGAAATACACACATAGAATAGCTGTGTGAAACCTATGTATATCTATGTGCCTATGTGGTTCATTTTTTTTAGTGTAAAATCAATCTTTCTTATCCGGCAGGGGATTCTGCCAGTTCTTTTTTTCCTGTACCATATGCTTCAGTTCTATCCTCACTTTGAATTTATTTTTTAAATGACGGGCCAGGGCATCGGCTGCATATACACTGCGATGCTGCCCCCCGGTACATCCAAAACTTACCACCAGGCTTTCAAAATCCCTTTTGATATATTCTTCTACGGTGATATCCACGATATCAAAGACACTGTTCAGGAATTCAGGCATCTTGCTTTGCTGTTCCAGGAAATCCTTTACTTCTTTATCACGACCTGTCTGGGTCTTCATACTTTCTACACGCCCCGGGTTTACAATACCGCGGCAGTCAAAAACAAAACCACCGCCGTTTCCACTATTATCTTTCGGAATATCTCCGCGGTAGGAAAAACTGTTGATCTTCACCAGCAAAGGAGTTCGTTCGGTTGCCTGCGTGGGCGTGAATTGCCGGATCACTTCATCACTAACACACATATCGAGCACTTTGCTGAATTCCGGTACTGAAATGCCAAGGCTTTGGTGCTGGAAAAAATCTCTCAGGTTTCCCAAAGCAAGCGGAATGCTGGTCAGGAACTGGGCCTTGCGTTCAAACAAACCACGAAAACCATAGGCTCCCAATACCTGTAATAAACGGATCAGTACATAACCGTTATACTGGCTGCGAAATACCCCTTTATCAATAGTTTTACCGCTAACGGTTGCAAAACTTTCCAGGTAATCATCCAGCAGATTATTCTTCCAGGTATCCGGGAGATTGGCCCGTGCCTGCCAGAGCATGGAAGCCACATCGTATTGTGGCGCGCCTTTCATACCCCCCTGGAAATCGATAAAGTGAACAGCCTCCCCAAGCCGCCCCGAAGGAGGGGTTACCATGATATTCCTGCTTTGGAAATCACGGAACATGAAATATTTGTATTCCGTATGCGTCAGGTAATTACTCAAAGCTTCAAAATCATCCATCAGCTTTTGCTTATCATAAGGCTTCCTGAGGGCATCTAAAAAATAATATTTGAAATATAACAGGTCAGAAAGGATGGCTTGTTTGCCAAATTCTGTGTTGGTCAGGCAATTGTTGATATAATCCAACCCTTCATCACCTTTCACCTGGAGCTGGGCCAGTGCATCCAGGCTTTTCCGGAAAAGTTCATAGACCTTATCCGTAAGACCTTCGGCTTCCAGGTGATCGAGTAAAGAGGCATTACCAAAATCTTCCTGGAGATAGAACATATCGTCCTTACTCACGGCCAGTATCTCGGGAACAGCGAGCGCCTTTGCTTTGAACTGCCGGGAAAAATAAATAAAGGTCTTATTCTCCTTTATATTGGCGCCATAGGTTCCAATAACCGGTCCGTCTGTTCCCTGTAGCCGGAAATAACGGCGTTCACTACCGCTTTGTGGAAGCAAGTCCACCGCCTCCGCTTTCTTACCTTTCCACTCTTTATATAACGAAGCGATAGATTCAACAAGGTGTTGCATGAGCAAATGTAATTAACCCCCTGCAATCCCGGTAGTTGAGAATACTAACAACCATTCATTTTTTGGTTAAATTTGTTCTTTCTTATACTTTATGAGTTACACTCCTACCAACAAGGTTAGAATTGTTACCGCGGCCAGTCTTTTTGACGGGCATGATGCTGCTATCAATATCATGCGGCGGATCATGCAAAGCAAGGGTGCCGAGATCATTCACCTTGGTCATAACCGTTCAGTAAAAGAGATCGTTGAAACCGCTATCGAGGACGATGTACAGGGGATTGCCATTACCAGTTACCAGGGAGGTCATGTGGAATTTTTCAAATACATGAAAGACCTGCTGGAAGAAAATGGTTGCGGGCATATCAAGATCTTCGGCGGCGGTGGTGGAACTATCCTGCCCGCTGAAATAGAAGAACTCCATCAATATGGTATCACCCGGATCTATTCGCCCGACGATGGAAGAAAAATGGGGCTTGAGGGAATGATCGAAGATGTGATAAAGCAAAGCCTCCCCAACCCCTCCGAAGGAGGGGCTTTCGAAAACCCTAAGTGGAATGGGAAACTTCCTTTAGGTGAAGCAAAAGATGTGAGACGTATTGCCCGGATTATTTCAATTGCTGAAAATGGAGATGATTACTCTGCGCAGTTAAAAGAACTATTGGAACTTTCTGAGTCCAGAACCCCCCTTGGGGGGGCCGCGGGGCCACCCGCTGATTTTCCGGCGGTGGGTGCCAGGCATGGCGATGGTGACCGAAT
>JANMKG010000181.1:0-19277 GCA_031371915.1 Chitinophagaceae bacterium | reverse complement strand
AGTTGGCCTGAGTTTGCAACTCAGGCCCGGCTTTATAAAAGCCGTCAAACTTACAACCACAATTAAAACCAGAAAAAAACTTTATGGCTGGTGTTTTCCTGATTAAAAGGAGATTGAACATCGGTAGATTTAATCACTATTAGTAACAGTAATAGGTAAGGTTAGTTTGGCCTGAGTTGCAAACTCAGGCCAGCTTCGTTGCAAACTCAGGCCAGCTTCTTAAATCAGGTAGTTTATAATGGGTATCGGTGGGTATAAGATCAGGAATAAAGAGGCTATTCATTTCATAACATTTGCCGTGGTTGAATGGGTAGATGTATTTACCAGGAAAGATTACCGGGATATTGTTGTAGATAGCATCCGGTATTGCCAGCAGGAGAGAGGTCTGTTCTTACATGCCTGGTGCCTGATGAGCAACCATGTTCACTTAGTTGTTTCTGCAAAGAATAATGATGCGAGTGACATTCTTCGGGATTTCAAAAAATTTACCAGCAAACAACTCATTAAAGCCATCGAAAACAACAAGCGGGAAAGCAGGAGGGACTGGATGTTGCAAATTTTCAAACAACAGGGAGAGAAGAACAGCCGTAATTCGAACTACCAGTTCTGGCGACAAGATAATCACCCAAAAGAATTATTCAGTTCTGGGTTTACCCTACAGAAACTCAACTATATTCATAATAACCCGGTAGAAGCCGGTATTGTTGATAAAGCTGAAGAATATGTATACAGCAGCGCAAGAGATTATCATCATACGAGGAAATGCGGTTTGCTTGACCTGGCATTTTTATAATGTGTGATAAACATTATGTTGTCATGAGGGTGTACCCAACGTTGTCCTGAGGTTGCACTTAGTACAACGGGGAGAGGGAATAAGGAATAATAAATAATAAATAAGGAAGTGGATGAGTTTGGTTAATGGCTTTTGGCAAATAACTATTTTTGTACCGTGAACGATCTGCTGCATAACCCTGTTTATCATGCCTTGCTCACCGGTGACAGGCATTTAAGTTTTGGGAATGAGAGAGTAAAATTCTTCGATGAGGAAGTGTCACCCTTTGCCGGTTTTGATGAGCATTATGAGAAAGGATTCTCCGACCTCCATGAACTGCTTCCTCCCGGCCGCAAGATACTATATGCTAACCCTGTTCCTGTTACTCCACCTGTAGGCTGGCAACTGGCCCATCACATAAAGGGATTACAATTTGTTTATGAAGGGGAACCGGTCAATGGCATTTTCACCGGTATTCAACCCTTGTCGGCTATACATATCGAACAGATGGTGCAACTGGCTAAACTTACCAAACCCGGGCCCTTTGGCCCAAAGACCATTGACTTTGGATCCTACTACGGAATTTTTGAAAAGGATAAACTGGTTGCCATGACGGGACAGCGCCTGCACGTGGAAGAATGTACGGAGATCAGCGCTGTCTGTACCCACCCGGATCATTTGGGAAAAGGTTATGCGCATCGTTTACTCCAGCACCAGCTGGATATCATCCTCCGAGAGGGACAGCAGCCCTTCCTGCATGTACGGGAAGATAATGAGCGGGCTATTGCCATTTACCTGCAGTTTGGATTTGTTGTTTTACGGCCGATGAATTTTTATTTTCTGAAGAGAGAGTAAGGGGAATGAGAAATTAGGAATGAGAAATGAGAAATAAGAAAGTGAAGTTAGAAGCAGAAAGGGAAAACAAGAACACTCGACCACTAACTAGCGACAAGCCACCTGTAACCAGCTACCAGCAAAAAAAAAGATGCGTGAAGACACGCATCAGACCAGTAACTAGTTGTCATCCTGAGCAAAGCGAAGGACAGTAACCAGCTTCCAGCACCCAGTTAATTCATCATCGCCTGTGATTCTTCGTAGGTAGGGCCGTAGATGCTTGGTACTTTATTACCCGATGCTCTTAAATGCGCTACCAGTTCCCCGCGGTGATGATAGAGATGGTTGAATAAGAAACCTCTTACTACCTGGATCTTTGGCATGACCGGCATCAGATCCTGCCCGCCCATTTGCATACGCCAGGGATTCATGTAAGAAGCTTCATCGGAGTTCTCCAGTACTTTTTTAGCGGCAGCGATATTCTCCTCCAGTTTGGCGGCAATATTGGATGCCTTGCTGATATCGCCTTTGTCATATTTATACGTACCCATATCAAATACATCCTGGTTGAACGTAGCGCCATACCAGTTGTAAACTTCCGCGATATGCGAGGCAAGTTGACCGATGGACCAGAGGTGCGGTTGCGGCCGGTAGTCCAGCGCTGAATCAGGAATCGCGTTGATCAGTCTGCGGGTGCTGTCTGCTTCATGAGCGAATTCACCCAGTAATGCTTGTTTCATCATTGTATAAAATTTTAGGACTATAAATGTAAGAGTATTAATTAACCCGCAATTTTAATTTTCAGCCCTGGTGGCAGTCCGGAGCGAATGCGAACGTTCCTCCACCAACCACTGAAATAAAGGCAATTATATCAATTCACAATAAAAATCACGTTGCTGGAAAAGAAAAGACGGCCCTGGTGTAACGAAAAAGAGGCTGGCCCCGCGGCAGCCTCTTTGAGATTTCGAGTCTATTAATTTATTGTGGCCGCGTAACTATATTCATTTGAAGAGTTACCGCCGTTTGTGCCAGCATCCTTCCGTTTATTGTTGCGCCTGTTTGCAAATTGATACCTGTCTGCCCTAGTAAAATCCCTTCAAAATGACTGGTCGTTCCAAAGGTAACTGCACCGGCTACTTGCCAGAAAATATTCTTTGCTTGTGCCCCCCCGGTCAATGTAATTCTCACCGCAGAACTCATGGTAAGAGTCCCCGCAACCTGGAAGATCCAAACATCGTTCGGGCCGCCCGAAATGGTAACATCAGTTGGAACAATAACTCCACTGGTCCATTGATATAGACCGGGTGTAAGCGTTGCACCACCAATATTCCCGGCGCCTAAATTCAGGACATCAGGGTTAGAACGTCCGGCAGCGTCAGTGTATGCCGTTTGCATGTCACCAACGGCTAAGGTTAACAAAGTGGCGTTGGTCACCACGCATGGAAGAGGACCTGCAGCATCAACAGAATATATTGTCCCTGCCACTTCGGTACAAGTTACAAGAATAGCTGCTCCCGTAATTGGGCTTGATCCAACATCCCCGGTTATATCGGATTTATAAACATCAGTAATCCCCGTTTTTGATAGGATCACAAAATTGGCCGCAGCTCCAAGATTTACTGTTGTCAATGGAACTTCTCGTTTAATTGTGGAGGAATTTACAGTCGAAGACATCCTGGAAGTAGAAGAAGCGTTAGTTTGCAGATCTTTTTTACAACCTCCCGATACTACAACCAATAGCAATGCTACGGCTGGTAACAATTGTTTTGTTCCCATGTTCTTTTAGTTTATTGTGAATGAATTAAAACTAACTGTTATACTGATATAACTTGCAAGGCGGGACATCCCTCTATACGGATAACCATGCCACGAAATAAGAAGTACCTCATTATTATAGGTAATAGCAGCCACTGTGACTCGAAGGAGTTCGCTAATCTACGAATAGAGGAGAATCTACATATTTCCGGGCCACTCAGTAATGCCAAGTGACGGGAAAATCCAGGCACCCGCGACGGCGTAGTAAAGCTTCACCGTAACTTCGTTTAAAATATACCCGCATGGAATTAGGCATCGGCATGTTTGGCGATCTTCATATTGATAAGAACGGGACTGTTCAGCCTGCCGGGCAACGCCTACAGGAACTGATCGAAGAGATCAAACTGATGGACCAGGTGGGACTTGATTTTTATGGTATCGGGGAGCATCACCGGCCCGATTACGCGGTATCCACACCGGAAATAATTTTAGCCGCCGCTTCTACTGTCACCAAAAATATCAAACTCGGCAGTGCTGTATCTGTGCTCAGTTCTTCCGACCCGGTAAAACTGTATCAAAGTTTTGCTACAATCGACCTGGTCTCCGGCGGCAGGGCAGAACTCGTAGCCGGTCGCGGGAGTTTTATCGAATCCTTTCCCTTGTTTGGGTATAGCCTGGAAGATTATGATGAACTCTTTGAAGAAAAACTGGAACTTTTATTAAAGCTCAATCAATCCAAACGCATTACCTGGAAAGGTAAATTCCGTCCGGCATTAAAAGACCAGGAAGTATTACCCCGTGCTGTGAACGATCACCTGAATATATGGGTGGCAGTAGGAGGCACCCCGGAGTCGGTACTAAGAGCAGGCCGGCATGGATTGCCGGTGATCTTCGCGATCATTGGTGGCAATCCCACACAGTTCAAACCTTTATTTGAATATTATAAAAAAGTATACCAGCAATCGGGCCATGATATGAATAAATTCCAGGTGGGAGTGCATATGCATGCATTTTTTGGAGAGAACAGCCAGCAGATCGCGGATGAATACTATCCGATCTACTCGGCGCAGATGAACAGGATAGGCGGCAGCCGGGGATGGCCGCCGTATCAAAAAGAGCAGTATGTAACGGGTAGAGGTCCGCAGGGTCATCTCATCATCGGGGATGCCAGTGAATCCATTGAGAAGATACTTCATATGCAGGAACTATTTGGTCTAACGCGTTTTTCCGCTCATATGGATGTGGGAGGGCCTTCTCACGCGTCAATGATGAAGTCCATCGAGATATTCGGAACGAAGATCGCACCGGAGGTAAGAAAGGCGCTTCAGAATAAAGAAAAGAAGGAGCACAAAGTTCACTAAGAGCCACGAAGAATACAACCTCTTTAGGAAAACTCGTTGTGCCCTTTGTGATCCCTTTGTGTTCTTTGTGCTCCAAAAAACTTCACCGGAAAACAGGGAGTTGAAAGCCAACAAAGATTATGCATTGCAAAAAAATCAAGTGTATTTTTTTCAACGAATGTTAAGATCAGCGTAGCATGATAACAGCATACCGAAAAGGATCAGTAATTTTAGGAATGGCTAAAACTTCGTTGACCAGGGAAAGTCAATTCACCGTAGGGGAGAATAAGCTGATGAGTTATGTCATGGCGGTACTCTTCCTGGCGCTCTTTGTATATGGCGTCGTGGATGCGTCTCTTCGCCATTTTAAAAATATCGATTACCAGAGCTATGTTTTCCTGCTGGCGCTTGTACCGGTGATCTATTGCCTGAAAAGGGCAAGGAGCGGGAGAGTGCATATCCGGATCAATAAAAAAGGAATTTACCAGGATGAACGCCTGGTAACGGACTGGGCCCACCTGCTTGATGCCCATGTTACACAGAAGGAGGTGAAATGGGTAAGTATCCAGGACAATTTTATCCTCGTACTCGAATATACAAGAGAAAATAAGGGGATGCGACGGAGTATCCCGCTGTCTAATTCACAGAACAAATCGGATGAGGAAGTGCTGGCCGCAGTGAAGTTTTTTTGGAACGAGTACAGGAAGAAGGGGTGATCTACCTTAGTAAATTCAGCATAGTTTTATTTCCTGGCGGATCATACACTCCAAACAGTAATACCAGGCAACAGCATTATTTCCTTTTCCCGTAAAATACATGAACCATCCCAGGTTAGATTTGTTCTCCTTTTTTACCCAAATAAAAATGATATGAATAAAGTATGGTTTATCACAGGTTGCTCTACGGGCTTTGGGCGTCACCTGGCACAGGAAGTATTAGAGAAGGGCGATAAAGTGGCTGTCACTGCCCGCAACACGGATGATATAAAAGATCTTGTTGGGAAATATCCCGGTACAGCGGTAGCAATACAACTGGATGTTACCAAACCCGAACAGGTAAAAGCGGCGGTACAAAAAGCGACCGAAACATTTGGACGTATTGATGTCCTTGTCAACAATGCAGGTATTGGTTATTTCGGCGCCATCGAAGAGAGCGAAGAAGACGAAGTGCGGCGCATGTTTGAAATTAATTTCTTTGGCCTCGCCAGTGTCACGAATACCGTGTTACCCATTATGCGGGCACAACGGAGTGGTCATATCGTCAATATATCTTCGGTGGGTGGACTGGTGGCTTTCCCGGGTGTGGGTTTTTATAACGCGACTAAATTCGCTGTTACCGGGTACTCGGAAGCTCTTGCAAAAGAAGTAGGCGCACTCGGTATTAAAGTTACCGTGGTGGCGCCAAGCGGTTTTCGTACCGACTGGGCAGGCCGTTCGGCGAATAACACAAAGAACGTGATCGATGATTATAAAACCACCGCGCATGCCAACCAGGAAACTATCCGTGGGTATAGCGGTAATCAACCCGGTGATCCTGTTAGAGCAGCTAAGGCGATCGTGAAAGCCGTGGAATCAGCAACACCGCCATTGCGACTAATGCTGGGTGCGGGTGCCTTAAAGGGTATCCGGAATAAATTAAAAGAACTCCAGCAAGATATTGATGCCTGGGAGGAAACGACTCTTTGGGCGGATCATCCTAAACAATAGCAAAGAGAACTCAGCGAAAACCTTGTGATCTCTGTTCTCTGCGATGAAAAATAACACTAGGCATAGTGCATCCCCGAAAGATTTGAAAGCTGGTCGATTTTTTTTTCAGCGCAGAGAAAGGAGTATACGCAGAGAGAACTCAGCGAAAACTTTGCGTTCTCTGTTCTCTGCGCTGAAAAATAACAAAAGTCATAAAGAATCCTCAAAAGTTTTGAAAGCTGGTGGATTTTTTTTCAGCCCAGGGAAAGGAGGATACGCGGAGATAAAAAAATCCATAAAAGCCACATTAATCATACTTCTTATTCAAAGGGCAAGAAAATTATTTAGATGGAAATCATCCCATTGGTTAATCCAGTAATTTCACGTTACCAGATACGTTACTATATGAAAATATGCTTGCTTTCTTTTATAGCATCTCTTTTTTGTCTTTCTTCTTTTTCCCAGTCGGAAGGCACGATTGACAGCGAAGGCAGTAAACTCTATTACCGGGTATATGGTTCAGGCGAGCCCTTACTGATCATCAATGGAGGGCCCGGTATGAACAGCGAAGGGT
The DNA here is from genome assembly GCA_031371915.1 of Chitinophagaceae bacterium. Classification (GTDB taxonomy): domain Bacteria; phylum Bacteroidota; class Bacteroidia; order Chitinophagales; family Chitinophagaceae; genus JJ008. Next base: position 12,317 of record JANMKG010000181.1, on the reverse strand, counting down.
TTGCGGGTCTTGCCATAACGCTTTCAAAAAACAACAGGGCAATTATTTACGATCAGCGTGGAACGGGCAGATCGGTACTGAAGACCACCGATAGTTCAACGATTACCATGGACCTGATGGTGAAAGACATCGAGAACCTGCGACGGTACCTGCATATTGATAAATGGAGTATACTGGGTCATTCCTTTGGAGGAATGCTTGCTTCTTATTATGCAACTCTTTTCCCGCAGCATATCCGGTCACTTATTCTTTCTTCGTCGGGTGGTATTGATCTGGGTCTTTTAAGCTATGTTTCCACTGCCATCAATTCAAAACTGACAGCAGCCCAACTCGAATCGGTGAACTATTGGACCAATAAAATTAGCGGCGGCGACACGAGTCATTATGCCAGGCTGCAGCGGGGACTGGCCCTGGCGCCGGCTTATGTGTACGATAAGAAGAATATACCAGTTATCGCGGAACGGCTTACCCAGGGTAATAGCAGGATCAATAATTTTGTCTGGCAAAACCTGCAGAAAATAAAATTCGATTGTGCCGGGAAACTTTCCGCTGCCTTATTTCCTGTACTGGTCATCCAGGGGAAACAGGATATCGTTTCCGCGGCAACTGCTGAAAAAGCGCACAAAGCTTTTACCAATTCAACCCTTGTATTCCTCGACCACAGTGTGCATTATGGCTGGCTGGATAACCCGGACAGTTATTTTGAAGCCGTGAACGTTTTTTTGAGAAAAGCTCAACAGAACTGATCCTTTCCCGTCCATCAAAATCTACTTTTGTTTAGCTTTATTCTCTTTACTTTAAGGGTATAATTTTTTTTTATGCCCCCCAACAGGAAAGAATTTTTAAAACAGGCGGGTACAGGTCTGCTGCTGGCAGGTTTGCCCGGTACTTTTCTAAATGCTGCTACAGGTATGGACTTAAAGGAACTTGAACAGGACGCCGCGCCCGATGATGAAAAATTCTGGAAACAGGTGGCCCGAAAATATTATGATGTAGCGGATGATTATATCAACCTGGAGAATGGGTATTATGGATTACAGTCGAAGCCCGTATTACAAGCTTACCTGAAAAATATTGAATACGTAAATAAGGAATCCATTCGTTTTGCCCGTAAGGTCTACCCGGATAGATCGGCCGCCATTAAAAAAGACCTGGCTGCCTTCCTGCAGGTTTCCGATGAAGAGATCATTATTACCCGCAATGCCACAGAAGCGCTGAATATCGCGATACAGGGTTATCCTTTTAAAACAGGTGATGAAGTGCTGCTGAACCAGCTGGATTATTTCAGCATGATCGAATGTTTCAGGATGCTGGAAAAAAGAGGGAAGATCAGCGTGAAAGCGTTTGATATGCCGCTCCTGCCGGCAAACGAAGACGAGATCGTGGATATTTACCGGGGTGCCATCACGGATAAGACAAGAGTGATCTTGTTAACACATGTTTCGAATATCAACGGGTTGATCATACCAGTGGCAAAGATCGCGGCAATGGCAAGGCAAAAAGGGATCGATACGATCACCGATTCGGCGCATGCATTGGGCCAGGTGAAATTTTCATTAACTGGTCTTGGTAGTGATTTCGTGGGGATGAATCTTCACAAATGGATCGGTAATCCAATAGGGGCGGGTGTACTGTATGTAAAGAAAGAAAGGATCAACCAAATGAATGCGTTATTTGGCGATGTTAATACTGCGGAGAACAGCATCAACAAACTGGCACATTTCGGCACCACGCCTTTCGCGGTGATCCTTACCATACCGGATAGCCTGGCTTTTCACCAGTCGCTGGGTATTGAAAAGATCAACCGGCGCCTGCACTATTTAAAACTTTGCTGGATGCAGGAATTCGATAAGCACCCGTCCGTTGAAGTGGTGGTTCCTTCTACCGATGGTCTTTCCTGTGCGATCGCTTCCTTCAGGATAAAAGGGAAAAGATCTTCAGGTATAGCGGATAAGCTGCTGAAAGAAAATGGGATCCTGACCACAGCAAGATCACTTGGTACAGATGGATGTATCAGGGTCACACCCTCTTTTTACAATTCTGCTGAGGACATGAAAAAATTGGTCATGGCGATCAGGAATGCTGTATAGGGAGGGTACTATAAGATGGAGATCCTAATGAATAAGAAATAAGTAATGAGAAATAAGAAATGAGGAAGTGAAGGGAAAAAGGAATAACTAAGAACAAAGTACTAACACCCAGTAACAAACATCCAGCAACTAGTAACCAGTTACTAGCAACCAGCAACCCATAAATCCAAGCACGGTTCTTGTAGCAAAGTCACTCTAAAAACAGATTATATGATAAGAACCAACCGCTTTTTTTTGATCCTGGTTGTCGCAGGCCTCCTTTTTACCAATTGCAGTAATAATAAAGAAACAAAGACTTCCGGCACAGCTGGGAACGATACGACCGGGACTAAACCTGGCCATACTGTTCCTACCGGCAGTGCCGCGGACCTTGAAGCACCTAATTTCGCTGATCCTGCTCTACAACAGTATTTCGCATCGTATACAGATTATATTAAAAAAGTAGTTGGCGCTATACAGAATAAGGATGAAGCGGCAACGATGAAACTTTTCACCGACGAAGGCAAACAATTCAATAATAAAAACGAGATGGAGCAGAAAGCGCGGGCCGCGGATGAACAAAAGTTTACAACATGGCTGCTGCAAACAGCTCCCTACCAGCGAATAATTGTTGAATCAGACTATTATAAAAAATGGAATGAGGAATACTATAAGAACGTGAAAGAGCAATTCAAAAAAAAGAACCTGTAGTAAGGCTTTCAAACTGAGATCAAACAGTGAAATATGGCTTAATTTATGCGTACTTTGTAAAAACAAATAATCTATGACACAAGATCATACCGTCGTTATTCATACCTATCCCAATATCGTGGAAGCAAAAATGATCCAGGATAAACTGGCGGAAAATGGAATTCCCTCTTTCCTGAATGATGAAAATGTAATGGGACTGGATCCCGTTGGCGGGGTGGAGCTTAAGATATTTACAAAGGATAAAGAGGCTGCGGAACGAGTGATCACGGAATAAGTTGCTTCGCCTTCGGTTCGCAATGACGTGCTTCGCCTTCGGCTCGCAATGACGTATTTCCTCTCGGCTCCGGGCTAACGGCTAATGGCTAACTGCTCAACTCTCGTACCCACTCAGCTTATTCGAAAGCCGCAGGATCTCTTGGTGCATATCGTTCATCCGTTGCAATAAATAGGTGATGGTCTCGATACCTTCCAGGTTAATATCCATTTCATAATACAAACGCACCAGTTTTTCCAGTTGCGCAAGCTGGCTTACGGGGACAAATAATCTTTCTTCCCGGCTGGTCATTTCGATCAGTCCCGATTCCCGGACCGAATGAATAAAACTGATCTCGATATGATGATGAACACAAAATTCATCGGCCGGTATCATTTCTTCCGCTGCCATACAATTGGATTTAGCTGAGTTTACGCAATTCCGCGAATAATCTTTTATGTTCTTCAGTAAGGTTGACGGGTAATTTCACCTCGTAGGTAATATACAGGTCCCCGCTTTCTCCTTCCTTTTTGTATACAGGAACACCTTTCCCTTTTACCCTGATCTTTGTCCCAGGCTGTGTTTCCGGGTTCACCTTTAGTTTTATTTTCCCAGTAAGTGTATCAAGGGTTATTTCACCGCCCAATAATGCTGTATAGAGATCTATAGTAGCGTTCCCAAAAAGATCATTACCCGAACGCCTGAAACGTGGGTCGGGAGCGATCGAAAAACTAATGTAAAGATCACCCGCCGGGCCCCCGTTAATACCCGCCGCGCCATATCCTTTCAGTTTTATTATTTGTCCGTTCTCAACACCAGCCGGTATCGTGATCCGGATATTCTTTCCATTAACCGTAAGCGTTTGCTGATGTGTTGCCAGGATATCGGTAAGGTTCAAACTCAGTGTGGCATTATGATCCTGTCCCCTGAATTTTGTTTGCCTGCTGCGGCCGGTTCCGCCAAAAAGGGATTCAAAAAAATCAGAAAAATCCCCGTCTTCGCTCCCCTGGAATGATTGCCCGCCGGGGAAACCGGAATGTTGCCGGGACTGCCGCTGCTGTTCAAATTGATCTGCATGCTGCCAGTCCTTGCCGTACTGGTCATATTTCTTTCTTTTCTCAGGATCGCTCAGTACTTCATTCGCTTCATTCACCTGCTGAAATTTCTGGTGGGCCCCTTTATCTGTTGGATTGAGATCCGGGTGTAGTTTCCGGGCCAGTTTCCGGTACGCTTTTTTAATATCATCTTCCGAAGCATTCTTATCAAGGCCAAGTACTTTATAGTAATCAATAAATTCCATGCAATGGTTTTCAGGAATAAAAATAGCTATTCCTGATCATAATTACCCATAGGGACAGTTGGCCGTTAGCTATTAGCTTTTAGCCATTAGCCCATAGTCGATAGTTCATAGTCATTAGATTCTTCTTCTTTAAGAATCTCCCCCTTCCTTATTTCGTATTTCTCATTTCTAATTTCTTATTACCAAAGGGGTTTCTTTCCTGCAGGTTTAATCCCGCCCTTACTGTGACTGGATAACTTCAGGTGATGATTATCATAATTCCTTACCCTCGCTTTTTGCTGCGCCTTTTTATCCATAGCAGGTGCGGGGGTATTGACCGGTTCGATCTCCGGGCTTTTTTCTTCCACGGGAGGAAGATTGGATTCCATATTATGTACCGGCTTATCACTGTGTTCTTCCGGTTCCATCAGTTCGGAACTGGCGGCTGTTTTCTTCATTTGTTTTTTTACCGGTATCATTTGCTTTTGAGCAAGAGAAAGAGGTTTTCGTATACTGCTGGTCGTTTTCTTTTTAGATGCTGTCTTTTTCTTAGGGACCGTTGCTTTCCTCGTGGCAACTTTTTTCGCTGCTACTTTCTTTTTTGGAGTTGTGCGGGGAGCCGCTTTTTTATTTGCTACTGCTTTGCGGGCTGTTTTCTTAGCCATGGGTTTAGCGGCTTTCTTTTTTGCAACAACTTTTTTCAGATTTTTTGCCATAAGATTGATTTATTTAGAATGGATAGAATAACTATTGATTTCCAATAACCATACCAACACCGGGGTAGTTCGGTAAGGAATAAATTCCCGATGCTGGGTACTGGTTGCTGGTTGCTGGGTACTGGTTGCTGGTTTCCTTAAATTGACCTTGCAATGCTTTATGGAAATCACGAACTGGAGCAACCAGTGACCAGTGACTAGTGACCAGCAACTAGCAACTAGCGACCAGCAACCAGTACTGGCATTGTTTTAGTTGTAATCCCTGTATGGCAAATACAACTGGAAAAGCGGGCAAAAAAGAGTTGGAGCCCCTCAACAAACAACCCTTACAGACCGAAAACGAAATGGATGAGGCATCAGAAGTAAGTAAGGAAGAAGCAGCGTTACTGGAAAAATCCTCGGTAAGCCAGGCAGGTCCTGACGATCAGGACTGGGAAAGGTCAACCCTTGACAATACAGATGAGGACGGGGAAGAACTGAACGAGGAAAATGATTTCTCCGGGAAAGATCTTGATATTCCGGGTGCAGAGGAGGATGATCAGGAAGAGGAAACCGGTGGGGAAGATGAGGAAAACAATAGTTATAGTCTCGGAGCGGATAAAGATTGATCATGACAGGATAATTATTTTTTTCCGTTCTTTTTCTCTCTTACACCGAAGAACTTCAGTGTTTTTTTTAATTTCCGGATGGTTTTATGGAGGTCTTTTTCCTGTTTTTCCAATAATCCCTTTGTCCTGCCGGCAGCGGTATCAAAATAATAGTTGGCTTCGGAAAGATGCCTGTTGAACTGGCCGGCTTCTTCATCCAGTCTTTTCAATAATTCCCAGAAACTTTCTTTTTTCTTCATACCCTGTCTTTTTTAGTACCAAATTTTAAGCCACCGGTAAAAACAAGGGATTAATTTTACCAAAATCGTGTTTATGAAATTCTTATCCCTTCGCCCATTTGTTCCTTCCGGTAACAATTATGAAGCCTCCCGGGACCTGTTTAAGGACCTTGGCTTCACCTTGACCTGGGACATGGGAGATTATGCCGGCTTTGAGAATAACGGCAGCAGTTTTATCCTGCAGCGTTGTGATGACAAGAATTTCGCGGAGAATTTCATGCTGAGTGTGGGAGTCGAAAATGCAGAAGCCTTCCGCCAGGAAGTGTTGGCAAAAAAACTGCCGGAGAAATATGGGGTCCGGATCGGGGAAGTGAAAGCCCAGCCCTATGGAAAAGAAGTCAATCTGATTGATATCGCCGGTGTTTGCTGGCATTTTGTACAACCATAAGTTCCCGGTTTTTTGATACATTAGAGAAAATTACTGTATGCATAAGGTCCTTTGCTCCCTGCTTCTGGGATTATTCGTGCATTCCTGTGTAATCGCACAGGTGCTTATCAAGAATACCAATGTTATCGATGTTGAAAATAAAAAAGTACTCAGCGGTTATGATGTGGTCGTGCTGGATGGGCGAATCACCAGTGTCGATAAAGGCAAACAATACAAACTTCCCCCGGGCACCGAAGTGATCGATGGTACAGGGAAGTGGCTGGTCCCGGGTTTCAGCGATGCGCATGTGCATTTTTTCCAGAGCGGCGGTCTGTATACCCGTCCCGATGTGATCGATCTCCGCAAATACCAGTCTCACAGCAAAGAAATAAAATGGTTACATGATAATATGGAAGACCTGCTGCACCGCTACCTTGCTGCAGGTATCACTTCCGTAGCGGATGTGGGGGCAAGTTTTAATTTCCTCCAACAACGGGATTCACTCGCCGGCCGGCCGCTGTTACCCATGGTGAACATGACAGGACCATTACTGACCACTTACCTGCCACCCGCATTCAAGGACCTTGGCAATGAAAGCCCCTTCATCCTCGTAAGTTCCAACGAGGATGCCGTGAAGGCTGTACAGGAACAATTGAAATATAAGGCCGACTTTATCAAGATATGGTATATCGTACTGGACAAGGATATCGAAGCCGGTGCGCGGAAGAATTATGAATACATAAAGACGGCAATCAATGAAGCTCACAAAAATAATAAGCGGGTGGCTGTGCATGCCACGGAACGCATCACCGCGCAACTGGCTGTGGAAGCAGGGGCTGATTACCTTGTACACAGTGTAGAGGACGAATATATCAGCGATGATTTTGTTCAATTACTGAAAAAGAACGGGACCGTGCTTTGCCCAACCTTAGTGGTAGGGCATAATTATAGGGCGGTACTTTCAGGGAATTATCATTTTAATAATTATGAACTGGAGCATGCCAATCCCATTCCATCGGGGACGATCATTGATTATCCCTGGCCGGATACAAGCACAGGCCGGACATATATCAACGCGTTGACAAAACAGGGCAAGGCAGGCCCCATTATAACGGATACCATCATGGCGGTAAACCTGAAGAAACTCGCGGATGCAGGTGTCACCATCGCTACCGGGACAGATGCCGGCAATATCGGCACCCAGCATGCGACATCCTATTTTGATGAACTGGCTGCTATGCAAAAAGCAGGACTGAATAATTGGCAACTGCTTGAAGCATCTACCCTCAATGGAGCCAAAGCCATGGGACAGGAGAAGGAGTGGGGAAGTATCACCAAAAATAAATGGGGGAATATGGTGTTGCTGAATGCCAACCCACTGGAGCAGCTTGATAATTGGAAAAAGATCAACAAGGTGATCAACCGGGGAAAAGTAGTAACACCGGGTTCATTGGTGGCCAGTATACCGGTGATGCTGGTACAGCAGCAGCTCAATGCCTATAATGCGCATGATCTTGAAGCTTTTTTGGCTCCCTATGCGGAGGATGTGGAGATCTATTCGACCAGCGGTAAGCTAAAGATGAAGGGAAAGCAGCAAATGCGGAAAGACTATTCATTCATTACTAAAATGCCACAGCTGTATTGCCATCTCCTAAACCGGATCGTTTCAGGTAATACAGTGATCGACCATGAAGAGATATGGTCATCTCCTAAACCGGAGAATTTATTCTACGGTGCAGTCATCTATGTCATCGAAAAGGGTAAGATCAGCAGGGTATATTTCTCTGATTAAAACCTAAAAATAGCCATCCTGTCCGCCGGGATTACTGGCATAGTTTTATATGGAGTTAAATAGTAAACAGTCAGTAACTGTTTTAAGACTCCTGTATGAAATATTTATTCATTTCCCTGGTCGCCGTCATTTTTTTTAGTTGTAGTCCAAAGTTTGCTCCCGATGCAGGCTGGGGGCAAAAACATTGGGTACTGGTAAAAATGAAAGACGTGCCGGTTCAACAAAGCGGTGGACGTAAGGATGCCTATATTAGTTTCGAGACAAACGATAAGCGATTTAACGGGAACGGAGGCTGCAACCAGTTCAGCGGCGCGTACACTATAAATAAAAGTGAGATCAGGTTTGGCGAGACCAGGAGTACAAAGATGAGTTGCGTGGATATTGAATTTGAAAATACCTTTCTTTCTGTTCTCAATAGTATCGACCGGTTCGACCAAAATGGTAACGAACTCCTGATGAAAAGAAAGAAAGAAACATTGCTGGTGTTCAGGGCACAGTAAAGTTTGATGCTTGAAATTAATTATCGATCCCCATCTTTTTTGTCAGCTCCTTAAAACGCGGATCCGAACGGAGTTCATTCAGCATCGGGTAACGGACACAGAAGATCATTCCAAGGCAGGCGATCCCGATGCGCTGCTCATAAGTTTTATTGAGATATTCAAAGGCCTTATCAAATTCTTTCAGGCCCGCATAGAGGAAAGCATAGTCCATATGTAATAATACATCCGGCTCATTTTTCTCCCGTTGTTTTATCCTGGCAAGGCATTCCAGCGCTTTCTCCTGTTGACCTGCCGCCGCATACGCATGACCCAGGCTGCTGATACCTTTCAGCGGGTTGCCGATCAGGCTGTGGTATTGTTCAAAATCCTTTACTGCTTTTTTATATTCACCTTTTGCGAGGTAGATCATCCCCCTTCCTTCAAAACCGCGGCGAAAACGGGGATCCAGTTCTACGATCCGGTCATATTGTGCGAGTGCTTCTTCAAAACGCCCGGCAAAAGAATATGCGTCTCCAAGATTACTCATTAGTGGAAGGGAGAGAGGATCCAGCGTCAGCGCCTGTTGCATTTTCTTGATGGCTTTTTCAAAATCACCTTTGGCGATCAGGAACCAGCCATGCACCTGGTTGAACAAGGAAGAGTTAAGTCCAAGCTGCTGTGCCTTGCCCAATGAAGCCTCAGCTCCTTCAAAATCCCAGTTATGAAAGAATTTGATCGTGGCCAGGGAAAGATGTGATTCCGCATGGTTGGGATCAAGATCGATCGCTTTAAGCGTATATTCTTTGGCACGGGGGTAGGCTAATGCCGGCGGCATCAGGCCCGCGGATCCTAAATAGGAGTAGCAATAGGAAATGGCACAATAAGGAAGAGCAAATCCAGGGTCGGCCCCGATGGCATCTTCGAAAGCACTGATCGCTTTCATCGTGTCTTCGGGATTTGACCTGTTCCAGTAATAGCGACCGCGGAGATACATATTATACGCTTCGATATTATCGGTCGGTGGTTTAACGATCGGTTCTTTATTCTCCGTGGAAGCAAAATTTTCTTTGAGCCGGTTCAGGATCTTCAGGGCGATCTCATCCTGTACCTGGAAGATATCTTCCAGTTCGCTGTCATACACTTCCGACCAGATATGATAGCCATCCGCGGTATTGATAAGCTGCGCGCTGATCCGTATCCTTTTCCCCGCTTTTCTTACGCTGCCTTCGAGAATAGCCGCTACACCCAGTTTGATCCCGATCTGTCTCACGTCTTCACTTTTCCCTTTGAAAGAAAAAGAAGAAGTGCGGGCCGTTACCTGTAATCCCTCTACATGGGTAAGGGCATTGAGGATCTCTTCCGAAATACCATCACTGAAATATTCATTGTCAGGGTCGGCGCTCATGTTTACAAAAGGAAGGACAGCGATACTTTTTTCTGACCCGGCTTTTACATTCGTTTCGGCAGCCGTCTGTACCACGAGACCTTCATTACAGATCGTATATACTTCCACCTGCCGCTTTACATTCTTGAGATTGAATTTTCCTAGCACAAGGCTTTTGATATCTTTTTGATTTTTGATCTCATCAAATACTTTATCAGAAACCAGTACTGCACCGGGTATCGCGAGGGCTTCGATACGCGATGCCAGGTTTACGCAATCCCCGTATACTCCTTCTTTATCATACACGAGATCGCCGGAATGAATACCGATCCTCAGTTTCACTTTGGGTTCTTTTTGTAATTCGAGCTGGATAGCAATGGCTGATTTGACGGCATCGATAGCGCTGTCGAAAAGACTAAGGGTGCCATCCCCAAAATACTGGAGGATCTTCCCGTTATGACCGGGGATAAGCGTTTCCAGGGTGAGGCGCTGCCGGTCTCTTAATATCCGGGCTTTCTCTTCATCTTCCTGCATCATCGCGGTAAAACCGGTCATGTCGGCAAACATGATGGCTGCAAGCTGTCTCACTTGTCCTTCTGGATGACCGGGACCCTGGGATGTTTTTTCCATCTGGGAGTTAACATTATATACAGGGTAAAAGTAAAAAAAATATAGCTGCCACGATGGTAAATGTCCCGTTAACAGGCGGAAATGACCACAATTCCAGTTCATTACCTTCTTTTCTCAATTTATACCCGGCGCCACCATCGGATATCCATAAAAAAGTAAATTTGGTATATAATTTATTTATATGAAACCCTTATCAACCTCCTTCTGTCTTACTGCTTTTGTTCTTCTTTTTTTATCAGTTGCCGAAAACGCCAGGGCCCAGCAATATAAATTGCGCCAGTCCAACGGTATGATGGGAATGAAATCAGAGTCCACGATCTATGTAAAAGGAATGCGCAAAAGAACCGAAGGCGGTGGTTATACCGGCCAGGTCAATAATATCGTTACGATCGAGCAATGCGACCTGCAACGAACGATCAAACTGAATGACAAGAAAAAACTTTATTATATCGAGCCTTTCGCCAACAACAAAGAAGAAGTGATCGATGATGATGCAAAAACACCTGTAAAAACGAAACCTGTTACCACCCAGCCAACCGGGAAAGGTGGTGTGATCACGATGTGGTACAATATCACCGACACGGGTGAACGAAAAAAAATGTATGGATTCACGGCCCGGCATATATGGACCACGCAGAAGATGAAACCCTCACCGGATGCCTGTATGATGAAGGACAGCATGATCATTAAGACCGATGGCTGGTATATAGACCTGCCTCTTTTCAATTGCCCCGAAACTTATTCAGGAAGAACAACTGCCCCGAACTACCAGCCCAAACCGGATTGCCAGGACCGTTTTGTCAGTCATCGAAGCGGGAAAGGTAAACTGGGCTTCCCACTTACGGAGACAAAGACGATGATCATGGGTAACGGGCAGGCGCAGACCACTGAATTTAAAATGGAACTGGAAACGCTTGAATTGTCCACCGTGAAACTGGATTCCATGCTGTTCGAGATCCCGCCGGGTTATACCCAGGCGAACAACGAAAGCGAATTGCAGGATAAGTTTGATATGAATGAATATATCAAGCAAAACAAGGATAAATACAATAACAATAATGATAACGAACAAAAAACAAGCCCCACGCAGGAGAAAAAAGCTGGGGTGATCCGTATTGGGGTATTTGAACCCAAAGGAGAGGGGGATTTGCCCGGCGTGGCATTACAACAACAGCTGGTTGGTAATTTGACGGGTGGCAATATTGAAGCCGTTGCCATTGCTTCGGAGGACCAGGCAAAGCAATTTCATTGCGATTATGAACTGAGAACTGATTTTATCCGTGTTAAGCAGGCCAGCAAAGTAGGAGGCTTGTTAAAAGCTATCAAGAATACTGACCCTTCCGCGGCATCATCTTATAATATAGAAGCCAGCCTGGTATTGCTGAACACAGCCGACGGCTCTACGCGTTCACAGCAAAAAGTAGATGGCAAATACGAAGGAAAGCCGGAAGAAGCAGCGAGGAAAGCGCTGGAGGAGGGAAGCAGGTTGGTGCTGAAGGCACTAAAATGAGATAATAATTAATAGATAACAGATAATAGTTCTTCCACGTTGAAACGGCCTCAAAGATTAAAATCAGTTTCCCCTTTGAAGGACTATTATCTATAAATTATTATCTATTATCTTTTTTGTCCCAATCAGCCCCTTAATTCATCGTTTTCGCACAACATCTATATCAACTACCCTGTTGATATTTGTACTGCTAAGAACAACGTTAATAATAAAATTCAAAAAGATGGAAACGCAGGAAAAA
>JANMKG010000163.1:0-17440 GCA_031371915.1 Chitinophagaceae bacterium | reverse complement strand
TTAACGCAACTGGAGCGTACACAAATGTACTCTTCGCATCCGTATTGCCATCATCGGGTTAACGGGAGCGATGATGGTATAGATGGTCAGTACTTTTTTCCCGACAAATAATTTGCGAAGTTTCGATAAAGGTATTTTGGCTTTCGTGCTATTCTCAACAGTAAATAACTGTTCGTCATTCTCATCTGCCAATAAGAAAGAACGTTTCCACATATCAGGTTCATTCTCAGTAAAACTGATCTCCAGGTAACCAGTTTTTTTCCATTCCGAAGAACTTATCTTTTTTGTATTGACCTTTTCATTTTCTGTACTGGTGTAGAATAATGTCTTACCGTTCATTTTGATCTTCCACTTCCCTTCCTGGGCATGGACAAAAAGCGTGGAGAGAATAAGACCTGCCAATAGTACAATTCTTTTCATATCCTTACATTTTCAATGACCGTACCAACTTGGTTCGGAAAATGTTATTAATATGTACGATGTTAGATGTTCGATGTACGCAACTCCAATAAGAGCTGGCGTACATCGAACATCGTACACCGTACATCCGGGTGCTTGATCCCTACCATTTTATAAGCGCACTGGCCCACGTAAAACCGCTTCCAAAGGCAGCCAGGCAAACGAGGTCACCTTCTTTTATCTTCCCGGCTTCCCAGGCTTCACACAAGGCAATGGGAACAGAGGCTGCAGTAGTGTTCCCGTATTTCTGGATATTATTATATACCTGTTCATCCTTTAATCCCAATTTTTGCTGTACAAATTGGGCGATGCGTAAATTGGCCTGGTGAGGTATCAGCAATCGCAGGTCGGCTGGTTTGAATCCATTGGCGGTTAATGATTCCATGATCACCTCGGGAAATTTTACTACTGCTTTTTTAAACACTAGCTGACCGTCCATAAAAGGGAAGTTCTGTGCCTTATCGATCATTTCATGACTCATGAACATATCCCCGATCTCGTTATCATTAAAATCGGCCAATTTTTGTTCTGCCCAATGATTGGCATGTGTTCCCGGGTTGTACATCGCCAGGATCTCGGCGGCTCCTCCATCACTGTGCAAATGAGTGGAAAGAATACCCTGGCCTTCTTTGCCGGGTTGTAATACTACCGCACCGGCACCATCCCCAAATATCACAGAGATATTTCTTCCTCTTGTACTGAAATCGAGTCCGAAGGAATGTTTTTCAGCGCCTACCACTAAAATATTTTTATACATTCCAGTCCGGATGAACTGGTCACCAACACTAAGCGCATATAGAAAACCGCTGCATTGATTACGTACATCCAGTGCGCCTATCTCTTTCATCTTCATGGCCCGTTGCAGGAGTACCCCGCACCCGGGAAAATAATAATCTGGACTAAGGGTGGCGAAAATAATAAAGTCGATATCCGCGGGGGTAATACCGGCTCTTTCAATAGCGATTTTAGCGGCTTCCACGCCCATGGTCGTGGTGGTTTCTCCTGTCCGTTGGGCATAGCGGCGTTCTTTGATCCCGGTGCGTTCCTGGATCCACTCGTCGCTGGTATCCATATATTTCAGGAGATCGTTATTGGTCACCACATTAGTTGGGACGTACATACCGATACCGGCGATCTTTGATTTTTCCATAGCAAGCATTACGATTAGTTAGAAAGTGCCCGCCAAATGGCGGGCGGATAGGGAAGATAGTAAATCCACGCATACTGCGGAATAAGTTATACTGAAAAGAGGGTATAGAACCTGGCAACTATTTCAGTCTGAACAGGGCTCATGCAAACGATAGCGCCATTGTAGCGTTGCTCCTACATGAGAATAAGGATAAGTCTATTTTCCCGGGGCCGTTAAGGTTCTTTCTTTGCCCCGGCAAAAAGATCTTGAGCAACATTTGTAAAAGCATTTGAAAGACCGTCCAATAAGTTCCGTTCATCCATGAAAAGACCCGTTTGAGATCACTACCATATGAAACACTGACCCCGTTTAGGTCATTAAAAGAAGCCATCACAAATGTTTAGCCGCCCTCAACCAGGGGCGGCTTTTTTGTTACGATAGTTTTGCACAAATTTTTATTATGGCATGGTTTTTCCCTTGTATACTTGTTCTCTTTTGTGGGGTGGTTCAAACGGGAAACCTGAGAATATACTCATACTACCTGATACAGGTAATGCTGTCGAAGGGAAAAAGAGAATAAAATAAAAGGGTTTTGGTTAACACCAAAGCCCTTTGTTTATTACGCTAATGCACGCTAATATTTCCTTTTGTTTGTATGATTTCAGGAAGCTTTTCCCTTATTGACAGACAGGCTTTCGATCCAGGCTTTGATCTCCTCCTTGCTCCGGTTCATTTTTCTCCCCAGGTGTCTAAGCATCGCATCTTCCTGTCCCGGTTCAAAATCAAGATCAGCATCGGTAAGATCCACATTACCCTCTTTGATTTTCTCCTTTACCTCGGACCAGGGCGCTATTAACTGCAAATTGTTTTTTTCTTTCATACGCTGGGCAGATTAGTTGGGATTGAAAAGCAGCAGCTCTTTCATCATCTCAGCGCATTTATCACAAATCGATCCGCAGTAACGGATATCTTCTTCCGTGGATAGGAGGCATTCATTATAACATTCACGGCATGACAGGAAACAATCAAATACCTTCTCTTCTGCCCGCAAGGGATCACTGATGAAAACAGCTGCCAGGGAAAGACAGGAGCCGGAACAGGACTGGCAGGCTTCCAGCAGGTTTTCTTTCGGGAAAAGTTTCTGACCTTCTGAATGGATACAGGCTTCGCATAATAGCCAGGTATTCATGCAGATCTTAATATAGCTGTCGGTGCGGTTGAGTATCATGATTCGTTGTTGATAAAATTATGACCATGCAGGACAGTTGCCTTGCATGGTCATTTAGTTAAAACTTATGCTGATTGCGTGTCCCGCATTCTTTTTATTTTATCATGCGACGCTTTCAGTTTTGCTTTTTGTTCAGTAATCAGTACACGCACTTCAGGAGAAAGATCCTCCGTTTCAAGCGCTGAATTGTAAGCACGTTGTGCGGCATCTTCCCCAAATTCACAGGATGCCAGGATCGCCTTACGGCTTTGACCGGTAATGGCGGATTTTACATCCATCCATACCCTGTAGATCTTTCCGCGCTGGGTTGTCCCTTCGGCAGGATCTTCGCCGGTCTTCTCTACGTGTTTCTTTAATTCTGCCAGGTAGGTTTTGCTTTCATTGGCCATGTCATTAAACAATGCCCGGAGATCAGCATCCGATGCAGCCGTTTCTTTGGCCGCTTTTTCATAACCTACAACCCGGTCATTATTGATCTCTATCAGATCATTAAGGACTTCCGCATTTTTTTCATTTGTTTTCATAACCACTTAAGTTTAATTCCAAAAATTTGTTTTCTCTTGTTCAAAAAGAGGAAAATCATGCCAGCATGGAAAAAGGCCGGTACTTGCCGCCAGTGCCGCTCAAAGACAGGCAAAAGCTGTAGAAATGAGGAAATTCTTTCACAACTTTCCCGTGGATGGTTGGTTATTCAGGCTAAAAAAGACTGGTATTAAAGTTGAATTAGTGAATAAAACCTAGTTATGAATACGGACCCCAACTTTCAATTCATCAACGAGAAGATCAACCAGCTTCGCAGCGCTGTCATGTACAGCATGAGTAATAGCCTGGTAAAATTGCCCAACGATATTGTTAACCTTGTAAAGGTTGACGAGGAAGGCCAGCTTTGGTTCCTGGCGCATTTGCCTTCACAGTCCCTGGAGGAATGTGAACGCGATTTCCCTGTCCGCCTCCATTTCTTCCGGAAAGGCTTTGATTTTTTCGTGGAAGTGAGTGGCAAAGCAAGTATTGAAAGCACGATCGACGAGCCACTTGATACCCCCGACGAGGCATTGAATGCAAAAAGAGCGGTGCTGGTAAAAATGACCATGAAGAATATAGAGTACAGGGAACCTCATGCGAGAAAAGAGAAGACCCGGTTGCAGCTGATGGTCGAAAAAAGTTATAAATGGATGTTACGGAATGTAGGGTTCACACATACACAAGGTTCAGTTTTCGGTAAAATTCATCAACCACATTAATATGAGTAAAAAACTACACTTGATAAGTCAAAAAATTCAGGCGATCCGCTACGGCTTACTGCGCTTCGAGGAAGACGGTAACCAGCAAACGAGACAGGTAAGCACGTCCATGGATGATGGTGTTCATTTGAGCTGCATCATCAGGGATGGTGATGAAATGCCATTGTTGAACAGGCGGGTCAGCCTGATCCAAAAACATAAGGATGATTATCTCTACATTTCAGGGGAGATCGACGATGAAGTAAAATTGAATTGCAAGGTCGTTTCTTTCCGTATTGCCAAGGCATGCTGGTTCACCCGTAAAAGACGTGGTAACACAGTATGGTTGCAGGAGAAGTATATCTACCAGCAACCAGAGACGGTGATAGATCTTGCGTCATAATTACCCGTGGAAGAAGGAGAATTGGCATGATATTTTCATCCTTAACAATGTTCTCTTTTCTAAAAATATATTCAACGGGAAACTGGAGAATACATTTTAAACGCACCCTGCCGGATTTAATTATTTACAGGGAGATCAGTAAAGAGAATAAAGGGGTTTTGGTTCACACCAAAGCCCTTTTTAATTTAATATTGAATAGGGAGAATTGAATATTGATGTTGAATCTTCACTCAATATTCAAGTTGTCATTCTTTCAGGTGCAGTATTTCCATCGCAAACTTCTCACACTGTTCTTCCACCGCCTGGAAGTCCTTTGACTTTACATAAGAGCCGATCACATGGTCACCGGCATTGGGAATAGCCACCTGTCTTTTCAGGCTATCTGGCGTGCTGAGCTGGAGGAACATTCTTTTCATGGCGGAGACTTTTACAACAGGGTCCTGGTGCTCCTCATCTTTATAATAATACAGCAGCAAAGTGGGTTGTTTTACTTTTTTGAAAGTAGATTCCTTCATCGTTGTTTCCAGCAATTCTTCCAGTTGTACCGTGGATTCGATCCTGTATTTATTATTCCAGTATTGAGCATACAGTGCCGTAGTATCTTTAGCCGTGTTATATTTTCCTTTTACCAGTTGGGCGATTTGTAATCCCCAGTGATTATTGAGCAGCCAGGCTTTAGAATCATTGATCTCGATATTGGGAGAGAGTAAGATAAGTCCCGCGATCTCCGGGTACTCAGCCGCTAATTTCAGCGCCAGCGTACCACCGGTCGAAGTTGCCATGATGATTACTTTTTTTCCAATTTGTTTCGCAATGGCATAGGCTTCTTTAGCAGAGTTCCATGCACGGTCTGCCGTAAAGTTCAGCAAGGGTTCAGTAGTATCTATCCCGTGATCTGCCAGTCTTGCCAAAAATAAGTTGCAACCAAACTTTTGCGCAAAATCATAATGTACCGGGTCGCCTTCTTCCTGGCTGGCAGAAAAGCCATGCAGGTAAACTACAGCGTATTCGGTTTTTTGTTTCATGGAATCATTTATCCATAATATCCTTGCCTCGTTCTCCGGTTTGATCTTATGTTTTGCTTCATTGCGGAGGATATATTGTTCCAGCTCTTTTGCTTCAGCAGGTATCGCCGGCAGGTCGGTGCTAAGTTTGGGAGGGGAAGGCCGGGGTCCTAAAAAGTACAAGATGATCAGTACTAAAAGGATGATGCCTAGCCATTTGAGGAATTTCATACAGGCTATTTTGATAAAACTAATATAAATCCCTGTTTTAAACAGGGTTAAGCCCGGATTAATTGCTTCTTCGTTTGCTCTGGCGGCTGAATTATCGTACCTTCGCCGCTCGTTAAAAAAGCTCTTAGCCGTAAGCCATTAGCCATTAGTCATCGACCGACTAATAGCTAACAGCTAAGGACTAATAGCTTAAAGCTAAACTCATGGAAATAAGAAATATTGCGATCATTGCCCACGTTGACCATGGTAAAACAACCCTGGTGGACAAGATATTACATGCTACCAAAGTTTTCCGGGATAACCAGGAAACCGGCGATCTCATCATGGACAGCAATGATCTCGAAAGAGAAAGGGGCATCACCATTTTTAGTAAGAATGCCGCAGTAGTATACAAAGACGTTAAGATCAATGTTATTGATACACCTGGTCACGCCGACTTCGGCGGTGAAGTGGAAAGGGTATTGAAGATGGCCGATGGCGTTTGCCTGCTGGTGGATGCCTTTGAAGGCCCGATGCCGCAAACAAGATTTGTACTGCAGAAAGCTTTACAACTGAACCTGAAACCTATCGTTATCATCAATAAGGTAGATAAACCAAACTGCCGCCCTGATGAAGTGCACGATGCGATCTTTGAGTTATTCTTTAACCTGGATGCTACCGAAGCACAACTGGATTTCCCGACCTTTTATGGTTCAGGGAAGAATGGCTGGTTCAATGACACACTCGAACAGATCGATAATATCAATCCCCTGCTGGATGGTATCGTAAAATACGTACCGCCCCCTAAGGTGAACGAAGGGCCGGTGCAGATGCAGATCACTTCACTGGATTACTCGTCATTCCTCGGCCGTATTGCTGTAGGGAAAGTAAGTCGTGGTGTATTGAAAGAAGGACAGCAGGTTGTACTGATGCAGGCAGATGGCAGCATCAAGAAAACAAAAGTAAGAGAGCTGTATGTGTTTGAAGGAATGGGGAAGAAGAAAGTAACAGAAGTAATAGCGGGCGACCTTTGTGCCGTAGTAGGAATAGAAGATTTTAATATCGGTGATACGATCTCCGATGCAGATACCCCTGAAGCATTACCCGTGATCAGCGTAGATGAACCTACGATGAACATGTTATTCTCGGTAAATAATTCACCTTTCTTCGGAAGGGACGGAAAATTCGTTACTTCCAGGCATCTTCGTGATCGTTTGATGAAAGAGACAGAGAAGAACCTTGCCTTACGGGTGGAGGACAGTGAAGAAGGCGATAGCCTGATGGTCTATGGCCGGGGTATCCTTCACCTTGGTATATTGATCGAAACAATGCGGCGGGAAGGATATGAACTGACCGTGGGTCAGCCGCAGGTAATTGTAAAAGAGGTCAATGGCAAAAAATGCGAACCCTATGAGAATCTCGTAGTGGATGTACCGCAGGAATTTGCCAGCAAAGTGATTGATCTTGTCAGTCGCCGCAAAGGAGAGATGCTGATCATGGAAACAAAAGGAGAGATGCAGCACCTTGAATTCGAGATTCCTTCGAGGGGATTGATCGGGTTGCGTACACAAATGCTGACCGCTACTACCGGTGAAGCGGTGATGGCCCATCGTTTTACGGAATACAAGCCCTGGAAAGGACCGATCCCCGGAAGAAATAACGGGGTATTGATCTCTAAAAGCACAGAAAAAACCACCGGTTACTCGATCGATAAGTTACAGGACAGGGGAACTTTCTTTGTTGATCCTGCAGAGGAAGTATATACCGGCCAGATCATCGCCGAAAATATCAAACCCGGTGACCTGGTGGTGAATGCTACGGAGCCGAAGAAGCTGACCAACCACCGTGCCAGTGGAAGTGATGATGCAACTAAGATCGCTCCCAAAACCCAGATGACCCTCGAAGAGTGTATGGAATATATCCAGCAGGATGAGTGCATTGAGGTGACGCCCAATTTTATCCGGATGCGGAAAGTGATATTGAATGAAGATGAGCGGAAGAAGGTCCAGAAGAAAATGGAAGGTGCTGCGGTATAAGAACGCTAATTAAAAACGCTAATTAGGCTAAGAACGAGAATTGCGCTAATTGTCGCTAAGTCATAGGAACAGCAAATGCCCCCGGTATTTGCTGTTTGTTTTTAGAATCGGAACCACAGATTACACCGATTTAAGTTCGAACAGATTCCACTGTGTTATCTGTGCATAAATCTGTGCTATCTGTGGTTAAAAATCAATTCAATGATTGTTTGTTTTTACATTTGTTGATATGCCAGCGATCCCAAACGGTATTAATGAATTGCTCCGGCAGTACTTTGATAAGGTACTCGTGCTCACCGTGCCGCGTTTCAAAGAGAGACAGGAGAAAGTAAAAGAAAGATTGGCGGGTATTTCTTTTGAATTCTTTTATGGCGTGGATAAGAACGACCTGGATGCACCGGCCATCGCAGCCAACTATCAATACGACAAAAAGAACTCCCTCGCAATCCGGCAATATTTCCCCCCGCTAAATACGGGGGAGATCGCCTGCTCACTTTCCCATCGCAATATTTACCAGGCCATGATCGACAATAACTGGAAAAGGGTGTTGGTTTTCGAAGACGATGTGGTGCCCGATCCTGCTAACCTTCCATTATTATTTACGGCAGTGAAAGAGCTGCCGGTAGACTGGGAATTGTTTTATCTCGGTTACCTGAAGAATGAGAAAGTGACCCCAGGGCTTCGGGTAAAGCAAGCCTGGTATAATATAATAAGCCGGCTTGGTTTTGCGAGAATGCCTTTAAAAATGATCAGGAATCGTCTCCCCAAAAAATTCAGTTCTTCGTTGATGAAAGCTGGGTTCCATGATTGTACACATGCCTATGCGGTTAGCCTTGAAGGAGCAAAAAAATTAGTGAAAGCCCAAACACCGGTGATCTACCGGGCGGATAATTTGTTGACTGCCTTAGTACTGAAAGACCAGTTGACTGCATTTATCAGTCAATCGTTTTTATTTAACCAGGAGATATTTACGGATAAGGCGGACCAGTCCTATATCCGGCACCACCCGCCGGATAAATGACCTTTGCGAAGTATAACTATGTGTTACCTATGTTTCTATCTTCCTATGTGGTTCAAAATAAAAATAACCACAGAGACCACTGAGAAACACAGCAGAACAAACCAAGTCAAGTAATTCTTAATGGTGGGCTGTGATCGCTGTGGTTTTTCCTTTTAAAGCCTCAAACATCTTAACTTTGCAAAAAACAAGAGCATGAAAAAGGGATTATTGGTGCTGGTTCTTACTTTCTTCCTATTACTGGGTTCAACCAACCTTATTTCCGCCCAATGCTCTATCTGCACCAAGACCGCCCAGCAACTGGGAGAAAAACCCGCCAAAGGAATGAACTCGGGTATCCTCTATCTTGCTTTTGCGCCCTTTGCCATCGTTGGCTATATCGGTTACCGCTGGTGGAAGAGCAATCATACTGCCTGATCCGCCACCAAAATTTACCTCTTTCCTTTTTTGTATTGCTTAACTTAGGTAGCTAAACTACCGTTTATGCGAAAGCTGCTGCTTGCCCTGCTTTTATCCCCTCTCTTTCTTGTTGCACAAAAACTTCCTTCGGTCGAAGAAAAAACAAAGGACCTGAAAAAGTATGAAGGCTTTTTTAATTTTTACTGGGAGGAGAATACGGGAAAGCTTTTCCTGGAAGTCAGCCGGCTCGATTCGGAATTTCTTTACGTCACTTCCTTACCTGCCGGACTTGGCTCCAATGATATTGGTCTTGACCGGGGATTGTCGGGAGGAGGCCGGATCGTAAAGTTTTCAAAAGTGGGGAGGAAGATCTTACTGGTCCAGCCCAATTATGATTACAGGGCCAGCAGCGCTGATGTTGCAGAAAAAAGAGCCGTCGAACAATCCTTTGCCCAATCTACTCTCTGGGGTTTTACAACAGAAGCAGAAACGGGGGACCGTTACCTTGTTGATGCTACTGATTTTTTATTAAGGGATGCGATGCAGGTGGTGAACCGGATCAAGAGCAACCAGCAGGGAAATTATTCACTGGATAAGACCCGCTCCGCATTGTACCTGCCTCATACCAAAAACTTTCCCTTTAACTCAGAATTTGAAACAACGGTAACTTTTACCAACAGCGATGGTAATACCGGTAATTACGTCAATTCAGTCACTCCTTCTGCTGAAGCGATAACGCTACGGATGCATCATTCATTCGTACAGTTGCCGGATAATAACTACCAGCCAAGAGTGTTCGACCCGCGCAGCAGTTTTTATAATATCTCCTATTTCGACTACAGCACCCCTGTCTCTGAACCGATCGCGAAATATTTTATTTGCCGGCACCGGTTGAAAAAGAAAGACCCGTCTGCCGCGATGAGTGAAGCTGTAAAACCCATCGTTTATTACCTGGACAACGGAACACCGGAACCGATTAGAACTGCATTAATGCAGGGAGCCAGCTGGTGGAACCAGGCTTTTGAAGCGGCGGGCTATAAAAATGCCTTCCAGGTAAAATTATTACCGGAAGATGCGGACCCCATGGATATCCGTTATAATATGATCAACTGGGTACACCGGTCGACAAGAGGATGGAGCTATGGCGCTTCGATCACGGACCCCAGAACAGGCGAAATAATAAAAGGGAATGTTACACTGGGTTCCCTGAGAGTAAGGCAGGACTACCTGATCGCACAGGGTTTGTTAGCGCCATTTGAAAACGGCATCCCGCCAGCTGGCGGGATAGACGATAAGATGTTGAAAATGGCGCTGGCCAGGTTAAGCCAGTTGGCAGCGCATGAAGTTGGGCATACACTGGGCCTGCAGCATAACTATATTGCCAGCACCGATAACAGGGCCAGTGTGATGGATTACCCGCATCCGCTAGTAAGAATAAATGCGGCAGGAGAGATCGACCTTAGTGATGCCTATGACAATAAGATCGGGGCATGGGACAAGGTCGCCATTACCTGGGGTTACCAGGATTTCGTTCCTCAAACGGATGAGAAAGCTGCGTTGAATAAAATTTTAAATGATGCGCAACAGAACGGGTTGGAATTTTTGACCGACCAGGATGCAAGACCTGCAGGAGCCTTGCATCCACGCACGCATTTATGGGATAACGGAAGCAATGCCGTGGATGAATTAAAAGAAGTGATGAAAGTAAGGGCAAAAGCGCTAAGCCAGTTCGGCGAAAAGAATATTCGCCCGGGTATGCCACTAGCGATGCTGGAAGATGTATTGGTGCCGGTTTATTTCTACCATCGTTACCAGCTAGAAGCCGTGACAAAGATCGTCGGGGGCATGTCCTATACCTACACACTAAGAGGTGACGGGAGGGTAGCAACCGAGCCAGTCAGCAAAACGGAACAATTAAAAGCATTGAATGCAGTAATGGAATGTATGGAACCTAAAAATTTACTAATACCCGATAAGATCATTAAACTGATCCCGCCAAGACCTTCCGGGTATGATCTTTCAAGAGAACTTTTCCGGAAAAGGACAGGACTCGCTTTTGATGCATTGTCTCCGGCGGAAACAGCCGCCGACCTGCCGCTTTCTTTTTTATTCAATGCAGACCGGTTGAACAGGATGGTGCAGTATGAGACAATGAATAACGGGTTGGGTGTAACAGAGATGATCAATTTGCTGATTGCAAAGACATGGAAAGCACCACGGCTGACCGGAATGGAAAAACTCATCCAGTTGCAAACCGAACAGGTTTTACTTACTTACCTGCTGGCGGCCAGTACAAACGAGAATAACTCTTTTGCTGTAAAAGGTTGTATCCAGAAAGCATTAAAGGAACTGAGAGCTTTTATTGAAGTACAGGGAAAGATCACGACTGATGAAACATATAAAGGACATTTATGGCTGGCAATCGAAAGGATGAACGATCCTGCCAGCGCCAAACCAACGATGCATAAAGAAATACCCCCGGGTGCACCTATCGGTTGTGACTGGGATGAAGGAATGATCAGTGAATGATAAGTTTCTGTACGGCCTGGTTCATGCTGAGAATATAGATGCCGGCCGGCAAAGAAGGCAGGCTGATTTCCGCAGGACCAGCCAGGATTGTTTTTTTGAGAACTATTTTACCGGACATATCGACCAGCTTTAGCTCAGCCGGGCAATGATAATTACCTGCGATCATGATCCTGTTGATGGCAGGATTGGGATAAATAATAAACTCATCATTGCTGCCGGTTGTCACTTTCCGGATAGTGGAATAAGAAAGTGTGTTATTTTTTTCGATGAATTTGATGCGGTAAAAAGTTTTTCCCGGTACCGGGTGTTCATCCGTGGTTGTATAATCCCGTGTCTGGTCATCCGCATTTATTGTCTTTAATTCCATCCATTGATGACCATTGACAGAACGTTCAATGATAAATCTTATTATTTCTGCCGGGTTATCGATCTCCCAGGTCAGCACTATTTTTTTATCAACGACAGCAGCGTTAAAGATCACCAGTTTTACCGGGAGGAGTAAAGAACAATAGTTGGCGGGATTAGTGGAGCGGGAAAAGGTATAGGAAGAGATTAATGTTCCAATGGCCCCGGCGGCACCGGGAACAGCCGTGCCACAGGTACCTCTGTTAAGTTCAAGTCCGCCAGAGCCTGCATTCCTGGTAATTGTTGCGCCACCCGGAGTTCCACCTGTAAAGTAGATAACCCCTCCGCTACCACCTCCACCACCACCAAAGCAGCGGTTTAAAAAAAAGTCATTATATGAATCACCTCCATTACCGCCATTTGAAGATATATTGACAGCACCTGTATAGTTTGCGATATTCAGAATCAATGTGCCGCCGGCACCGCCTCCGCCAACCCCCTCCCCTTGACCATCACCGCCTCTTCCTCCATTTGCACTTATTAAGGAACTATTTCCAATGAGTTCATTTGCCCAAAGGAAAACAATTCCACCTCCGTTCCCCCCATAACTAAAAGAAGAAGACCCGGCTTTCGCATGACCTGCTCCGGCTCCCCCGCCAAAAAAGATCTTTGTTCCGCCCCAGGAACTTAAGGCTTTACCTGCCCGTCCATAATTACCACCAGTATTACATCCTATAGGTGAATTACTGCTGTTCCCACCACCATTACCTCCCGCCGTGAGATTAGCTCCTCCCGCACCACTGTTTTTGTGGTTATTGCCACCCCCGCCTCCGTTAGCAGGGGCACCTTTTCCTCCATCCAGGGTTGAGGGAATATTTGCGACACCCTCTCCTTTATATGCACCATTCAACTCTGACCCCAAAACATTTGCATCATAAGCGTAACCTGTTCCAACGGGGTTTAAAAATCCACAGTTACTATTATGCTGAAAAAAAGCTCCGCCTCTATTTCCGCTGGAATCGGCGAAGATTGGTGCATTCAATGTGATATCCTGGTCTGCATAGATTGCGATCACTCCACCGGTTCCGGCGGCACTGTCCCAGGGAGCTGCTTTTACCGTATCAACTACATTAGCCGAATAGTATTCAGCAAATTGAACCAATTGCACTTTACCCGGAATGGTATAGCTGTTCAGCAAGTTGTGAAATAAGAAAACGGAATCACCGATGATATAACAGATGGTTCCTACCTCGTAATTACCAGCCTGGTTCAATGAGATCGTATCTCCAAATGTATTGGTGTTTGTTGTTACGATCGTTGCTCCTTTCATCTGTATAAGCATTACCCGACTGTTCACGACCAACCCGGTAGGGTCCTGTACCACTACACATGCTTTAGAGGGAACAATATTTGTTACTTTAAAATATTTGTTGACAACTCCATTGATATTGGTTGTCTGGCTACTGGAGGAGAAGCAAAAAAGGGAAATAAAAAAAATAACTATCCCTGTTCTTTTGCAGGCAGGGGCAGTATTCTCGCAGGACGGGTAAAAGTTTTTCATTAACCCGGACAAATTAGGAACATTAGGGGGTTTGACGAATAAGTAAAATCCACAGCTCTTAATAACTTATTACTGTAAAGAATTACTAGGTAGTCATAACATATCCTCTTTTATCGTAAGATGTGTATTGTCGCAAAAAGGGGGAGTCTTCGTTTGCTTGCATTGGCAGAACCATATTTCCTCCGCTTTGTCAAACAATACTTTCACACTGCGGAAGGGAGTGCCCTCCACTTTTTTATGGTTACTGTCGCAAAAAGGTTCTTTTTCAGTAAGACCGCAACTGCACCAGGAATAGACTTTACCGGGTTCAACCATGACAGCTGCAGGTTCACATTTAGCCATTTTGGGAAGCCCTTCACCAGAGATAAGTTCCATACTCATTATTTGTCAGCAACGAATTGATATAAATTGAAATTGCCCTGCTGGTAAGCCGCTTCAATCTCTTTTTTCAGGATGTTTTTATCAACACCTTTCATTCTTTTTTGTTCGATCAGCCAGAACGCTCTTTCCGCAAGCAACCAGAAGGTCTTATCATTCAGGTGGGATTTCTGCAACTGGTGTAAGATGATATCCAGCAGTTCTTTCACGCCTTCTTTTTGGGAGGCCACCGTTTTTACGATAGGCACTTCATTGTAATGCTTGCTAAAGGTCGGCGCCAGCATCAGCCGCAGGTTTTTTACAAAGAGATCTGCATCGGGGCGGTCGGCTTTATTCACGACGAATATATCCGCGATCTCCATCAACCCAGCTTTCATGGTCTGCACTTCATCACCCGCTTCAGGAACCATGACCACTACCGTTACATCCGCCAGTCCCGCGATCTCGATCTCGCTTTGACCAACACCCACCGTTTCCACAATAATATGATCGAACCCAAAAGCCTTTAGCAGGTCGGTGATCTCAATGATCTTCGGATGTAATCCACCCATGGAGCCGCGGGTAGCGAGGGAACGAATGAACACATGGGGATCGGTGTACCAGTCACTCATTCTTATACGGTCACCCAGCACAGCTCCCAGGTTAAAAGGAGAGGAGGGATCAATACAAAGTACGGCGACTTTTTTTCCTTCCTCTACCAGCAGGGCGATCAGTGAATCAACAAGTGTACTCTTGCCGGCACCTGGTGGTCCTGTGATACCGATGATCTTGGCAGAAGCTGGTGGAAGTGATCGTAACAGGGTTTCAAACCCGGCTTGTTCATTTTCCGTGAGGGAAATACTTCTTGCAAGGGCTTTGATATCGCCCTGTCTCATTTGTTGTAATAATTCCTGCCACATAAAAAGAATGAAGTTGTAAGTTTACGAGAACAACTTTCCCCCTCTCCCTTGAGGAGAGGGATTGGGGGTGAGGTACAAAAGTATGCTGAACAAGTTACAGAATGTTCCGATAACTAACGGAAGAAGCACTTCTGTTATTTTTGGTTTACTTGTTTGTATGCTGCTGTGCTTATTTTTTTCCCGGGTAGTTTTGTCGATCAGTATGATCACCTTCATGGTGGTTTCTTTTATTCATCCCGCGATTAAAGAACAATTCCGTCAATTTTTTATATCTCCTCTTTTATGGGGAATGAGTTTATTGTTTTTTATTCCCCTGTTGTCAGGCTTATGGAGCGAAGATCAACAGGCCTGGCGGGAAACACTCCAGGTCAAGCTCCCACTGCTTTTTCTCCCCCTTGCTTTTGCGGCGCCCTTCAACTTCTCCCGGAAACAATGGGAATGGCTGGCGTATATCTTTATCGGGACCATTTCAGCCGCAACTATATGGAGCTTGTTTCATTATGCAGCCAACCCAACCGCTGTGAATGAAGGATACCTGAAAGCAAAAAGCCTGCTGACGCCCCTGGAAAATGATCATGTACGTTTTAGCTGGCTGGTCAGCGTGGCGATCTTAACGGCTATATGTATCCTGTATACAAAAAGAAACAGCCCGCGGATCACCGTCATCTTATTATCCTTTATCCTGGTATGGCTGATCGTCTTTCTGCATCTGTTGGCGGCGAGGACGGGCTTATTTTGTTTTTATATTATTTTACTCGTTGCGGCCGGTTGGTTTATTTATAAAAAAATGCAATGGCGATATGCTGTTAGCCTTCTAATCCTTCTTTTTGCATTACCGGTTGCTGCTTACCGGCTAATGCCCACTTTTCAAAACCGGGTAAAATATTTCAAGTATGATCTTGGTTATTTCAAGGAAACGAAGTACCTGCCGGGTGCCAATGATGCCGTCCGGGTGATTTCGCTGAAAGCCGGTTATGGTATCATTAAAGAAAACCCGGGTGGAGGAGTAGGATTTGGTGATGTGTTCTCCGAAACAAAAAAATGGTACAACACTCATTACCCCAAAATGGCGGAAAGGGACCAGATCTATCCTTCCAGCGAATGGCTGATCTATGGAGCAGCAGGTGGTATTCCGGGACTGATCATTTTTTCCCTGGTCATGCTCATTCCTTTTTTTATAAGAACGCATACCGGGTTGGCGTGGCGGATACTAAATCTTATGGCTGCGGCAAGCTTTTTATTTGATATTGGCCTCGAAGTGCAATTTGGAGTATTTATTTATGCTTTTGTCATTTTATGCTGGTGGAAATATCCCCGTCATTCTAAAAAGGTGTAATCTTTGTATTTCTTATGCAATCCTTTTCTGTTGTTATAGTATGTAAAAATGAAGCGGATGTGATAGCTGCAACTTTGCAAAGTCTTTTGGGCGTTGCGGGAGATATCCTTGTCTATGATAACGGGAGTACCGACGGTACACAGGCAATCATAAAACAATTCGATGTACGGTTGCACGAAGGGACCTGGGAAGGATTTGGAAAAACAAAGAACAAAGCCATCTCGATTGCAAAATTTGACTGGATACTGAGCCTTGACGCGGACGAAGCCATTGATGAAGAACTGAAGCGATCGCTCCAGGCGCTGGAACTCCCGGATGAAAAAACCGTCGTCGATATTTCTTTCAAGAATTTCCTTGGCAACACGGAGTTGAAACACGGTGAATGGGGCGGGGATCATCATATTCGCCTGTTCAACCGGAAACAGGTAAGCTGGGATGAAGCCCCGGTGCATGAAAACCTGCTCTTTCCTGCCGCTGTGAATACAAAGAAAATAAAGGGTTATATCTTACACAAGACCATGAAGAACATGGAAGACTATAGCCGTAAGATGATCCATTATGCCATGCTGAATGCAGAAAAATATTACCGGCAGGGAAAAAAAGCTTCCTGGTTCAGGACCCGGCTATCCCCCGCGTTCACTTTTTTTAATTATTATATTTTAAAAGCGGGTTTTATTGACGGGAATGCAGGGTATGTGTGCGCAAAGATGACGGCGTATTATACTTTTTTAAAGTATGCGAGGTTGAGAGAGCTGTGGAATGAAAAAAATAAGGAATAAGAAATGAGAAATAAGGAATAAGAAAGTTAGAGACCCTGTTATTCGTTATTCCTTGTTCATTCTTCGATATTCGATAATTTGCGGCAAACTCTGTTTTAGTAGTGACCAATTTCATACCCATATTCCCGCTGGGGATCGTAGTTTACCCGGGGGAGAACCTCAATCTCCATATTTTTGAACCCCGGTATAAACAATTGATAACAGAATGTCATGCAGCTAAAAAACCTTTTGGCATTCCGACGGTGATCGACAATAAAATGCAGGATTATGGTTCGATGGTGGAAATAACGGAACTCTCGAAGCTGCATGATAACGGGGAAATGGATATCAGGACAAAAGGAGTCAGGGTGTTCCGGATACTGGAAGTCATCAAAGAAGTACCGGAAAAGATGTACAGCGGGGCGATTGTTAATTATCCTTCCACCCATGAAAAAGGAAACCCGGAAATGATGCGGAAACTGATGAAAACTATCCGCGACCTGCACGGTCTGCTAAAAGTGGACAAGG
>JANMKG010000150.1:0-36829 GCA_031371915.1 Chitinophagaceae bacterium | reverse complement strand
GCAATTTACCCAGAATTGCAAGGAGCCCTTCAAAATCGTAAAAACACATCGTAAAAAAACTAGATTTTTTTTAAAATAAGAATTATCCCCTGTGTTTTTGCGGCGTGTTATTGACATCGGCTATAATAACTTCTATTTTGTGGCTGATTTCTATATCCGAAAAACTAACATATCCACCATGAAACCACTTTTACTCAGCAGCCTGGGTTTATTCACTCTCGCCTGTGTCGAAGCACAGCCCGCCGGTCCAGCTTCCGGTTCAACAGCAATAAACAGCAGCCTTCCCGGCTCCAGTCAATCCTGGACCAATACGGGAAATACCGAGGCCAGCGATGACAGCTATGCCAGCTTTGGTAATCTGCCATTGATCGGCACTAATTACACCGATTATCTTGTTGTAACCGATTTTCATATGAATATCCCAACGGCTTCCACGGTTACCGGTATAAAGGTCGATGTTGAATGCTCAGACCCGAATGAACGTACATCCGATTACAGTGTCCGGATTGTCCGTACAGGTTTTATCGGGGCCCAGGAAATGGCGTTGGGAAAACCTTTATCTCCCGCTGACGGAATTGTAGAATATGGAGGTGAAGAGGAACTGTGGGGCGAAACCTGGACCTTTAAAGAGATTAACGATTACAGGTTCGGGATCGCTATCTCGATGGCGCGGAATGCCCCAAACGGTGTTACTGGTGGGCGCATAGATAATATCACTATTACGGTTTACTACAAACAGATAGCGCTCCCCGTTACTCTTACTTCTTTTACGGCAACCAAAGAAAATAAGTCTGTTGTATTGAACTGGAACACTACATCAGAGACAAGCATGGAACATTATGAAGCAGAACGTTCTTCCAATGGCGTGAATTTTTATTCTTTGGCCACCATTCCATGCCGGAACATGCAGGCAGTTTCTTATTCCTATGTTGATAAAAGCCCGGCTTCCGGTATTAATTATTACCGTCTTAAAATGGAAGGCAACGCGGGTTATCTAAAATATTCACCGGTCGTTTCCGTTCATTTTGATAAACACGCTTCCATCAGCCTCTCACCTTGTCCCTGGACAAAAGGGAGCGACCTGTTTATTAATAATCCTCAGAAAGAAACACTACGTATCCAATTTTACAATGCTTCCGGGCAGATGATAAGTACGGTAGTCACTACTACCGACAGGGTTGCTACCGAAAACCTCGTCACCAAGGAAGGAAAATTCTATTACAATGTATTTAATGCCAGGAATGAACTACTCGGTTCAGGTACACTGGTGATACAATAAATTGATTTGTATTGATCAAAGGCCTCCCGTTATTGGGAGGTTTTTGATTTAAAGGTTGCCATGATCGGGGCAGGCGACCCTCTATCTAAACTACATTACGTTTTCGATCACCATAGCGGATGCCCCACCCCCGCCATTGCAGATACCGGCTGCGCCATATTTGGCTTTATTCTGTTTCAGCACATTGATCAGTGTAACGATGATCCTTGCGCCACTGCACCCGAGAGGATGCCCCAGCGAAACAGCACCCCCATGAACATTCACCTTTGCCGGATCCAGTTTCATTCGTTTAGTGTTTTCTATACCAACAACTGCAAAAGCCTCGTTCAGTTCCCAGTAGGAGATATCTTCCATTTTTAAACCCGCTTTGGCCACAGCTTTTGGAACAGCCAGTGAAGGAGTAGTTGTGAACCATTCAGGTGCCTGCTCGGCATCGGCATAGGACCTGATAATAGCAATGGGTTTCACACCCAGTTCTAAGGCTTTCTCTTTGCTCATCAATACAAGTGCTGCAGCTCCGTCGTTCATGGTGGAAGCATTGGCCGCAGTAACAGTTCCGTCTTTTACAAAAGCAGGAGTAAGAGAGGCTATTTTATCAAACTTTACATTATAAGGCTCTTCATCTTTTTCAAACTTTACCGGATCGCCTTTACGTTGCGGTATTTCAACGGGTACCACTTCATCCGCAAATAGACCTTTTTCCCAGGCAGCCTGTGAACGCTTATAACTTTCCACGGCGAACGCATCCTGGTCTGCACGGCTGATACCACATTCTGTTGCACATAATTCCGCCGCATTCCCCATCGCCTTACCATCATATACATCCGTGAGGCCGTCCTTTGCCAGTCCATCGATAAGTACGGCATTTCCATATTTATTCCCCCAACGCATCGTGTCTGCATAAAAAGGCACATTACTCATACTTTCCATCCCTCCTGCAACTACAATATCCGCATCCCCCAGCATTATACTCTGTGCTGCCTGGGAGATCGCTTTCATACCACTGGCGCAAACTTTATTTACCGTTGTACAGTTTGCTTCATTGGGCAGACCTGCAAATTTCGCCGCCTGTCTTGCGGGGGCCTGTCCCAGGTTGGCCTGCATCACGCATCCCATCAAAACATCCTGCACCTGTGCAGGGCTGATACCTGCCTTTGCAACAGCTCCTTTGATGGCCGTTGCACCCAACTGGGTAGCTGGTACTCCTTTTAAGGATCCTCCAAAACTCCCCATCGGGGTTCGGACCGCTGAAATGATATAAACTTCTTTCATATAGCCTTCAAATTAAGGATGCAAAGGTAACGATTTGGCCTCTTTGCTTTGTTACGCTGCCCGGAATAAGATGAACTGTATTACCCGGAGTTTTGTAATTTCAAACAAAAAAATGGCCCGCTCCCACCATCGCAAAAAACACAAGGAACATCTTCGCCAGTTCCGGAACAGCCAGGATACCGCAGGTCCTAAAACCGGCAAAGGAAAAACTGTCGGTCTTTTTACAGCTATCGGTGCTGCAGTGGGATTTGCAGTAAGCTATTTTGCAGCCCAGGGTTCTGCCATATGGATATGCGCTGCAATTATCGCCGGAGCATTTATTGGTTATTATATAGGGCATAAGATCGATACACAAAAACAGTAGGGTTTTATTTACCCAGGTAACCTTTATTTCCTCAAAATTATATTTTAATTCTTTTTTTATATGACACCAGGAGCTCCCTGTGTGTCATTCTATCTCTTTAAATTGTTAAAAGATAATTGCCTTAAGCGGTTTGTTTATAGCTCTTTATGAGCTGACGTTTACTCCTGTTAACATTCCCGTTTTCTCTGGCACCTTTTCTGTTTTACTGTACCCGTTATTGACAATTATTCATTTTAAAATCTACAGTTATGAAAAAAGTTTTATCCATTATTGTGATAACTGCAGCAGTTGCAGTAGTTATGACAGCCTGCAAAGGAAATTCGGTAACTCCGCAACAAATCTCTTATGATGATACAGTTGGTTTCTCACAATTCCAGGCATGGAAAGCGATGAATGAAAGAGTCGACCCTTCAATGTCTTATGGCAAAGCAGCACCGGTAGCTGTGGCAAAGAAAAGGTCATATGCTAAAAGCGGCTCGATGAATTCATCGACTACTAATACAGCACAATCATCAAAAAAGAAAGGCTGGAGTAAATCCGCTAAATATGCCGCGATCGGCGGTGGCAGTGGTGCCATACTTGGCGCAGTGATCAATAAGAGGAACCGGGTAGCCGGTGGTATCATCGGAGGTATCCTCGGTGGGGGTGTAGGTTACGGGATTGGTCGCTCACAGGATAAAAAAGACGGACGGTATTAAAAAATAAAACAGGATAGTTATTTGAAAGCAGGGTTTTAAAATAAGACCCTGCTTTTTTATATACCCGCTGATGTTAACAATTTATAATTGGTAACAAAAAAACCGTTCCGGCATTACCGGAACGGATGGTTTTCAAAGGACCTTTTTGATTATCCAGCCTGCTCAAATTTGATAAATACTCCTGCAGCACTGAAGATGGCTTCATACTTCAGGCTTCCTCTCATGAAATGGGGTTTCCAGTTCCCGTCACTCATCAGTTTCCACTCATATACATTATCCGTGGGAAAACGAAGGCGAAAAGCATCCAGTACCACCTGTGGAACCGGCCCGTCAAGGCAAATAATTGAATGAGAAGAGCGATGACCGCTGTCATCATACCCGGCGCTATGCCTTTCACTGCTTTGGTTGAACTGGACAGTAAAACTGCTGCTGCTGTTCCGTTGCCATTCCACACCGGTCGCCCCGCTGAATTCAGTGGCAAAAGCCGTCCTGGTAGCAGTGGGTACGGCAGAAGCATCAACAACGTTGGCGCTTCCTCCCCCATTGTTATCAAGGGCCGATTTTGTACAGGCTGTTAAAGAGAAAAGACCAAGGGCAGCAAGAAGGATCGTGATTTTCATACATGTATTATTTAAGTTGATAAAATCCGGTTACAGGAATAGGTAAAAGCAAGGGTATCTTTTGTAACCACGGCTACGAATATTTTTTTTCGCCTTCCTGGACAACAGCTGGCAGCGTCAATTGTAGTATGTTTGGCAAACAATCACTCACATGAAAAAAAAATTCCTCCTTCCACTAGTAGTCATTTTATACGGGTTTACTTCCTACGCCGGCGATAAGGATTCAACCATCAATTATGCCATCCCGGATAGTATAAAAGGAGTTTCGTTTATGGCTGATATCAGCGTGAAGGCGGTTAATACTAAAAAAGAAGTGTCTGCGGGTATTCGTACCGGGAATATCAGCATCGCACTGGAATCAGATAAAAAAGAAAAAGAAGTGGTATTTGAATTTCCCGGAACAGCCCTCCCAATGGCAAAAGGTTTTGATGTGGAAGATGATGAAAAAGGAGAGTTGGGATGGAAATATGACTGGTCGGTCAATGAGCTTTATAAACTGCTGCTGGCTGTCGCCACTGACTCGGCCGGAAATTTTTCCCTCTATTCAGGATATATTTATTTGCCCAAAGAAAATAAATGGAAGCTGATCGGCAGCTGTAGAATAGAAGGTCAATCCACCACCCTGCAAAGCCCTGCGATTTTCTTCCCGGCCCAGGGTGGCCAGCTTTTGATGCAGGTTGAAACCGGCCAGGCCTGGCTGCAACGTAATAATGGAACCTGGAAAAACCTGAACGGTAACCCGGCGATTGTTATGGTCAATCTTTTATCACATGTCGACAGTCTCCGGCAACTGGAAAAAGAAACACAGATCATTCAGCAAGCGATTATCTCCGGAAAAACAGATGCAAAAGAGAACCTTGAAGGTGTTTATTATAAGATCATGAAAGAAGGCAGCGGGCGCCAGGTTTCGATAAATGATACCGTCACTGTTTTTTACAAACTGAATATATTCACTGATGGTTCCCTCGTGGAAGAAGCATTGGAAAAACCGGCTACCTTTCCCCTGAAAAGATTGATAAAGGGTTGGCAATTAGGTGTGCCTCTCTGCAGGGTGGGTGGTAAAATCAAGTTAATCATACCTTCTTCCATGGCTTATTCTATCCGCACCAGGGCCCCTAAAATACCTCCTAACAGCATCCTGCAGTTCGAGATCGAAGTAGTAGATGCAAAACCACCGCTGTAAAGCCTTTTTTCGGCATCAATTGCCTAATTTTACAAAAAACAGCTCATGAAGATTTTTGTTGCCGGCCTCCCTTATGATATGGATGATGCAGAACTCGAAGAATTTTTTGAGAAGTTTGGAACTGTTAGTTCTGTCAAAGTTGCCATGGACAGGGAAACAGGGAAAAGTAAGGGATTTGGTTTCGTGGAAATGCCTAATGATACAGAGGCCCGTGAGGCCATCGAGGGATTGAATGACATATCACTCGGCAAAAAACCGCTTGTCGTAAAAGAGGCAGAAGAAAAACCCGGCGGAGGTGGCGGTGGTGGATATCGTGGCGGCAACAGCGGCGGCGGGGGATTTAATAAATTTGGCAACAACAACAGGGATCGCAGGCGCTTTTAAAAATATTATTACTGCTTTATTTGCCCTGCACTTGCGGGGCATTTTTCTTTTAGGCCGGTCAAGGTTTTTTCCTTGACCATCCAAAACTTTTACTGAACTTTATTGTTGGTGGTTTTATCTAAAAAAAATCAATATGAAACTACAGCAAACTGTATTGCTTACAATACTGGCAGGTATTGTAATCCTTTCTTCCTGCAAGCTCAGCGATAAAAAAAAGGAGACCGACATGAAAGAATCAAAATTAAAAGAACAAATGGTCAGCTATACACTGGACAGCTCCACGATGAACAACTTTGTTGTTTATGATGAGAACCTGGAAGGGAAGCGTCCTGTTGTCATGGTGATCCATGAATGGTGGGGACTTAATGATTATGTAAAAATGCGGGCAAGAGAGCTCGCCAGTCTTGGGTATATCGCTATGGCGGTTGATATGTACGGGGATGGAAAAACGGGTAACGATCCGACAGAAGCGCAGGCATTGGCTACTCCCTTTTATATGAAGCCCGAAAAAGCAAAACCTATTTTTGAAGCTGCACTGAATAAACTGAAAGATTTCAGCCAGGCGGATATGACAAAAGTCGCAGCGATAGGTTATTGTTTTGGGGGCGCGCAGGTAGTGAACCTTGCCAAAATGGGAGAAGATCTTAAAGGCGTTGTTAGTTTTCACGGAAACCTCATGGTGATGCCGGCCAATAAGGACCTCCTGAAAGCGCCGATATTGGTTTGCCATGGCGCAGATGATCCTTTTGTGCCTCCCGCAGAAGTGGACAAGTTCAAGAAAGAAATGGACTCCATTGGTGCCCATTATACTTTTAAAGCTTACCAGGGTGCTGTGCATGCATTTACTAATCCCAACGCGACAGCAATGGGTGAAAAATTTAATATCCCTATTAAATATAATGCTGCTGCTGATTCTGCATCCTGGAAGGATATGAAGGATTTTTTCCAGGTTATCTTTAAATAACAGGGCGAACGAACATAATAACGAGAATAAAACGGGAACTTTTAAAGTTCCCGTTGCCGTTTTATTTAATAACGGCGATCAATAGCTCATTTTCAGCTTTTTGCCACATCCTGTTGAAATTTTAAATAGCCAGGGCTAACTCCTTTACCCACAGTATAATTACCGGATTTCATCACATTCATTGAGAAAAATACTTCGAAAAAATACGATGAATAGTTATGAATTCTAAAATACGGTTTCTATTTTGTCCTCCCTTACGGACATTAAAACGAATTCCTTTGAAAAGAAAAATTTTACCCCTGGTCGCAGGTTGCATTCTTTTTGCCTCCTGTATGAAAGAAGATTTCGCTCCCCTGCCAGTTACGGCTGAACCCTGTAAATTTCAAACTGAGAACCCTTCCGGGCGATCATATGTTAATTATGCAGTGCTATCTTATGAATGCACGGATAAACATTGCGGGTTGCTGCCTCTCAGCACAGATAACTACTGGGTCTATCTTGATTCTGTTTTCATTGACGGGGAATTTTCAAAATCAAATTATGATACGCTTCGTTACAGCACGACGTACAAAACCCTTCCCGATGGTCTTGTCTGGTGGAAAAGCAATATCAGCGTAGGCCTTCCCGACCGGATGTATTCAAATGATTCGGCACTTTTCAAACTGGAAGACAGGTTATTTACATCGGGTATCACAGACGCGAAAAAGGAATACAGCCTGTTCCCGGGCGACTCCATCCGGTACCTCGCCAGTTTTGAAGATGCAGCTGCATTAGGACGGTCCTTAAAAATCCCTGGTGCTTATAAAACTCCTGCGGGAAGCTTTAATGATTGTATTTATTTTGAGAAGAATGCCCGCAGTTATCGCCGGGACCAGGTATATTTTAAACCCGGTATCGGTGTATTGAAATATATACAGGAAAAAGCTCCCATGGGACAGCGGGTAATTATGTTGCAGCAAATTTCTACGCTGGTCTCCTATCATATTGAATAGGCCCCCGCTTCTGGTTGCCTGACTTTATCACATGTTAAAGACACGATTGATTATTAAGCTAAAAACCCCGGCATTATGCCAGGGCTTTTGCTGCTGTCCGGAAACGCTATACAAAATATTAGGGTAAGGTTATCAGTAAATGACCACTGCCATTATTCCAGGTAAGCAGGGCCTTATTATCACAATCGCCGTTGTTAGGTGCACCATAATCCAGGAACAATACCCTGTCGTTTATTTTTATTTTTAAAATACCATCGCTGATCCAGGGACAAACAACTTTTTTGATCAGGGGTGATTCAGTGTCCAGCGTAACAGTAACGCCGTTGTTGAATTCGGTCTTAGATCTTCCTTCGATGCTGTACACATCATCCCGTATGATCCGGGTGCTGCCACCTTCAACCTGTTTTACATATTTCAGACCCTGGTACTGGTAACCTCTTCCATTAGGAAAAGTTACTTTGCCACCCACAACCTGGACAGTAAATTTGATATTCCCGTTCTCACTCAGGTTGCTGACAACCTTTGTTCCTTCGATATGAGCACGGTTGAGATAAAAATCAACAAGGGTAATGGTCATTACTGCACCCGGTCTGCGGATCGGCGCAGTCAGGTGAATGACGATAGCCCCGCGGCGATATTTGCCATCAGCGCATAAGCAGCCATTAGGACCAAAATCGATCGTGATCGTTTTTGGATAAGTGCTGTCATTGGGACTAACGGTGATCGTGGCACAAGACCCAATACGTAAACGTAATTCTTCAAATGTGGGTATGCGGCGATTAAGATCCTCCGAACGACCATACATGCTGGCATCACCTTCTTCTTCTGCGGCAATCCTGCTGACATCTTCCACATCGTCAAAGCTGGCTTCTGTTTGTGTACTTTCATCGGAATATACCTGTGCATCTTGTTCCGATACAGCAGTGGTGGAGTTTGAAAGGCTGTTCTCTTTCTGACAAGAGACAACAAAGAGTGAAAGGATGACTGCAAAAGCAGCAATAGTGATCCGGTTAAATGATAAAGTTTTCATGGCTATACTTTTTAAGGTTCAGGAATATTAACGCAACTTTTGAACTGTACAGGGCCCGAAAGTTTAAAGACGGCCAAAATATTTTACTTTTCATCCTGAATGAAGACCATTTTCAACTATTTACAGCAGTACTTTTACGGGGTCGATAAACGGGTATTGGCGATTGTATCCCTCCTTGTCGCTGTGCTTATTTTTCTTAACTATCATTTTTTGATCGATGACTCCATCAGTAAGCGTTTCTCTTTTGCGGCAAGTTTCCGTGCGAGGTATATTATATTCCTGCTTGCTTTCAGCTTACCTTATTTGCTCTATTCGGTATTAAAAAAAAGAGATTATGTAAAGCAACTTTCTTTCCTTTTCCTGTTATTGTTAGCACCGGCGATCTTTTCGCTGAAAATCGCCCTGGATATCCCGCTTCATTTTTCTGACCGACCCAACTGGAATAACTACTGGAACCATATTTTTTACTGGCCGGTATTGGTCTTAATAACCGGCGGGTTCCTGTTCATTTGCTGGAGAATATTTGATAACAAGCAGCCTTTTTATGGCTTGAAAACCACCGGCGTAAACTGGCGGCCTTACTTGTACATGCTACTGATCATGATTCCACTGGTGGCGGCAGCATCTACACAGGCTGATTTCCTGGAAGTGTACCCGAAACTCAAATCGGTTGAAAGCATCTATAGTGAGCCGGGGATACGGTGGTGGCATAAACTCCTGTTTGAACTTTCCTATGGCAGCGATTTCATCACGATCGAACTTTTTTTCCGGGGATTTCTCATACTGGGTTTTATTAAATGGGCCGGGAAGGATGCCATTTTACCAATGGCCTGTTTTTATTGTACCATTCATTTTGGCAAACCACTGGGAGAATGTATCAGTTCTTATTTCGGTGGTATGATCCTCGGAATAATCGTCTACCATACCCGTTCTATTTTGGGAGGATTAATGGTTCACCTCGGGATCGCCTGGATGATGGAGATCGGTGGATATTTGGGGAATGCGATAAAATAAAAAAACTACAAGCCGTAAGCCGGATTCTGTTGCTACGCTTTGCTCGCAATGACGAACAAGATTTGTTCGTCGGCGTACAAAGAAAACTGGCCATCATTTATCTGTTCCTGCAGTTACCTGCAGGACTCAAGCTGCCTACCCTGTACCCTGTCTGCCGTCAGGCAGGCTTGGACGAGCCGTCCTCAAACGGTACTATATGTGGCATTTCAGCATGCAAGGTTTACCCGCGAATGATGTTACCATCAAAAGCCGTAGGCTCTTACCCTACGTTTTCACCCTTACACTCCTTGCCCCTCTCTCCACGTATGGAGAGGGGGTTGGGGTGAGGTTATTTTCTGTGGCACTGTCTGTTCCCTGTTTGACCAGGGACCCGGCTCTTCACCGGTGCATTGCTCTGTGCTGTCCGGACTTTCCTATCCTCCGGTCCTTCGGTTAACGAAGGGAAGAGGATCGATAGCCTGGCTTGTAGCCCGGCAAAGATAATTTAAATGCCCTTTTGGCGTATCTTTTGATAAATTATTGGTTTATTAACCAATACGATAAATGAGTAAAGTATTAATATTTGATGACGACAGGGATATCCTCGAACTATGTTCGATCATATTGAGAAAAAAGGGACATGAGCCTGTCCTCGAAACCAATAGCAAGAACGTGATCGCCAGGATCAGGGAAACCGTTCCGGATGTGATCCTGATGGATATATGGATACCGGGTGTGGGTGGCGAGGAAGCTATCCAGCTGATCAAGAACGACCCCGAAACACAACATATCCCGGTGATTCTTTTCAGTGCCAATAATAATATTGCGATGATCGCGAAAGGGGCCAATGCTGATCATTACCTCAAAAAACCGTTCGATATTGCCACGCTTAACAATGTGATCACTAAAGCGCTCTCGCAGAAAGCCCATCAATCATGATGATCAATTCTGCGCCAGGGGCAAGGTGAAGGAGACTGTTGAACCTTTACCCAAAATGCTTTTCACTTTCATTTTGCCGTTATGTTCCTTAATGATCTCGGCGGAGATATAAAGCCCCATTCCCAATCCCGAGGTAAACAGGTTACTGTTGTCTACACGGTAAAAACGTTCAAATACCTTTTTTTGGTCGACTTCCGACATGCCAATGCCAAAGTCAGTAACAGATATAGTTACCCTTTTTTTATCAATCTGGGAATGAACAATAACTTCTTTATTGTTGGGGGAATATTTTACGGCGTTACTGATAAGGTTCATTAGCACCTGTTCAATCCTTTCGGCATTTCCCAGTATGCTGGCTGATGGTATATTTTCTTTTTTAAAAGTATGGGAAGGATAGATATGGGCACTGTTCTCGACACTGGAATGAATGATGTCCTGCAGGTTTAGGAATTGCATATCAAATTTTAATTTTCCGGCCTGTATTTTACTTACGTCAAGCAGGTCATTAATGAGGTGCTGTAGCTTTGTGACCGACTCGTTTGCTTTATGGATATACCGGTTAACCTCAAGAGGCAGGTGTTCCTCCAATTCCATCAACTGGATATAACCTTTGAGGCTGGTAAGTGGTGTTTTTAATTCATGGCTGGCGACACTGATAAATTCGTCCTTTTTTTCCATTTCCTTTCTATGTGCTTCAATATCGGTGCAAGTTCCAAACCAGGCAATGAGCTGACCGGAATCAGCTTTTAGCGGATGTCCTTTTGTCAGGAACCAGCGATATTGCCCATCTGATGCTTGTTTGATCCTGTATTCAAATTCAAAAGTAGATTTGCTTTCGATGGCGTTAGTCCAGGCTCTCAGTGCTGGTTCAAAATCATCGGGGTGAATAATATTTCTACCGGCTTTCTCAGCCCTAGAATCTTCCAAATCCAGACCGGTATATTCGACCCATTTTTTATTGAAATAATCCGGTGTTCCATCTGCCTTAGTCGTCCATACAATAACTGGAATATTATCAGAAAGGAATTTAAAATGCTCCTTGCTTACCAAAAGGTCTCTTGTTCTTTCTTCCACAATTTCCTCGAGCCTTTCATTCATTGCCCAGACCTTTTGCCTTACTTCTTCCAGTTGGTCATTCTTTGATTTTAGTTCCTGTTCCACTTCTTTCTGTAGGCTAAGATCGGTAAGAATAACACTTAAGGAAGTGCCTTCATCCATTTCCAGCGAAGAAAAAGAGAATAAGATGGGAATGTGTTTACCCTCCTTGTTTTGCAAAGGCAATTCTCCTTTACTATCCGATTGCCATCCTTTTTTAAGCAGCCGCTGGAATTGTGCAAGACTCTCACCAGGAATGAACTCACTGAGGGGAACGCCGATCAGTTTGGAAGAAGGAAGCCCGATCATGGAAGAGAACTGGCGGTTACAATAGAGGATTATTTCATCATGGTTAAGCGTAACAGCTCCCTCTTTCATCTTTTCAATAAACACCCGGTATGTCTGGTCAGCCGTTTTGAGCGTATAAAGCTGCCGCCCTTTTTCATTTTCTACAAAAA
Organism: Chitinophagaceae bacterium; assembly: GCA_031371915.1. GTDB lineage: Bacteria > Bacteroidota > Bacteroidia > Chitinophagales > Chitinophagaceae > JJ008. Next base: position 24,558 of record JANMKG010000150.1, on the reverse strand, counting down.
TGGCATCGATCTGCCCTGTTTTTATCGCGTGTAGGGTTTCATTGGCTTCCACAACCTGGTGCCGAAGCTCCTCCAACTCGGATAGTAATTCTTTGTACGTCTTCGTGTCGTTCATTACTCATTATTTTCAGTTCCCAACATCAGCAACAGTTTAGTGGAATCTGACATATCTCCTATAAGTTTCCTTTCTGGTAAAGGATGTTTTTTAACAAGGAGTGGCAAAGCAATGATATTTTCCTGCATTGCCATGGAAGGATGCTGGTATATATCAATGATCTCCAGTTCATAGTTTTTTGCCAGGAGCCTATCAAAAAATAATTTAAGGTTAGTAATGGCCCTTGATGAATTCGGCGAAGCCCCCGTAATATATAGCCGGAATAAAAATTGAATATTCTCTTTTTTGATGGCGAGGGCATTTTTTTGCATTACACTTTTTTTACTGCAGGCCGGATATTCAATCCCACCAGCACTTTTTCTTCGTTTGACAAATCCCCGATAATTTTACGGATGGGGGACGGAACCTTTCTTACCAGCGTAGGTATAGCGAATATCTGGTCCCCTTCAGCAAGCTGTGGATGGACCAAGAGGTCAACAACCTCCAATGTATAGCTGCCCTTTAAGTGCGTTTCGCAATATTTCTTCAGGTTATTGATCGCTAAAACCGACTTGGGGGTTTTCCCCGCAACATACAGTCGTAATTCCCATTTTGGGTTTTTCTCTACCATAGTTTTACCTGGTCTTTTTATTATTTTTTTTCCCAGTACTTCCATTTTGCTCTACAGCGGGGATTTTTTGCCCCTTTTTAGGAATTGATGCATCTCCGCCTATACTATCCAACAATTTTTGGGCCTCTCTTGCCGACCCCAGTAAAGTGCCACCTGCACCCCTGTAAATATCCAGCAATTCAATTCCTTTATTCGTAATAACGAATTCCCGTATTTGTTTAGAATGGCTCATACCCCGGGATTTCATGATATAAAGACCCCGGTTCCTTTCAGCGTTCAATTCTACATCTCTTACCTGTATCCACGTATCCACCAGGGAGGAGATGGCCTCATCGGCCTGCTCATTATTAGTATTACTAAAGGCAAGTGCTGTGAACATGACCGTTACACCTTCTGAATGTAACATATCGATCAGTCTCATGAGCATGGCTTTCACATCTCTCACAATCCCTACAGAAATAAGATTGGTAATAGGATCAATGATCACAATTTTTGGCCTGAAGATCTTCACGAGTTTGTACATGGTAACAAGATGCTGTTCCAATCCATGTTCTGTAGGATGCGCGGAATGAAACTGTAAAAGACCTTTCTCCAGGTACTGTTGAAGGTTGAGCCCGATCGAGCGCATGTTCCTGACAATTTGCTGTGGTGATTCCTCAAAGGCAAAAAACAGGCAACGTTCTTTGCGGCTGCAGGCAGCCTGTCCAAAAAAACATGCAATACTTGTTTTACCTGTCCCGGAAGTTCCGGACAAAAGGATACTGCTACCCCGGAAAAATCCTTTTTTGCTGAGCATCTCGTCAAGACCAGGGATCCCGGTTTTTATACGCTGGGAAGAGACCTCCCGCCCGAGGCGCAGGGAAGTGACCGGTAAAACAGAGATCCCGCTTTCATCGATCAGGAAAGGATATTCATTAGTACCATGAGCAGAACCCCGGTATTTAACCACACGTAACCGCCGGGTAGAAACCTGGTCCACCATCCGGTGATCAAGGACGATGACACAATCAGAAACGTATTCTTCCAGGCCATGACGGGTAAGCGCTCCCTCTCCTTTTTCGGCAGTAATGATAGACGTAACGCCTCTATCCTTCAGCCAGGTAAATAGCCTTCGCAATTCGGCCCTGAGAATTCCCTGGTTTTCAAGGCCTCCAAAAAGATTCTCAATCGTGTCCAGTACAACTCTTTTCGCACCGATCGTTTTGATAGCATGATCCAGCCTGATAAAAAGTCCGTCCAGGTCGTATTCACCAGTCTCTTCGATTTCACCCCGCTGGATATACACATAGTCCAGCCTAACCTTTTTATCCCGCTGCAGCTTTTCGAGATCAAACCCGAGGGAGGCGACATTGCTTACCAGTTCCTCCGTCTTTTCTTCGAAGGTCATAAATACACCGGGTTCATTAAAATGCATAGCCCCATTGACAATGAATTCTACTGAAAAAAGCGTTTTACCGCAGCCGGGCCCGCCACAAATAAGCGTGGGTCTGCCTGCCGGTAAGCCACCGCCGGTGATCTCATCCAACCCGTTTATGCCCGTTTTAGTTTTTTCTAGAGGTTTCAATTTCATAGATTTAAAATGATGTCTTTATATTAATACTGGAAAAAAATTTCGGTGGCGCCATATCCAAAATTCGGATGATACTGGTTGACAAAAGATTTTACGTCTTTTTTTAAACGGAGGATATCATGTATTTCGTCACGGAGCCGGCCCTCTCCTATCCCATGAATAACTGTTAGCGTAGGCAAGTGCTGTGCCAAAGCTAATTCGTAATATTTTTCAAAAGTCTTAAGCTGGAGACTTACTATTTCATAATTACTAAGATGCTTCCAGTCATCCGCCAGTTTCTCTATATGCAGGTCCACTACGGACCTGGCCGGTTCCAGGTGCTGTCTTGCCATGGATGCTTCGTACACTTTATAGCCTTTCGCTGCCAGCCGCCCCATGTCCATTTTATCGTCGTAAACTTTGCCGGGATAATTTCTAAAAAGTAACTGGGAGAAGGTAGCCTGGTTCTTTTGTTTCAGCTCTTCGATCTTTGCGAAAAGATGTTTTGGCTTCAGTTTTACAGAAGATTCAAAATGATCAGCCTTGTTCTTATCCGGGGCCGCCAGTGTAAAATCAAATTCAAAGGAAGGGCTGTCATTCAGATCTGCAAATTCCACATCGTGCAGGTAAAAATCTTCGAAGGGATGTATTGTATTCTTTAACTCAAAATCTGGTTTTCCAAAAAAATGCAGCCGGTAAACAAAGTGGTATATTAATTCTGTCCGGTTAACCAGGTGGATTTTTAGTTCCTCAACCACATCGTCTCCAAATTCATCCGTATCGAAGACAGGAAGAAAAGTGAGCCAAACGCCATCTGCTACCTTTTTTTCACCGGAAGATTTTTCTTTCCTGATATCATCCACGAATTGTTTTTCTTTTTTTACCGGGAACGTTTTTTTTTGCGTGAATCGCTTGAAATAAGGGAAATCGACCTGGTCCATATAAACGGGAAAGCTCACGCCCTTTACATCCACCATCAGCATTTTATCATTGATGATATCAACGATCGTCCCTTCTTCTTCAGAGTGCAATAGCAGCACAATATCACCTACCTGGTACTTCATGATACAAAAATAGGAATGCCATCCCGGAACAACGGGATGGCATTTCGTAAACGGTGAACGTTTTATTCTTTTTTTGCCAGTTTACTGTGTGTATAGCTGTAAAAGAAATATACACAGAGTCCTACCACCAGCCAAATCAGGAATCGCATCCAAACGGTGTGTGTTTCCTGTGCCATCAGGTAAAAACAACTGACCATTCCAAGCACGGGCAGCAAAGAGAGTTTTTTTGTAAAGGAGAGAACACCCATGATGATGGCAATTAACCAAAAAACCGCCATGGGCCATGTTTCTTTGGTGAGCAGATCGTCGGAGAAGTAAGAGGGAACATATTTTAGGATCAGTACAATCGCCAGGATCAATAAGGCCGGGTAAATAAACTGCCCATTGATATACGGTACCCTGAATTTACTTTCGGGTTTATCTTTTCGTTGCTGGAGAACAAGCACACCCCCACATACCAAGACAAAGGCAAACAAAGTTCCTATACTGGTGAGTGATAAGACCTGGCCAAGATTCAGGAATAAGGCAGGTATGGCAACAACAAAGCCCGTTAAAATGGTAGAGAAAGAGGGTGTTCCATATTTAGGATGTATCCTTGAAAATATTTTTGGTAATAGCCCATCCCTGCTCATACTCATCCAGATCCTCGGTTGCCCCAGCTGGAATACCAGCAAAACGCTGGCTGTTGCGATGATCGCACTTACTGCCACAATACCAGAGATAAATTTCAGGCCATGCGCATCAAAGACCATGGCCAGCGGATCACCCACATTTAATTTTTCATAATGCACCATACCTGTCAGCACCAGGGCCAGTAAAATATAAACAACGGTACAAATAATAAGTGAATACATCATTCCCCGCGGCAGGTCGCGTTGCGGGTTCTTACATTCTTCTGCCGTCGTTGAAATAGCATCAAAGCCGATATAAGCAAAGAACACTGCCGAAACACCTTTCATAATGCCGGCAAAACCAGTGGGTGTAAAGGGCGTCCAGTTGCCGGGGTTCACATAATAAGCTCCCAGTACGATCACGAAAAATATAACACAGAGTTTAATGATCACCATCACGTTACTGGCCGAACGGGATTCCTTGATGCCCCTGAAAACGATGTAAGTGATCAAAACAACGATCAGGAGAGCCGGCAGATCCATGATGATACGCAATCCAAATAGATTGGGAGCGTTTGTCCAGGCGGAAGCCTGGTCGGCCACCCCGGCAGCAAATCCTCGTTTAGCTGTCAGGTAATCCATCGTCAGCCAGTCAGGGATATGCATCCCCGCCTTGGACATAAGGTTGGTAAAATAATCGCTCCAGGAGATCGCAACAGCAATATTACCAATAGCGTATTCCATTAACAGGTCCCACCCGATTATCCAGGCGAATATCTCTCCAAAAGCGACATATGAATAAGTATAAGCACTCCCGGAAACGGGAACCGTGGAAGCAAACTCTGCATAGCACAAAGCGGCAAAACCACAGGCAATAGCAGTAAACCCATATAAAAAGACAACCCCGGGACCACCGTTGGCAGCAGCGGAACCGATACCACTGAAAATACCTGCGCCGATAATAGCGGCTACTCCAAAGAAAGTGAGGTCGCGTACGCCCAGTACTTTCTTCAATCCCATGGAATGACCGTCATGAAGACCCTCTTCTGCGTCTTTTAGGATAGTTGTGATAGATTTCTTTCGGAAAAGCTGATTTGCCATGACAGTAGGTTTTGGTACTTCAAAATAGGGAAAAAAATGAAGGCATCAGGATTTAGTTCCTCACTTTCATTTTTAAGTATGATTAAAATCAGTTGACCAGTAAACGCCTGTCATAAAGGGGGTTCCCGCATCGGGCCAATTTTGTGGTACTAAATTATTGATATGGAAACCTCGATTCAACATGTATTCAGCCATAGCCAAAGTAAAACCAGGACGGGTATTTCTTTATGGAAAAGATTTATCAACTGGGCCAATGGACAGGAAGAGCATCGATTCGGCTGGACAGCTTTTGCCATTGCCGGGCACGGTTGTGTGTTCACCATCTTTACAACGATGGTCATCCTTCTTACGGGAAATCATTTTATCTTCTGGCCTTTTGCTATCGGCGCCATGGCTACCTGCCTGATCGCTAATCTTGCCGCTATGCCAACGAGGATCACCATCCCTGTGTTATTTATCAGCCTGCTCGTGGATCTTGTAATTATCGGTATATGCCTGGGGAATGGTATTACAACAGCGGGTATGTATCCCTGATATCAATGCTCTCGTTTAACCAGGAAATGCGCCAGTTCTTTCAGCGGTTCTTTTCGTTTCGAGAGAACGGCGATGTCTTCCAGGTGAGCTAAGGCCTCATCAAGGTATTTATTTTTAAGTTGCAGTGCCCATTCATCGGCCCGGCAATCATGGTATACCTGGAGCATTCTTCCTATTTTATCAGGTGAATGGCCGCTTAAAAGTGTTGTCAATTCTTTTTGCTGTACAGTGCTTGCTGTTTCCAAAGCATGGAGCAATAAGAATGTTTTTTTATTGGCCAGGATATCACCGCCAGTTTGTTTGCCGAATTTCTGCGGATCACCAAAAGCATCGAGGTAATCATCCTGTACCTGGAAAGCAATACCGAGTTTCTTACCAAATTCGTACAACAACTGCTGGTTCCTTGCCCCTGCTCCACCCAGGATGGCACCTGTTTGCAAACTAGCCGCCAGTGCCACCGAGGTCTTTAGTTCGATCATCTGCAGGTAGGAAGCCATATCAACGGAATCCCGTTTCTCAAAATCCATATCCATCTGCTGGCCTTCACAAACTTCCCTGGCTGTGCGGTTAAAAAGATGAAGTATCGATTGCAGGTAATCGATACTTATTTTATTAAGTACTTCGTAAGCAGTTACGAGCATGACATCACCCGCGAGTAAAGCCGTGTTCTCGCCGAATTTCGTATGCACCGTATCCATACCTCTCCGTATCGGGGCTTTATCCATGATATCGTCATGGATCAAAGTGAAATTGTGAAAGAGCTCGATAGCTGTTCCCGCATACCATGCATCTTCTTTGATCTCTTCAAACAGTTCGTTACCCATCAGGCAAAGCACCGGGCGGATGCGCTTGCCTCCCAGCCGGAGAAAATACTCATTGGGTTCATATAAAGTGGAAGGTTCAGCCGGGAAATGCCGCTTATCAAAGTAGAGCGCAAATTTTTGAGAAAGGAGTTCAAATGATTGCATAGTAAAGGCTTTCACGCAGAGGTCGCGGGGTTCGCAGAGGTTTAATAATTATTATCCATTCTTTTTATCCCGTTTTTCAACAAGACCTGATTAAAATTAATCATTAAACCGACTTTTAATTTTGTAAGTTTCAAATAAGTAAGTAGTTTTTTATAGTGGGCCGGTGGAATAACGTCAACTGCTTTTAGTTCAACAAGAACTTTTGATTCCACGATCAGGTCAGCCCTGAAAGCCAAGTCCATCGTTACTTCCTCAAAAACGACCGGGATTTTCTGTTGCCTGCATACCCTAAGTCCTCTTTTAAGTAGTCGATAATACAATATCTCTTCGTAAACGGATTCAAGTAAACCCGGTCCGAGTCCTTTATGAATATATATTCCCTTCTCAATGATCAGCTAAGTAATCTGGTCAATTTCCACGCGATAAATATATAATATCCTCTGCGAACTCAGCGCGCCCTGAGTGACATCATTTCCGTTTTTTTACTCCTTTAACTACGTCTTTTTCAGCAGCCGGCTCTCCTGCCACCACCCATTCATAATCCAGTTGACGCTTGGTAAGATTAGCAGCCACAACTTTTATAACAACCTTATCCCCCATCCGGAATTTCTTTCCACTCCGCTGACCTACGAGGCAATAATCGCTTTCAACATGACGGAATTCATCATATTCCAGCAAACTGTTCACGCTGACAAGTCCTTCGCATTTATGCTCCACGGTCTCAACCCAAAATCCAAAACTTGCCACACCGCTGATCACTCCTTCAAACTCATCACCAAGGAAATTCTTCATGTATTGGACCTGCTTGTATTTATTGGCTGCCCTTTCCGCTTCCATGGCCGCTCTCTCTCTTTCACTGGTATGCTTGCATTTCTCTTCCAGTTTTTTATCCGGGTGGATAGCATTTTTCAATACCTGCTCCAGTATCCTGTGTACCTGTATATCCGGGTAACGGCGTATCGGTGACGTGAAATGACAATAATGCTCAAAACCCAGTCCATAGTGACCCACATTCTCGATCGTGTATTTAGCCTTGGCCATGGTACGGATACCAAGTTGTTCGAGTACATGCTGCTCCGGCTTTCCATTCACATCTTTTAATAATTGATTGAAAGACGCGGCAATGGTTTCGGGGGAAGAAGTATCGAACTTGTGCCCGAATTTTTTGGCAAAAGCCGCAAAGGGAACCAATTTCTTTTCATCCGGGTCGTCATGCGTACGGTAAGGAAAAGGCAGGGGTTTATTATGGACCTTGATCTTTGAGACATTCTCCGCCACTGTCCGGTTGGCCAGCAGCATGTATTCTTCAATGAGCTGGTGGGCCTCCTTGCTTTCTTTGATCATAATGCCTACAGGATCTCCTTTTTCATCCAATTTAAACCGGACTTCCTGGGAGGAGAAATTGATCGCACCATGTTGGAAACGTTTCTTCCTGAAACGTTGTGCAATATCATTCAGGAGAAGTATCTCTTCCCCGTACAGGCCAGCTTTCTCTTCAATAATGGCCTGCACTTCTTCATAAGTGAACCGATGATCGGAATGGATCACTGTTTTACCCAGCCAGTATTGTTTTACCTCCCCTTTTGGTGTGATCTGGAAAATAGCGGAGAAAGTTAGTTTATCTTCTTTGGGTCGTAAAGAACAAAGAAAATTAGAAATATGTTCCGGTAACATCGGGTTTACACGGTCAGGCAGGTAAACAGAAGTGGCCCGCTGGTAAGCTTCTTTGTCCAGGTCGTTATCGGGTTCCACGTAATGGCTGACATCGGCAATATGAATACCGATCTCGTAATTGCCGTTCTTCAGTTTGCGGAAAGAAATAGCATCATCAAAATCCTTTGCATCTGCGGGGTCGATCGTGATCGTAAAAATCTCGCGGATATCTTTTCTCTTTTTTATTTCTTCGGCAGCTATTGTATCTGGTATCCTTGCTGCTACTTCCAGCGCTTCATCGGAGAATTGGAGAGGGAAGCCGCTTTCCAGCAGGATCTCTTTCATGGCCGAATCGTTGCTGTTCTCGGCATCCATCACAGAAACTACTTCTCCCACGGGCCGTTTGCCATCATTTTCCCACTGGAGCAGCCGGACTACTACACGGTCATTATCAGTTGCGCCGTTGATATTCGGCAATGGGATAAATATATCCGGCATAGGTTTGTCCATTTCGGCGACAAAAAAGGCAAACCCTTTATTCATTTGCAGGTGACCGATGAATTCTGTTCTTTTACGGTGCAATACTTCTTTTACTATTCCCTGCATCCGCCGTCCGCTACTCCTCATTTCCTTGATCGCGACCCTTACTGTATCGCCATGTAAGGCAGTATTAAAATCAGAAGGCCGGATGATGATATCGACTTCCATTCCTTCTATTGTTACAAAGCCCATCCCGGAGCGGGTAATATCCAATACTCCTTTTAGCACTCTTCCGGGTGATGGCGCTCGTTGTTTTTCTTTTTGTTTCTTTTTCTTTGAATTCTTTCTTCCCATGATAAGGTTTTATGATACTTTCTTAAAATCCCGGATAAAACCGGTTACGAGCTGGTCAAATTGTTCTCCCTCCCCAAATAGAAAATGATGCCAGACCGGGATCACATAAAATGGCAGCCGCTCTGTTTCCGCGTTGAATTTGGCTAGTCGTACGGCATCCTTTTCCGTTGTAAGGATGATCTTATCGGGAGAAGGAAGCTGTTCAAACTTTTGCCGGATATCATTCAGGTCGTCGATAGTAAAAATATGATGATCATTATACTGGAGCATATGGTAACTATTGCTGTGCTCTTCCAGCATTTTTTTCAGCGGTCGTGGATTGGCGATACCCGTTACCAGCAGCGTTTCCCTTTTTGATTCGGGGGCGATGGTCTTGCTGTTGTCATTAATATGGTACATGTCTCCATAGCCTGTAGTGGTGAAAAATATATGCTGGCCAGGTAACGGAGCGATCTCTTTGATGACCTTTTGCTTTTCACTTTCACTGGTATCGGGTTTACATTTTGTCACGACGATGATGCCAGCTCTTTTATAACTGCTTTTGAGGTCCCGCAGATCGCCCGTAGGTAAATAAAAATCACGTGTGAATAAATTATTGTAGTCTGTCAGCAGGATATTCAGTCCCGCGTTTACAGCCCGGTGCTGGAATGCATCATCGAGTATGATCGTTTCTGTTTCGGGTCTGTCATGAAGCAATTGGGGAATAGCGACCAATCGCTCCTCTCCTACAGCAACAGGTACTCCGGGAAACTTTAAATGGAATTGCATCGGTTCATCGCCGATCTCCAGGGCAGTGCTTCCCGGGTGTGCCAGTGTATAGCCCTTTGTCTTTCGTTTGTATCCACGGCTTAACGTGGCCACTTTAAATTGATCTTTCAATTTCGCCACGAGATACTCTACCATCGGGGATTTACCCGTGCCTCCCACCGAGAGATTTCCCACGCAGATCAGGGGTAAACCAAAACCGCTGGAATGCAGGATTTTTTTATTGTACAGCCAATTCCGGGCACCAATACCCAGCCAATAAAGCAAGGCAAAAGGGAGCAGGAGTATCCGGAATGATTTGAGAAAAAAATTAGAAAACATAGACAGTTTGGGGCGTAATACAAAGGTTCAAAGGTACGTCAAATTCACTCCTGTCCGTAATAGGGGAAATGGGTGGAAAATAGGAGAACCCTGCTTTGATACAGTCGTTACTGCAGCTGGCCAGGAACCTGTCATAGAAGCCTTTCCCATACCCTACGCGGTATCCTTGCTGATCAAAACAGAGTAAAGGAACGATCACCATATCGATCTCCCCGGGTTCCATCAATTCCGCACCGGCTGGTTCATAAATATTGTAATCATTTTTTGTAAAAGTTGTCTCTTCATTTGTTACCACCGCTACCAGTTCATGAGTTTCAAAATCTGCACGGGGGTACGCGACATGAAGCCCGGGGTTCCTGAATTCAAGATAGCTGGTGAACAGATCTGTATTGGGTTCCTTGTTTTCTATAATAGGACGGAACGATAGCAGGTTATTAATAAACGGGAGATCAGTTTTTTGAAACTGGATGAGCAGGAGATCATCAAGCCGGGACAGTTCAGCAGTCGAAATTGAATTTCGTTTTTCCCGGAAGATCTTTCGCGACTCTTTTTTTGTCATGATTCCCTGTTCTCTGCAAAAGTAGAGAAAACAGTTGTCCCGTAATTTCTTTCCGTTTTATAAAAAGGAAATGTTTTGTAATCATTCTTCGGGGTATGCTCCAGGACAAACCAGCCATCCTTGTTCAATAACTGTTTTTCAAATACTATTTTGGGAAGATCGTCAATAGTGGTAAGCGCATAGGGCGGGCCTGCAAAAATAAAATCAAATTTATCGGGACAGTGCTGGATGAATTTAAACACGTCCATCCTGATTACTTTCATATTGTCGATCCGGAGTGCAAGGGTGGTCTTTTTGATAAACTCGTACATAGCGTTGTCTTTCTCCACGATCGTAAGATCAGTCACTCCTCTTGAAGCAAGTTCATAACTGATGCTGCCTGTACCGCCAAAAAGATCAAGCGTTTTTATTGTTCCGAAATCAAGGTTGTGCTGGAGCACATTGAACAAGCCTTCCTTGGCACTATCCGTAGTGGGTCTCGTATACGGCATGTTGTTCGGCGGGTTGAACTTTCTCCCGCCGTGTTCTCCTCCTATGATGCGCATCGGGCCAGGTCATTGAAAGATGTAAAGAAATGAGCGGGGTATTCGCTGTTGAGATGCCAGGTAGCTTCCCTGAATTCAACATGGATAAAATATTGGAATAGTTCTTTGAATAAAGCTGAGTTCTTATCGACCAGTCCCGATAACTGGAGTTTTGTTTCTTGTTGTGACAGGGAAAACTGGCGACAGATTTTCAACAGGTAATAAATAACATCTTCCGGGGTTGAATAGTCAAATGCCCGCGCCAGCAGGAATTTATTTTCCCGGGCCACCACTACGGAAAAATCATCCTGCCGAAAATCAGCCTGGATGGTTCCATGATCCGTTCCATCAGCAATCGTTTTTATTCCCAATGAATATTGGTGCCAGGTCCTGGCAGCAGGAAATTTCTTTTCTACAAATTCGCGGGTTTCTTTCGACACCGAGAAAACATTTGATAATTGCCATCCCGGGATCGTTTCTGTAACAGTTACCATCCGGCCACTCGAGATGCCGGCAGTGTCCGCTAAAATCGCCGCTTCATTCTGGTCCAGGCTTACAGATGGAATGATGATATTCGTCGGGTGATCGTAAGCTAACAGCACTTCGTAAAAAGACCTGTTGAGTATGGGATAAGCAGCAAAGAAATCGGATAGTTCCTTTTCATTCCAGGCGGCATCATCACTGCTGCAATAGGTAAGCTCGTAACAGTTGTCGCCTGTTTTATCCGTAATCGCAAACCCGGCATGCTTCTCTCCCAGTCTTACTGATAGTACCTGTTGTACATGATCAGTTTGACTGTTCTCAATATGAAATAATTGTTTCAAGCGGATGTTTCAGGTCGTGCAATAATAGACAAAAAATTAAATATCGTAGGTTTGCACACTTTTAAGCAGCCGTTCCCTGGAATATTCACGCCGGGTACACGGAGAGCGCAGATACGATTGGTTTCATCCGAGCGGTCCCTGCGATCTCTGCGTGAAACCAGCCAGCACTAACTTTTATGGCAATAGCAGCACCACATACTGACTTGCAGGTAGAGATTACCAACCGTAATATCCTGAAGATCGCTTTGCCGATCAGTATGGCCATGCTCATACCACAGATCAATTTTATCACCAACAATATATTTCTCGGCAGGTTGGGTGAAACAGAACTGGGGACAGCGGGTATAACAGGGGTCTTCTATCTCATTTTTGCACTGGTCGGCAATGGACTTAACAGTGGTATCCAGGGTTTATTAGCTCGCCGTGCCGGGGAGAACCGGCCGGAAGAGATCGGCAAGTTGTTTGCACAAGGGATCTGGATATCCATGTTCTTTGCGGTCGCAGGAATCTTGCTGACCTATCTTTTCGCTCCTTATTTTCTTTCCTATAGTCTTCATTCGCCAACAGTTCACCGGGAAGCGATCGCGTTCCTCAAGATCAGGGTCTGGGGGGTTCCTTTCCTGTATCTTTTCCAGATATGTAACGCCCTGCTTGTTGGTACAAACAACAGCCGGTATATGAAATATGGGTTCTGGACGCAGGCACTCATTAATATACTACTGGACTATGCGTTGATCTTTGGACATTTTGGTCTTCCAACATTAGGGTTTAACGGCGCAGCCCTGGCTTCTGTCATTTCCGAAATATCCGGGTTGGTGGTTGTACTGGGAATTATCATTTATAAAAAATTCCACCACCGCTTTTCCCTTTTTCATGGGTGGAGATTCGACAAACCGGTTGCCGGTCTGATCTTCAAACAATCCTCCCCGCTGGTCGTCCAATGGCTGCTTAGCATATTTGCCTGGCTTCTTTTTTATATTTTTATTGAGCATCTCGGCGAGAGACCGCTGGCGATCAGCAATACAATGCGAAATATTTTTGGTCTCTTTGGCATTTTTGTCTGGGCTTTTGCCAGTACTACCAATGCGATGGTAAGTAATATTATCGGTCAGAACAAAAAGGAGCAGGTTGTTTTCCTGATCAGGAAGATCATGTGGCTGAGTATAGTATTTACTTTCCTGCTATGCCTCCTGCTCAATATTTTTCCCCGCCTTTTCCTGAGTGTGTATGGCCGGGATGAAAGCTTTATTGCTGATGCAATTCCGGTTATCCGGATGGTGACCGGTGGAATGCTGGTGATGTCCTTTGCGACGGTCTGGCTGAATGCGGTCACCGGAACGGCGAATACAAGAATAAATCTGGCGATCGAGATCGTTGCTATCGCGATATACTCACTGTACGTTTACCTGGTACTAAAAGTCTTTCACCTCGGTCTTGTATGGGCCTGGGCTTCGGAAGTATTATACTGGGGTATTTTGTTCCTGTTATCTTTTTTGTATATCCACAGCGGGAAATGGAAGAAGAAAGTTATCTGAACTCCCGTTGATAACTTACGGTAGCCTTTCCTGTGAAAGCAGGGATCGGCAGGTGTAGTTTGGTAATACTAATGCTGATCTTCTTTGCGTGTGCAAATGAACGGTGAATGATCTCTGTCATTTCCATGGCGAAGGTTTCAAGCAGTTCCCGGGGTCTTTGCATTTCTGCCCTTAGTACTTCATATAATGCCGCATAATTTACGGTATCATCGAGCCCCGTGATAGTACCGGAAAGCGGTATAAAAGCAACAGTAAGATCAATTTCGAATTCATTACCGGTCTTTTTTTCTTCCGGGTATAATCCATGGAAGGCAAAAAAGCGGAGCTGTTTAAGTTCTATAGTTACTAATTCATCCATACTGATCAGTGAACTCCTTTGGCACTTAAATAACGTTCCGCATCCAGCGCAGCCATGCAACCACTTCCTGCAGCGGTTACTGCCTGCCGGTAAATCTTATCCTGTACATCGCCCGACGCAAACACTCCTTCGATATTGGTCCGTGAACTACCGGGTATTGTTTTCAGGTAACCTGCTTCATCCATTTCCAGCCAGCCTTTGAAAATATCAGAGTTCGGCTGGTGACCTATCGCTACAAAAAAAGCACTCACGGGTATCTCGTGTTTTTCCCCTGTTTCATTATTCTTTATCCTGACAGCTTCTACTTTTTTATCGCCGATCACTTCATCCGTCTCGCTATGCCAGTATATCTTAATGTTGGGTGTTTTAATAACCCGCTCCTGCATTACTTTACTGGCTCTCATTTCTCCTTTACGCACAATCATATGAACCTGGGAACATATCTTGGACAGGTACAAGGCTTCTTCAGCAGCCGTATCACCGGCACCAATGATCGCCACTTCTTTTCCTTTAAAAAAGAACCCATCACATACGGCACAGGCGCTTACGCCATAACCATTCAGTCGCTGCTCACTTTCAAGGCCCAGCCATTTGGCAGAGGCGCCCGTTGAAATAATGACAGCGTCCGCTTCGATCCACTTTTCTTCGTCTACCTGCACTTTATGAACAGTACCAGAGAAATCAACCTTCGTTGCTAATCCGTAACGGATATCTGTACCCATACGGGCCGCTTGCTTTTCAAAATGCACCATCATATCGGGGCCCTGCACCCCATCCGGGTAACCAGGATAATTTTCAACTTCAGTAGTGATGGTCAATTGTCCTCCCGGTTGTATGCCCTGGTATAAGACCGGGTTTAATCCTGCTCTTGCGGCATAAATAGCGGCCGTGTAACCGGCAGGCCCCGAGCCAATGATCAAACAATGTACTTTCTCTGTTGTCTCCATCTGATTATAAAATTTTGTATACCAGGTGTGCTTAGTACCGGGTCGGGTAAAATTAACGGTTAATCATCAATCAACTGACTTGGTTAAATGATCAAGGGATAGTGTTTGCAATCTGTTACCGGGGAATAATGAGACGGTGATATTGTGCCGCATAACCTCCAAAATAACCAAGACCACCTCCTTTGATATTACTCACAAC
Source organism: Chitinophagaceae bacterium (assembly GCA_031371915.1). Lineage (GTDB taxonomy): Bacteria > Bacteroidota > Bacteroidia > Chitinophagales > Chitinophagaceae > JJ008. Next base: position 9,487 of record JANMKG010000150.1, on the reverse strand, counting down.
CTTGGTAGGCGATGAGAAAGGATTTCCCACACTTGAATAAGTGTATTCCATTGTTCTCCAGAAATCATAGGTTGCCTTATCGATATTCGCAAGTTTCAGGATAACGGTATCACCCTTTTCAAAGAAACTGGAACCATCGGGATGATCCTCGTTCCGGTTCAGACCTCTTTCTACCTGCACTTCATAGCTGCTGCCATCAATTACCTGGTCATCGTATACTGAAATAAGACCCGGGTAGAAAGGTTCGCTGTTCCTTTTGGTAAAGTAGCGTACATAATCACCAAAGCCGGGTGGATCGTAAGCTCTTACCATCACCATTACTTTTTCCGCGGGATTCCCGGCCGGGGCCGGTTTCCAGAAAAGTGAATCAACACGGCGTGTAATTGACGGGATAGATGTTGTTGCTGTATACTCTTTCCCTTCCGTTACGATCCTGAGTGAATATTGCCTGTTCAATTCGCCTGCAAAGGCTGTCGAAAGACTTGCAGGATCATTTGAATAATAATAGAAATTGATACCGGGGGCCACCGGTACACTATATTCCTTTAGTTTATGTGTCAGTACCCCATTGGAAACATATACATCCGCATTACGGACAAAACTGTTGGCCAGCATGACCAGGTCGATATGGGAAAAATAAGCCTGGCTTTTGGATAAGTAAATGACAGGAGCCTGGCCGTTCTCGATACTTCCTTCCACCACCAGCTTAGGCGTTACTTCATCCAGTTTAAACTCCACACCTCTTTCACAGGAAGAAAAAGCAAGGAGGGAAAGCAGCCATATTTTGAAAGACCCTTTTTTCATAGCTATCACAAAAATAACCGTCAAAAATGAAAAATGTTCTGAAAAAACAATCCCGACTGCAGCAGGCTGCGTCGGGACTGTCTATAATGAACCCACCAATTTAATTTTTAACCCAGGTAAGCTTTTAATGCGCTGCTATACCTGGCTTTTTGTAAACGCTTAATGGCCCTTTCCTTGATCTGGCGGATACGTTCCTTTGTAAGGTCGTATTTCTGCCCGATCTGCTCAATGGTAACACCATTTTCGCCATCAAGTCCAAAATAAGCATTCACGATCTCTGCTTCCCTCGGGGATAATGATTTTAATACCCGGCGGATCTCGTTTCTCAGTGAATCCTTCATCACATCATCATCGGTATCATCACCACCTTCCAGCAGGTCACCCATGGCTACATCTTCTGCTTCATGCACGGGTGCATCAAGGGAAGTATGACGGGTATTGCTTTGAAAAATGTTGTTGATCTCCGTTTCGCTCATCTCCAGTAATTCTGCTAACTCTTCCGTAGACGGCTCTCTCTCATGTTCCTGTTCGAAAGCCATGTAGGCTTTGTTAGCCTTGTTATAGGTGCCAATTTTGTTTTGTGGCAAGCGGACTAATCTGCCCTGCTCTGCCAACGCCTGCAGTATCGATTGGCGAATCCACCACACAGCGTAAGAAATGAATTTGAAACCTTTGGTTTCGTCAAAGCGTTGTGCCGCTTTGATCAAGCCGAGGTTACCCTCGTTAATTAAGTCACTAAGTGACAAGCCCTGGTGTTGGTACTGTTTTGCTACGGATACCACGAAACGGAGATTGGCCTGGACCAATTTATCCAAAGCTCTTTGAGAGTCCACGGGATTCCTGGTAAACATTTTGATGCGCTGGGCAAGAGTAGTCTCTTCTTCCGGCGTGATCATCGAAATTTTAGAAATTTCCTGTAGATACTTCTCAACAGCCTGGGAGTCCCTGTTGGTGATCTGGGTAGCAATTTTGAGCTGCCGCATAACTAAAAAGATTTAAATATCAACGTATAATGACAGTCTTTGTTTGCAGGATGTTGCAAATGGATAGTTAATTGCAGAATGTATGAATTTACCGTCCCAGACCGTCTACAAAGATACCTAATAAATGCCGTATCTCATAGCGTTTGGGTTTAAAATTCCTCACAGTATCAACGCAAACGATACCAATTCAGTGTGCCCGAGGAAACTGAGGATAGTCAGGCCTTTCAGCCTGTTGAGGAAATAAACCAGGGCTGCTGGCAAGCTTCTTCAGGGGGTGACAGCGGTCGATGTGGATTTCTTTTGCCTGTTTCTCCTGGTCAAAACCACGCATATCATGAGACCTGAAAGAAAGAGCAGTGTGGAAATGACCTCCGCCTGTGTGGGATGCAATCCGAAGATGTTAAGGCGGGTATTTACCCTGATCTTTTCGATAAAAAACCTTTCGAGGCCGTTAAGCATGAGATAAAACCCGAAAAGAGTTCCTGGTATCCTGAATTTTTTCCTCAACGCCCAGATAAGCAGGAAAAGGAGAAAACAGGCCACAATTTCATAAAAAGACGTTGGGTATACCCCGGCCGGCAATTCATTGCAGAATTTGCTATCAGTACAACCTGCTATTTTCACTCCAACCTCGTTCACATTATGAGGGAAAGTATAAGACCACATCCACCTAGGAAGCCAGCTAAAAGGCTTTGCGTGAGTATTGACGATACCCCAGTCTCCATCCCCGGATACCTGGCAGCCTATGCGTCCCAATGAATAAGCCAGCATCATCGTAGGTGCCATGGCATCGTTCAAATACCAGAAACCTATCTTATGCTTCCGGGCATACCACCAGATGGCAAGAGCGGCGCAGATCAATCCACCATAGAAAGTAAGGCCTTTAGCAGAAAAGATATAATCAGAAGGATGTTTTACAAAATCACTCCAGTTCTCGAAGAAGTCAAAAATTTTTGCCCCCAGCAGGCCAAAAATGAGGGCAATGATCGTAATCTCTCCTACCCTGTCATGTGGCCAGATACGCACTATTCTTTTTTCAGGTTTATCAAGCTTCTGTTTGTTCTTGTCCCACCATTTCAGACCGGCAAATAATACTCCCAGGCCGATACCGGCCGGCCAACTGCCGAGTGTAGAAAAGATAAATGCCTGGGGGTCCTCGGTTGCAGAACTATCCATGATAAACAGTGCAACGATCTTGTAACCAAGTAAAAAACCAAGCAGGAAATTGAGTGCCAGGTCAAAAAAACTGGCCGGTTCTCCAACCATTACCTGCATTTCTGTCGGCTGAAACAAACCCTGTTTGCTCTTGCGGCGAAGTTCGCTGGCTAATACAATGGCGGATATGATAAAAGCGATAGCTACAAAAAAACCAAAGGAATTGACAAACCGGAGAAAGGTCCACTCTACACCAAAAAGGTCTTTAAATGCGTAGTACAGGTTTGGATACATGAAAAGTTGGTTGGTTGGGAGCGAATATACTAAGAAAGCTATTAGCTGCTAGTTATTAGCTTTTAGTATCAGTCCTTACAGCCGGGATACTTAATACCCCATTTAATATTCCTGTCTTTGGAGTAGATTAAATAAGACCAGTTTTAAATAACGGGTTCAGACTAATAGCTAAAAGCTAAATGCTAACAGCCAAGAAAGCTATTAGCTGTTAGTATCAGCTCTTACATCGGAATACCTGATAACCTATTTATGATCCTGTCTCTGGAATCCAGTAAATGAGACCAGTTTCAAATAACGGGTTCAAACTAATAGCTAAAAGCTAAGTGCTAACAGCTTCTAATTGCAGTATTGATCAAAAGCACCGACCAGGTTTTGAGCAATCACCTGTGCAGGTCTGCCTTCGATCTGGTGGCGTTCGATAAAATGAACCAGTTGCCCATTCTTAAATAAGGCAATTGCCGGGGAAGAAGGAGGATAAGGCATTAAGTGCTGGCGCAATGTTCTTACTGCTTCAACATCAAAACCCGCAAAGCTTGTAGCAAGATAGGTTGGTTTTTGTATGGCATTGGCAAGTGCAAGAAGGACAGCGGGCCTGGCAGTACCTGCAGAACATCCACAAACGGAATTGATCATTACCAGGGTCGTGCCTTCCTTCGCCAACTGGGATTCTACTTCGGAAGAAGAAAGAAGTTCGGTGAATCCGTTCTCGGTCAATTCCTCTTTCATGGGGATTACTATTTCTTCAGGATACATATTTTTTGTTTTTAATAGAACGCAAAAGTAAAGAAAATGTTTACTGTATTATGACACTTAAGCTTTATAAGAAATAATGACAGCAAATATTCCTTATTTCGGAAATTCTGTCTCCCTTCCGGCAGCGCTAAAACCAGGATTGGCAGGGAAAGAGGCTGCAAACAGGGCTGGTACATGCTTTGAAGAATAAGAAGAGTATCACAAAAAACAAATTACCTAAAACCAAATAAGTATGACAAACGTAAAATTCAACAGGAAGCCATTCGAAGGAACCTTCAACAATTTAGTTGACGACCTTTTCACCGAGTTACCCGCTTTATTCAAAAATGAATTTAACGGAACTGACAGAAAAGGATTTGTTCCGGTTAACGTCAAAGAAACAGACAAAAGTTACCAGCTGGAAGTGGTAGCCCCGGGTTTTGAAAAGACCGATTTCAAATTGAATCTTGATCAGAACCTGCTCACGATCTCTGTAGATAAAACGAATGATCCCGATAGCAATCGGGAGAAAGAAGAGAACGCGAAGCATATCCGCAGGGAATACAGCTTCAGGTCTTTTAAGAGATCTTTCACATTGGACGAAAAAATAGATGCAACGAACATCGAAGCATCTTACATCAATGGAGTGTTGACATTAAACCTTCCCAAGAAGGAGATAGTCAAAGCTTCGGCCACAGAAATTATAATTAAATAAAATATTTGACAACTTTCTCATAAGCAGTTGGTTTTGGTTTACACCCCTTCGTTTCCACGAGGGGGTTTCTTTTTACAACGCTAATGCACGCAGCGCTAATGCACGCTAATACCCCACTCCCTACTTGCTACTCAACACTCCCCACTTACTGCATACATCCCTGCTTTCTCCTGGTATCAATAATATACTGGATCTTCCATTCCCCGTTGAAGCGGACCAGCTGGAAAGAATTAACGCCGCAATGGCTAAACTGTCCTTTGTAATAAAAATTATAAGGTATCCAGGCGATCGCCAGGGGGCCATCCACTTTCACAACATCGAAACTTATCCGTTCATCTGCATTACCCGGGGATTCTTTGCTGATAAAATCAATGAACCCGGCAGGGTCTTCATTCCGTACTACCAGTACGCCTTCTTTGTTCCTTGAAATGGTTTGCAGCAGCATGCTGTCTGCAAAACTACTTTTCAGCAGGACGGGATCCGCGTTCTTCATCCCGGTGAACATCCTGTTGATAACTGTCTTGACAGAATCTTCTGCTGTCTGGGCTTTTGCTCCTCTTCCTGCCAGCATTACTGTTAAGACTATGAAAAAGTATTTGCTGTTCATCGATTTTAAGATTTTATGGCAAATGAATTGAAACATATATGCGTTAAGATTTTAATCACCCTAAAAATAAAATCTACAGCTATGCAAACAGTAAGAATAGGACAAGCGGTTGTTTTACTATCAATAGTGGCAATGGCCGCAGGTTGCGCTGCCAGTAAGGAATACACCAGCAAACTGTTTGCACCGCGTGACGCGGCATCCGTTAAAGACAGCCAGGCAACAGCCCTGCGCTTCCTTGAACTGGATAACCTGGAGCCCGACAAAGACAATTGGGTGACCACCGATATTATTATGGGCAGGGATACAGCCAGCAAGACACTTGCCCTGGATAAACTGGCGAAGGTTTATCCTGCAACCCCTGCATCAAATGATTCGACATTAAGAACAGAGGAATCAAAAACATCCCCGGTGCTTGTTGCTAAACCTATACCGGCTCAAACAGAGCAGGTCAAAACAAACCCGGCACCTGTTGAATTAAAAACAGCACCCGCAGAGACCGAACCAGTTGCTAAAGCAGCTAACCCCGGTGAGGTCAGGATCAAGCGAAGCAGGGACTAAAAGCAATCCACACAAAAACTGTTGCTAAAATTATTGATACAGACCATTTGAATTTTTCTAAACCCTAAAACCAGGAACATGAAACGAACATTTATCCTTTCGGCAGCGGCTATGCTTGCTGCATCTCTTGTTTTTACCAGTTGTAAACCCAGCCGTGTCTGGGCCACCAAAGAAAGAACTGAGCGTTATCCCGAGACCCCGCCTCCTCCAGGTCCCGCTCCCCGTTATTCCGCTTCCCTGATCATCAGCCCCAGACCCGGTTTTGTAATGAACCGCTACCCCGATGGAAGATATTATCACAGGAGTCCCGATGGATTTCTTTACTGGAAAGGCTTTGACAATCGTTTTTACCTGGACAGGTCTTATTTACACCGGGTGAACTACAGCAAATGGGAATACAATGAATGGAAACGCTACAGCCGTTCCGCTAATAATTCCAACAGGCGTTACTGATAAGCAAACAACGATACCAGGCCTTTTTGTCTGAAATAATTTATTACTGTATTACTACAGAACTTCTTCAGCAAAGGGGCCTCTTTATTATTTATACCCGAGGATCTTCAGCATGCTTTGAGCGGATTGCTGTTTTGCATATAGCCAGTCAACCAGTTTCCCATTCCGGTCATGGCCCACGATAACATGTTTTGGTGAAGGTATCAGGCAATGTTTGATCCCTCCATAGCCACTTATTTGGTCCTGGTAGGCACCCGTATGGAAAAAACCAACATACAGGGGCTCCTTGTCGCCGTTTGTTTTGGGAAGAAATACTTCATTGATATGTTCTTCCGAGTCATAGTAATCATGGCTGTCACAGGTAATACCCCCGAGCACCACCCGCTGGTAATCCTGGTCCCATTTATTCACGGGGAGCATGAGGAATTTTTCACCGATCCCCCAGGTGTCGGGTAAAGTGGTAATAAATGAGGAATCGATCATATACCATGTCTCCCGGTCATTCTGGATCTTTTCCGCGATCACACTGTAAATATGTGCCATACTCTCTCCCACCGTATAGCTGCCGAATTCTGTATAGATATTCGGCATCGGAACCTTGGCTTTTTTACAGGCCGTCTTGATATTCCGGACGATCTCGTTGATCATGAACTGGTAGTCATATTCAAAACCAAGCGAATGTTTGATAGGAAAGCCTCCACCGATATTGATCGAATCCAGTTCCGGGCATATCTTCTTTAACTGGCAATAGAGATTGATCACTTTGTTCAGTTCGCTCCAGTAATAAATATCATCCTTGATCCCTTTGTTCAGGAAAATATGCAGCATTTTAAGCTGGAACTTGCTTTCATAGCCCTCGATCCTGTCCACGTAGAATTCAAGGATATCCTTGGTCCGGATTCCAAGTCTTGAGGTATAGAAAGGAAAATTGGGTTCTTCTTCAGCAGCCACCCTGATACCCAGTTTGAAAGGGACTTTCACGGAAGTGGCATAATCTTTCAGTTCATCCTTATTATCCAGCACGGGTACTACATTGGAAAAACCTGCATTCAGCAGGTTAGCGATCCGGCGCGTATATCCTTTTTGTTTAAACCCGTTGCAGATGATATGCGTTTCTTTGGTGATCTTTTTCTTCGCATAAAGTTTCTTGATGATCTCGATATCGTAAGCATAAGAGGTCTCGAGGTGAATATCGCTTTTCAACGCTTCTTCTACTATGAAACTGAAATGCGAACTCTTGGTGCAATAACAGTAAAAATATTTGCCTTCATACTTATGCTTCTTGAAAGCCGCAGCAAACATCTGCTTGGCTTTTTTGATCTGCATCCCGATCTTAGGAAGATAGGTCAGCTTCAGGGGCGTGCCGTATTTTGCGATCAGGGCATTCAGGTCAAGACCATTAAAATAGAGGTTGCCTTTGTCCACTTCGATCCCTTCTTGCGGGAAATTGAAGGTTTGTTTGACGAGTTCATAGTATGAATTGGTCATTAACGGGTTCTCAGATTTTGTCACGGCTGTGTTTTAGTGAATACAAATGTAGAAGATTGGAGAAATCAGGCGTAAAAAATTTGGGAGGTAGTAATAAGCAATGCCGGCCCCTCCCTTTCGGGTGACCGGCATTTACCGTAATTGGAAACGGATAACTGTATACTATTACCTGCTGAAGCGGCTCCCGGCCGTTCTTGCATTCCTGCGGATATTCCACAGTTGCGCAAACGTGAGGGAACGTTTTTTTACTTCGGGCAGTTCAATGTCTGTCGCCAATGTTTCCTTTACTTCTCTTACCAGGTTGCTTAAAACCCCTGGTTCCATCTGTACAATAGATGGTCTCGCATCAATTTTCATGATATTATGGTTTAATAAAAAATACTATGTTGTTCCGGGACCAAAAAATGGAAGAAAAACACTAAGAATCGTTAGAAGAAGTGTTGAATTCAGTCATCCGCAGCAAGCATGCTGGTAAGCCCGGAATTGAGATGCAAATGTACGAAAAAAAGTTGAAGTGGCAAGTGTGTGTTGGTAGTATATATGTAAATAAAGTATCGAAAGTAAATAGGTTACTGCCATCATTTTATTAATTTAATGCACGGTATCTGTCTTCGAAGTGGTCACAAATGTCAATGATACCTGGAAATGGTCCTAACAAGAAATACTTAAACTGCCTGGTTCAGGAAAAGTGGTAACCCCGATTTCCAGTCGCCGTCAATGTAAAGTTCAAATGAATATCGCCCCGGTTTTTCAAACTGGAGCTGGTTAAAATTGACAACAAAATTGATCGAGGAAAATTGACCATTGGGCGGGTTGCCGATATTTATATTACCCTGGATCGGCTGCATGGTCTCCTTCCCTTCGGAATCGGTCATACGCAATTTAAAATCATGCGGGCCTGTTTCCTTTTCCGAGAACCTGAGTCGGCACGCGATGGAACATGCCGGGTGGGCTACCGGGAATTGCTTTGACTGGATAGCATCAAAGGTTCCGACGATAGTTAGTTTGGAATTATTGTCCTGTGCAAAGTCGGCTAGTGTAAAGATTTCGATTTCCATCAGTTGAATTTTATTTTTTGAAATAAAAGCCCCCACGTTTTTCGCAGGGGCTTTTAACTATTTTCTTTGACCTCACCCCTGCACCCCTCTCCTTTCGGAGAAGGGACAGAAGCATTTCGTTTTATTTCACTTCCTCGTAAGGAACATCTGTCACATTATCCCCACCCGCTGTGGCATCTGCTGTTTGCTGTCCTGCCCCTTCTGCCCCATCAGTACCGGGTTGTTGTGCAGCACCATCCTGGGTTGCCTTGTACATATCCTCGCTGGCTGCAGTCCACGCTGCATTCAGTTCAGCCATTGTTGTATCAATAGCTGCGATATCCTGGGCTTTGTGTGCCTCTTTCAATTTTTCCGCAGCCTGCTCAATCGCTGTTTTCTTTTCAGCTGGTATCTTCTCACCGTATTCTTTCAATTGTTTTTCGGTCTGGAAGACCAGGCTATCCGCCATATTCAGCTTTTCCACTTTTTCTCTTTCTGCTTTATCTGTTGCTTCGTTAGCCTTTGCCTCGGCCTTCATTTTTTCCACCTCGTCCTTGCTTAAACCGGAACCGGCTTCGATATGTATCTTTTGCTCCTTTCCTGTCCCTTTATCTTTCGCGGTTACATGTAGGATACCATTCGCTTCAATGTCAAAGATCAC
>JANMKG010000146.1:0-26673 GCA_031371915.1 Chitinophagaceae bacterium | reverse complement strand
GACTGATGCTTCGCTCCAACCCCAGGATATTACGTGAATCCGTTCCTTTTAATATGGAAGCAGATTCCCTGAACTGTATCGTGCTGGGTGAAGATGTGGTACCGGGGATGCCGGAGTGGGAGATCTTTATTAAAGAGATCAGGAAAGAAATGACATTGAAAGCGGGCCAGCGCTGTACCGGCATACGGAGAATATTTGTCCCCGCCAATAAAATGGAAGAGTTATGGAAAGCAATTGGCACTTCACTTTCACAAACAGTGATCGGCAATCCTTTGAATACTACTGTCAGGATGGGATCATTGGCCGGCCAGGTCCAGCGCAAGGAAGTAAAAGAACAGGTGCAGAAATTGCTGGCTTCCTCGCAAATAGTTTATGGTTCACTCGATAGTGTAGAAGTGATAGATGCTGATCCCAATAAAGGAGCGTTCATCTCACCGCTGTTATTAATGAATGATCAACCCTTCGCTGCGAAAGAAGCACATGAAGTGGAAGCATTTGGTCCTGTCAGTACCATTATGCCGTATAAAAATTTAGAAGAGGCGGTAGCACTGAGTAAATTGGGTAAAGGAAGCTTGTGTTCTACAATTGTTACCGCTGATTATAAGGAGGCGAGACAATACGTGGTGGGTGCAGCCACTCACCACGGGAGGATACTCATATTGAATAATGAATGCGCCAGGGAAAGTACGGGACATGGTTCTCCACTACCGCTGCTGGTACATGGCGGCCCGGGCCGCGCTGGTGGTGGTGAGGAAATGGGTGGTTTGCGAGGAGTAAAGCATTACCTGCAACGCACAGCTTTGCAGGGCTCACCCACCACGATCACTGAAATAACCCGTGTTTACCAACCTTATGCGAAAGGGAAGGATCCGGGTAAACATCCGTTCAGGAAATATTTTGAAGAACTGCAGATCGGTGACCAGCTTATAACAGAAGGAAGGGTCATTACCTCAGAAGATATAGATAAATTCGCCGACCTGAGCGGGGATCATTTCTATGCACATATAAAGACCACTGACTTTAACGGTACCATGTTTGAACAACAAGTGGCACATGGTTATTTTATTATGAGTATCGCGGCAGGTCTTTTTGTAGACAGTTACGAGAAGAACCCCGTGCTCCTGAATTACGGTATTGATGAATTGAGATTCACCAAGCCTGTTTACCCGGGAGCCGCCATCCATATCCGGTTTACCTGCAAAGAGAAATTACCCAACGATAAACGAATCGTGGAGAAACCGGAAGATTTCAAAAGAGGCGATGACATAGATAAGGGTATTGTAAAATGGCTGGTGGAAATGATCGATGAAACAAATGAAGTAACAGGAGTAGCAACCATATTGACGATGGTGGCGAAAAAAAATCAACCATAATTTTTACTATGACGGATGCATATGTACGATCGGCAACCCAGCAGGGGGTAACCAGTATAGAATTCTTTCACTCGCAAAGCAATTCGCTGCCGGGAAATATCTTGCAGGAACTGGCAGTTGCGATACAGCATGCGGGAGAAGATCCCAATACAAATGTTATCATTCTCCGTTCTGCAGGTGAAAAAACTTTTTGTGCCGGCGCTTCTTTTGATGAACTAATGGCTATCAAAAACGAAGAAGAGGGATTAGTTTTTTTCAGTGGATTTGCCCGGGTAATCAATACGATGCGGACATGTCCCAAACTCATTATTGGACGTATACAGGGAAAATGTGTGGGAGGAGGAGTGGGATTAGCGGCATCTGTTGATTACGCGATCGCCGCGGAAGGAGCCGAAGTAAAACTAAGTGAACTGGCCGTAGGAATCGGCCCTTTCGTGGTAGGTCCCGCGGTGGAAAGAAAGATCGGGTCCTCGGCTTTTTCTCAACTGGCCATTGATGCCACGATGTGGCGGAATGCAGACTGGGCCAAACGAAAAGGATTGTATGCGGAATTACACCCAACGATTGAAGAAATGGATGAATCCGTCAAGCGGCTGGCTTATACGCTTTCCCATTCAAGTCCCGGTGCCATGACAGAGATGAAAAAGATCTTCTGGAATGGAACGGAACACTGGGATAAATTATTGATGGATAGGGCTGCCATCAGCGGAAGGCTGGTGCTTAGCGATTTTACCAGGGATGCTATTTTGAAATTCAGGAAAAAATAAATACGCTTTATTACTCGCCCATAATCAACCCGACTCCTAAGGACACTATTTTTTTATTCACCAGGTGAAAAATGATCTCCCGGTCCCATTTGTCATCTTTCACGTTAACGGAATACTTAGTTTTGCTGAGCGCCCAGGTCGTATCATTTACCTGTTCATACTCAGGGCCCATATCTATCGGCCGATCATCGTAAGGCTGGAGAATAGCCGACCTGTCATCACCTATCCCAACACCGTATTCGGTTTTACAAAGAGTGCTACTTGTCACCAGGCCAGTGAGCTGCATGTAGGAGCTGTCTGAATCACCGTCCAGCCGTTCGAAATAAAGGGAAACATCAATGTCTTTGTATTTCGCTTTGACGGTATCCTGCCAATAACCCGGTGAATCAATGACCATCCTGAAATTGAATCGCTGGTTCACTATTTTTTCCACGTCAGCATCTCTCATCCCGATCTTTAGGTCCCCGATCCCGTCCTTGGTGATCGTATATTCAGTTTTTTCAATTTTTTTCTCCGGCTCTTTTTTGTCTTTTTGATTGCAACTTAAAAGAACAAAAGCCAGGATAAGGTACACTAAGAAATTTTTCATGATCAACAATTTAAAGGTTATAGATGGGGATGCTTGCCAATGTGATTATTCGCGGTCCCTGAATGCCGCAGTGGGTTCTGTGCCGATGCCCACCACTTTTTTGTTTTGCATCCGGAATACGATCGACGAATGAATATTATCAATATCGACAAGGGTAATGTATTCTTTGGTAATGATAAGCAAATGTTTTTCGTACGTATTGATGATCGTTTCCTGGTCAGTCCCTATTCCAATCCCTTCAGCTGTTTTAAATAAAGGACTGGTTGTCCGTATACCATCAAGCCGGGTTGTTTTTTGATCCGATCCCATCAAATCAATCTCCATATCGGTACCCTTATACTTTACTTTAAAGGTCTCGGTATATTGTTCATCTATGCCGATATGTTTGAATAAGATCCTGGTAGTTAATAATTTTTCTATTTCAGCTTTTCCTATCCCGATCTGCAGTTCATCTATTCCTTCGAAACTCACAAGATGATCGGGCTTTTGAGCGGTTGCAAAAAACACAAGGGCTGAGAAGCAGGTAAACAGGATCATTTTTTTCATAACAAATTTGTTCAGGGTTATAAAAACTGGTCACTCAAACTCGTAATAGGATATTACTTCAACAGACACTACTTTTTTATTGATAATATGAAAGACCATGGCACCGGTATTCACCGTATCCCTTACTGCCACTGCTGATTTGGTAGTGCTACGTACCGGGTAGATGTCTAATTCGGGGGCAACATATTTACCATAATCCGCATAACTGTCGATCACGTTCATTTTGTCGGCACCCACACCGATGCCAGCGGCTGTTTTGCAGGAAGCATTGGTTGTTTGAATACTGCGGAGGGTCGCCGTACTATCATCACTACCATACATGAAAAGGGTCATATCCATATTCTTGTACTTAACATTGATGGTATCGCCACCACTGTCAGTGGCACAACCCGGAAGACTAAGTTTTGTGTTCAATAACTTTTCCAACTGTGCTTTGGTCATCTCCAGTTTCAGGCTGTCGATGCCGGTCATGCTAACCAGATAATCATTATTTTGAGGGGGATTGTCTTTTTCTTTTTTATTGCCGCAACTGAAAAGGATGCAGGCAAACAACCCGAGAAGCAGGGGTGTCTTTTTTTTCATAACAGAAGGTTTGGTCTGCTGAAAGTATTAAATAAGTTTAATGAAACAAAATATCAGCACCTTTAATGCCGCCAGCTTCCGCCGGATTTGCAGGACCCTGGCAACCCTGGATGCTGACCTGGGCAATATTATCCGGCAACATAACTACCCGCCAATGTGGACCCGGCCGGCCACTTTCCAAACCCTTATTTTGACGATCCTTGAACAACAGGTCTCCCTGGCTTCCGCGTATGCTGCCTTTAAAAAGCTAAAACAAAAGATCGGTTTTGTAACCCCTGCAAAGATTCTTTTGCTTACCGATGCAGAGCTGAGAGCTTGTTATTTCAGCCGTCAAAAAATTGTTTACGCAAGGGAGCTGGCGAAAGCGATCCTGGCAAAGCAAATAAACCTTAAAAAATTGTCGCTCCTTCCCGACGAAGCAGTAAGAGCCGAACTCATTAAATTAAAAGGCATCGGGCACTGGACGATCGATGTGTACCTGATGCATGGTTTACAACGAACGGACCTTTTTCCCCTGGGAGATATCGCGTTGGTCAATAGCCTGAAAGAAGTCAAAAATTTGCCAAAAGATATAAGCAAAGAAGCGATGCTGGCGATCGCGGAAGCCTGGCGACCGCACCGTACTATCGCGGCCATGATATTGTGGCATGCGTATATCCAAAAAAGAGGGATAAAGATTATGGGATAAATGCCGCCTGTCATGGCCATTTTTTCAAATAAGGTTATTTTCAAAAATCAGTGTATATTAGAATTTCCGGTAGTGTATCAGTTTGATTTTATACCACAGATTAAACGGATTGCTGCACAGATAACACTGTGTAATCTGTGAATATTTTATTCTGTGTTATCTGTGGTTCTCCTTATATTTTTCAATTTGAGACACTGCCGAATTTCACGATTGCAAATGCTAAATACAATTTTATGAAGTATCGTTTATTACCCCTCTGTTTATTGCTTATACTCTGTTCCGGTGTAGTTGCTGGGCAAACTGCAGTAAAAAACAAAATCCTGCCTTTTGGTATTTCCCAGAAAAAATTGTCTAACGGGCTGAATGTGGTCACTGTTCCATTCACAAGTCCCGGCCTTGCTTCGCTTTATATTGTCGTGCGGGCAGGATCGAGAGAAGAGGTGGAAGAAGGCAAGACAGGATTCGCCCATTTCTTTGAGCACATGATGTTCCGGGGTACGGAAAAATATTCCAAGGAAGCTTATGACCAGGTTTTAAAATCGATCGGAGCCTCTGCCAATGCGAATACATCAGTTGACCGCACGGTATTCCATATGACAGGGAATGCGGGCATGATTGAAAAGATGTTCGAAGTGGAAGGGGACCGTTTCCAGCACCTGAAATATAGTGAACATGATTTTAAAACAGAAGCCGGGGCCGTAAAAGGAGAGTACACGAAAAATTCTGCCAGCCCTTACCAGCAATTGTATGAGAAATTATTGAATACCGCTTTTGACAAACATACTTACAAGCATACTACGATGGGTTTTTTCAAGGATGTCGTGGATATGCCCAACCAGTATGATTATTCGTTGGTCTTTTTTGACCGTTTCTACCGTCCTGAATATACTACCATCATCGTGACCGGTGATGTGACACAGGCGGAAGTGAATAAATACGCTGAAAAATATTTTGGAGGGTGGAAGCATGGCTCTTATGCACCGGTAATTGAAAAAGAACCGGCCCAGGCAGGTACAAGATATGTACATATACAACAGGCGGGCTTTCCGCCTTATGTCAGCCTGAATTTCAAAGGCGCCGCTTTTTCCGATCATGATATGGATCTGCCGGCATTGAATATTCTTGCTACCCTGCTACTTGATCAAAGTGGGGATCTCTACCAGCAACTGGTGATAAAGGAACAGAAGGCCCGTTTTATCAATGGCGGACCCAGTCTTACCCGCGACCCTCAGTTGATGTCCTTCGGAATTTCCGCTGTAAAGGCTGAGGACCTGCAATATTTAAAAGATGAATTAATGAAAGCACTTGAAAAAGCCAAAACAGTTCCGCTTGATCCCCAAAAATTGGCCGATACCAAATCAAACATCAAGTACAGTTTTGCCATGCGGCTGGATAGTCCTGACCAGATCGCCAATTCAATGGCCCTGTATACCTGGCTTACCGGGAACCCGGAATCCCTGAACAATTATTATGCATTGTTTGATAAAGTGACCGCCGCTGATATCATGAATGCCGCAAAAAAATATTTTACGGCTAGTTCACTGACCATCGCGACGATCAGCCCGGCTGATTCGGGTAACGTAAAATAAATATTGAAAAAAGAAAATAGCACCATGAAAAATAAACTGGTAATTACTGTTTTATTGTCAAGCTTCCTGCTGGCTACTTTTTTTGTAAATGCACAGGAAGTGGTTGAATTAAAACAACCGCAATCAAATAAGGTGGTGATCAAACTCATGTTCCGGAATGGTTCGATCTCGGACCCGGCCGGGAAGGATGGTCTTACTTCTGCTACGGCCAATACCGTGATACAGGGGGGAACAAAGGATAAGACGGCCAAACAGATCCAGGAACTTATCTATCCCATGGCCGTTAACTATGATGTTTCTGTCGATAAAGAAGTGGTTGTTTTTACTTTCCAGGTCCATAAGGATTTCGCTGATAAATTCTATCCTGTGTTAAGAGATCTTATTTTATCCCCGGCTTTCGCCGACGAGGATTTTAAGAATGTAAGATCAAACCAGCAGAATTATGTAGAGGAGGTTATCCGTACTTCTTCCGATGAAGAATATAGTAAAATGGCGCTTGAAGACCTTTTATTCAGGGGTACGAATTACCAGCATATGGTAGATGGCACTACCGCCGGTGTAAGCGCTATCACGCTGGACGATGTGAAGGCGCACTATAAGACTTTTTTTACGCGTAATAATTTACGTATCGGTATTGCCGGGAATTATTCTGCAGCCTTCCTGGATCGTTTGAAAAAGGACATGAATATGTTGCCCAATACAAACCCGGATCTGCCGGTGGCCGGGAAAGCGAATAAACCTGATGGTATTAACGTGGAGATCGTTTCAAAAGAGAAAGCTCTTGGGTCTGCCATCTTTACCGGGTTTCCCCTCGCCATCACCCGTACCGATGATGATTTTGCCGCAATGATGGTGGCGAATTCCTATCTCGGGGAGCATCGCAAAAGCTATGGTAAACTGTATGATAAGATACGTACCACCCGCTCCATGAATTACGGAGATTATTCTTATATAGAATGGTATGAGAATGGCGGTGGTAATATGCTTCCCGTTCCGGGGGTGCCCCGCAGTTCCAATTATTTTTCGATCTGGATCAGGCCGGTACAGGTGGCGGAAGGATTAAAAAAACAATATAAAGAGCTTGACGGGATTGAAACGGGGCATGCGCAATTTGCACTCCGCCTTGCCGTACGGGAGATCGATGAGCTTATCGCGAACGGGATGAGCAAGGAGGATTTTGAACTGACACGCCAGTTTCTCCGGAGTTACAACAAACTTTATATTCAAACGCCGGAAAGACAATTGGGATTCCTCATGGATTCCCGTTATTATGGCCGCAAGGATTATATCCAGGAAATGGATGCGCTGCTCGCCAAACTTACCGTGGAAGATGTGAACAAGGCCATCAAAAAATACTGGCAAACCAAAAATATGTTTGTGACCATCGTAACCGATGACAGCGAAGCTGGGCCCTTAAAAACCGCGCTGGAACAAAACAAGCCATCTCCCATGAGTTATTCCAATCTTGTGAAAGCGGGATTGCCTAAAGATGTACTGGAGGAAGATGAAAAGATCGCCAACTACAAATTAAATGTAAAGAGTGTAAAGATCGTGGACAGTAAGAATACATTTAAGCCCGTCGTAAAAGGATTCTAAGCTAAGAGGTTAAAGGAGGGCTAAAAAGAGAAGAGGAGAAAAAACCCGGCAATTAAAGTTTTTTCCTCAAGGATTGATTAGAGCGACTAGCTAGTTTTAGTTCTTGAAATAAAAGAGGGTGGAGATTAATCAGTTAACAGACCTGTTGATTGGAATATGTATAAAGATTCATACCAGAATTGGTTCGGCATGTTTTGAAAGAGTTTATGAAGAGATACTATTTTATGAATTGGCAAAACTAAAATTAACAATCGAACGCCAGCGCCTTCTCAGTATTCAATATGAAGACCTCTATATCCGGGATGCGTATAAATTTGATCTATTAGTGGAGGGAAAGCTGCTTATTGAGGTTAAATCCGTTCATCCCCTTCATCCAGTTCATTTTAATCAGGTCCACAGTTATCTTTCTTTACTTAATTTGAAACATGGGATCATTATTAACTTCAAGGTACCCAAAATGAAAGATGGAATTCACCGTGTATTCAATAATTGGGTAGAGAACATATCCAGGACAAATAACAGGATCTCCGATTAAAATAATCTCCTTTTCTCATTTACCCCTCCTTTAACCTCTTAGCTAAATATTTAGACCCCCACATACACTCAGCGTCTGCCCTGTAATGTATGAACTCATATGAGAAGCGAGGAACAAAGCCGCATTAGCAATGTCTTCTGTAGTAGCGAATTTGCCGAGTGGTATACCTGCCTTGTATTTATCAGCAGCTTCTCCTTCCTTCAAATAACTGGTCATATCCGTTTCTACGAAACCGGGGGCTATCGCATTGCAGCGGATATTCCGGCTGCCCAGTTCTTTCGCTACCGATTTGGTAAAACCGATGATACCAGCTTTGCTGGCGGCATAACTGCTCTGGCCGGCATTGCCGATCTCCCCAATGATCGAACTCATATTGATGATCGAACCGGATTTTGCTTTCATCATCGGGCGGATCACCTGCTTGGTCATATAGAATACGCTGTTGAGGTTTACCTGTATCACATCGTTCCATTGTTCGGGCGTCATCCGGAGTAATAAATTGTCTTTGGATATACCAGCGTTGTTCACACAAATATCAACGGTACCGAATTCTTTCAACACATCATTGACAAAGGCTTCACATTGGGCAAAATCACCGGCGTTGCTTTTATAAGATTTCGCCTTTACGCCCAGTGATACCAATTTATTTTCAAGAGCAACTGCTTTTTCCTCGCTGCTGTCACTTACATACGTAAAAGCCACATTAGCGCCTTGTTCAGCGAATTTTATAGCAATGCCTTCGCCGATGCCACGGGCGGCGCCGGTAACGATCGCGACTTTTCCTTCCAGTAATTTCATATAAAACTATTGATGGTTAACAAATGTAATTCTTATCAAGGAACAGGACTTCTTCTACGAAGTCCCTTTCATTGCTTAGCCTCGGTACTTTATGTTGTCCACCCAGTTTTCCCCGGCCACGCAGCCATTCATCAAAAGTTCCTTTCTTCAGCGCATGGATGACGGGCATACGTAAGGCAATGCTTTTATATCGTTTGGCCTCATAATCACTGTTGATGTTTTTCAGCGCGATATCTAATTCCTTAGTGAAATCTTCCAGGGAGGGCGGCTCTTTTTCAAATTCGATCAGCCATTCGTGGGCGCCGTTGGAAGCATCGGAGAAGTAAACGGGCGCTGCTGTGTAGTCATTTACGACAGCGCCTGTTTTTTCTGATGCTATAGCAATGGCTTTATCAGCATTGTCAACGATCACTTCTTCACCAAACGCATTCATGTAATGCTTCAGGCGCCCGGATACTTTGATACGGAAAGGTTTTAAAAGCGTGAACTGGATCGTATCGCCAAGCAGGTATCTCCATAATCCTCCGTTTGTACTGATGACAGGGGCATAATTCCTGCCTACTTCCACATCCTGGAGACCGACGGTTTGCGGATCTTTTTTCCCGTATTCACTTACCGGCATGAATTCATAGAAGACGCCATGGTCGGGAAACAATAACATGCCCTCACTGCCGGGAATATCCTGGGCGGCAAAGAATCCTTCGCTGGCATTGTACATCTCCAGGTAATGGACCTCTTTCCCGATCAGTTTCTGGAACTGTTCCTTATAAGGAGTGAAGGAGACGCCGCCATGCATGAATAGTTCCAGTGAGGGCCAAACTTCAGCAATGGTCTTCATTCCCGTGATCTCTAGGATCCGTTTGAACAAAACAAGTGTCCAGGTAGGCACACCGGATACGGAGGTTACATTCTCTTTGATGGTGGCAGCCGCGAGTTTTTCGATCTTGCTTTCCCATTCATCCATCAACATGATGCTGAGATCGGGTGTTCGCAGCCAATGCGCCCAGAAAGGGGAGTTCTGGAAAAGCACCGCGCTGAGATCGCCATACTGTGCTTCCTTGTTCATTGGGTTGATGCTGTGACTGCCGCCGATCAGCAATCCCTTTCCTGTGAGCAGTTCAGAATCTGGTTTGAACTGGTAGTACATGGACAAGACATCTTTCGATCCTTTATAATGTCCTTCTTCAAGACTTTCATCACTGATGGGAATGAATTTGCTTTTATCGCTGGTCGTGCCGCTGCTTTTGGCAAACCAGTAAATAGGTGTATTCCATAAAATATTCTGCTCCCCGTTCATGATCCTTTCGATAAAAGGCTTGAGATCATTGTATTCATGAATCGGAACAGCCATTTTGAAATCCCGGACATTGAAGAGATTGGAAAAATTGTATTTTCTCCCGAACTCTGTGTACTGGGCGGAAGTAACAAGGTCCTGCAATACTTCACGCTGGGCATCCAGGGGGTTATTCTTCCACGCTTCTATGCGCCAGAGCCGCATACGGGCAAGGGATGATATGGCAGGAGATAATAACCTCATTGAGGAAAGCAAAATAGAGAAATAAAAGCAATAGTGAAAACTTACTGTTATAGTGGTAGGCTTGTAGGCTTATAGGCTAGTAGACTAGTAGGGGATGGCGAGTGGCGAGTAGGAAGAAATTGTTTTATTAGGTAGTTAACGCAGAGGAATCGTTTGCTTTTCCCACTCGCCACTAGCTAAACCCCACTCTATTCATTGCAAATTCCTGGCTTCCTGTTGCCGTGAAGCCTCCCCCGCCCGGCTGGCTTCTTCATGCAGGTAATCTTTTCTTTTAAGTACAAAATTCCTTCCGAGATATAGCCGGCGGACTTCCTCATCTGCTGCCAGCTCTT
This sequence comes from Chitinophagaceae bacterium, assembly GCA_031371915.1. Lineage (GTDB taxonomy): Bacteria > Bacteroidota > Bacteroidia > Chitinophagales > Chitinophagaceae > JJ008. The sequence goes on along the minus strand of JANMKG010000146.1, from coordinate 15,741 downwards.
CGGCTGTTCCATGTTTGAATATCTTTCCTTCGATCAGGAGATAGGCCCTGTCGCAGATCGATAAAGTTTCGGTTACATTGTGATCGGTGATAAGGATACCAATGTTCTTGTATTTTAGACGGGCCACAATGGCCTGGATATCTTCTACGGCGATAGGATCGATACCAGCAAATGGTTCATCGAGTAAAATGAATTTGGGATCGACCGATAAAGCGCGGGCGATCTCTGTCCGTCTTCTTTCCCCGCCGCTAAGTACATCGCCGTTACTTTTGCGGACATGCTGCAGGCGGAACTCATTCAGCAGGAATTCAAGTTTGGCTTTTTGTTCTGCTTTTGGGAGATCGGTCATTTCCAGGATGGCGGAGATATTGTCTTCAACGCTCAGCTTACGAAAAACAGAAGCTTCCTGTGGCAGATATCCAATTCCCATTTTTGCCCTTTTGTACATGGGAAGCTGGGTAATATCCTTGCCGTTCAGGAAAACCTTTCCTTCATCCGGTTTTACCAATCCTACCACCTGGTAGAAAGAAGTGGTTTTCCCGGCACCATTAGGTCCCAGCAGTCCCACGATCTCTCCCTGGTTTACTTCGAAAGAGACATGGTTGACAACCGTGCGGCTGCCATATTTTTTTACAAGACCCCTGGTTTCAATTGTAAATGCCATACCCAGCAAAAATAAGCTATGCCCGTCAAGGAAGAGGATCCATTCTGGGAATTATCACTCACCCTTAACAGTATAAGCCGGAAGAGGGTATTCTCACGCAGGGTGCGCAGGGGACGCGGACGGTGTATACGCAATCCCTGCGGGCCCAGCGCTCTCTGCATGCCCTAACATTTTGACTAATGCCCCTGCATTGTTAGCTTTGCACACTTATGAAGGTTATAGACCATATCAAGCAAGCAAAAGATACCCTTATCTCGTTCGAAGTATTGCCTCCTTTAAAAGGTAAAGGCATTGAAGCATTGTATAATCACCTGGACCCACTGATGGAGTTCAAACCTTCCTTTATCAATGTTACCTATCACCGGAGTGAGCATGTTTTCAAGAAAAGACTGGATGGCAGCTTTGAGAAAGTGGTTATCAGGAAAAGGCCGGGAACGGAAAGCATCTGCGCGGCCATCATGAACAAATACAATGTAGATACCGTTCCGCATTTGATCTGTGGTGGATTTGGTATCAATGAAACAGAAGATGCTCTTATCAATCTCCGTTACCTGGGGATCGACAACGTGTTGGTGTTAAGAGGCGATGCCGCCAGGAATGAAACCATTTTTGAACCCGAACCCGGTGGTCACAAATACGCCAGCGAATTATTGAAGCAGGTTGTTAACCTGAACGCGGGCATCTACCTCGAAGATGATCTTAAAGGAACACAGAAAACAGAATTCTGTATTGGGGTGGCCGGTTACCCGGAAAAACATTTCGAAGCACCCAATATGGATAGCGACCTGGCCTACCTGAAAGCCAAAGTGGATGCAGGGGCAGACTATATCATTACACAGATGTTCTTTGATAATGCAAAATTCTATGCTTTCGTGGATGCCTGCCGTGCAATTGGGATCAATATCCCCATTATCCCGGGACTTAAGCCTGTAACCACAAAGAAGCAATTAACCGTCTTGCCAAAAACATTTTATATAGACCTCCCGAATGACCTTTCTACCGAGATCCTGAAATGCCGGACTGATGAAGAGGTGGAAAAAGTAGGTGAGGAGTGGTTACTTCACCAATCAAGAGACTTAAAGAAAAACGGAGTTCCTGTATTGCATTTTTATACACTTGGGAAACCGCATGTGGTGAGCAATGTGGTGAGGAATTTGTAACTGAAGAGTAAAAGCGATTTTTTTCAACACAGAGATACAGAGTTAAGGAGTTACACAGAGTTATTTTAAACTAATCTCTGTGTAACTCTGTTTCTCGGTGCCTCTGTGTTGAAACCTTCGAACGATTATTTCGAAATACTCTCCAGCACCTTCTGATCAATAACAACAGGGTATTTTTTTCTCAACGCTTCATCAAAACGTTTTTCGAGTATTACCTGGTAGTCATTGATCACCAATCCTCTTGCTTCAATAAAACTACGCTGTGTAGGTTGCGGATAAACATTAATGATATAAGCAAACGAGGCTGTATTGTCCGTGCTGTTTGTCAACGGTGGCAATAACATGCCTGGTTTTGGCGTTGCTTTCCCCAGCCCTGGTACCTGGCTCCATTCATACCGGGAAGAATCGGTGATTATTTTTTCAGAATACATCTCGGCGATCCTGCGCCAGTTGGCCGGGTTCTTTTTAACCTCGTCATAAGCGGTCTTCGCGGTTGCCGCGTCAGAGCAAAAGAAGAATACCGCATCCGTACTTTGTTTCCAGGTGTAATTCTTTTTGTTCTCATTGTACAAGGCCAGTAAGGCGGCGGAATCGGCTTGCGCCTTATTCCAGATTTCCTGTTGCATGATCTCGAAGAACAAGTTACCGTCCCTGAACTCTGTCATCTGGCTGTGAAATTCAGGGCTAAAATCTTCCAGGTGATCCCGGTAATAATTGAACATGGAAGATTTTGCATAATCATCCCAGACCTGTGGCCATGGTTTGAGACCTGTTCCATCCTGTTTGTACCGGTTCGAATTGGAATAAGTGATCCAGTCCTGCATAGTATAGGTTGAGTCGCCGATCGTAAACAAGGGAGTTTTTGCATTTACATTTCGTCCGAGACCCAAAGGTTTCATCTCGAAGATACTGTCAGTATATGCCCAGAAAGCTATTTCACTATATGCATGTTTTGTATAGCTACCGCTTTTTGCTACGCGATCATAAATAAAATCACGGGAAGATTTCCAGCGGGCATCTGCTTTCACCTTATCCTGCAGTTCCACCTGGTTCGCTTTGTTGGCCGGGTCCGTGATCACGGGTTTTAAAGAAACACGTTTTACAATATGCCACCCATGAGAAGTAAGAAAAGGTTTACTGACGGCACCATCCTTTGGGAGAGCCCATAAGGCGTTCTCAAATTCCCTGTCATACTGGCCTGTCGAGATATCCGGCATCGTGCCGCCAGAAGCCGCACTGATATAATCATTACTGAAGGCAGCGGCAAGCTTGCTGAAATCGCCCCCCGCCATGATGCGTTTGTAAAGGGAATCAGCCAGTTTGCTGATCTGTTTTTTGCTGGCTTCGTCTGAACCGGGAGGAATGGCCAGCAGGATCTGTTGCGCCTTTATCCTGCCAACAGCTTTGCGTTCGCCAAGATTTTTGAAAATATGGTAACCGGATTTTGATTGGGTAACAGAATATTTTCCCACCGCAGTTTTATAAATAGTATTCTCAAACGGGTAAGGAAGCGTAAAGACAGTGATATAACCCAGGTCGCCTTTATTGATCTTCGCGGAAGGGTCCTCAGAACTTTGCTGCGCTACTGTTAAAAAATCTTCCCCCTTCTGAAGTCGCTGGAGGATGGCATCTCTCTTTTTATTTGCGGCTATTGTATCGAAGCCGCCTTGTTCATTCCGGAAAGAGATAAAGATATGGGCGGTATGAATATCTTTCAGGCTGCGCTGGAATGCCTCTTTAAAAAGAAGCTGGCCCATGGCCGGGTCGGTCAGGTAATTCTCGGCAACCTGCGAACGGAGATTATCCACTTCCATGGTGATCTGGTGCATGGTATCATAACCCCGGTCATAGGCTTCACGAACTTTTAATTTGGATTTGATATAGAGATCAAGATAATCACTTATCGATTTAGCCTTATTCTTTACAGGATGGGTATTATTCTTATTGTACGCTTTCAGGAAATCCTGCGCGTCCGCGGAATATTTTCCATACCGGAAAAGCGTCTGGGAGGATGCGGTCATCATGACCAGGCAGGCCAGGATAGCGAAAATTGAGTGCTTGTTCATGTTGCGGGTTACTTGTTACTGGTTACTGGTTATTGGTTGCTGGTTTCTTGTTACTGTCAATGATTTTGTTGTTCAAAGAGTATAATGACTGGCCAGTTTTTGGATACCAGTAACCAGTACCCAACAACCAGCTACTGTCCCTTCATCTTTATTTTCAATACCTCATCGATCTGCTGGTAAGACAATTTTTTGGCAATGATTCGTTTGTCCTTGTCCAGTAAATATAAGGTAGGAAAACTCTGGATATCGTAGAGCTGTGAATAGCCGGGAATGCCGGCGTCAATACGGGCCTTATCATCTGCTTTGGAATAATAAACGTGCGTCCAGCCCACTAATTGCTGGGCTCTTATAAAATTCAGCCAGTCTTTTTTGGTACCATCGGTTTCTTTGGCAACAGCATAGATATTCATGCCCGCGGCTTTCCATTTTGCCCGGTAAAAGGAATCCAGTTTGGGTAATACTTCTTTACAATGTTCACAGGTTGGGTCCCAGAAAGCTACCAGCGTATATGCTGACGAATCATTGTAGAGGGTCCTTGTCGTGCCGGTGCTGTCCGGCAGATCAATATCAGAAGCCGGTGTACCCATGATATTGGCCATTAAACTATACGCTCTTTCTGTAATAGTCTTCCGCCCTTTTTCAGCCAGCCAGGAATAATTTTTATTGGCAAAATATTTTTCAAAAAGATGGAGGAAGATAGCGTCCTCCCACATGTACTTCTGAACGAGGTAGCGGTTCACAAACTTAACCAGCAGGAACCTTGTCATTTCTTCGTTGGCACTCGCATATCCCAGCATCCAGTCGATCTCCTTGATTACGGAATCGGGCTGTGGCAGGACGAGTTGTTCAAAATATTTATCCAGTTTTTCTTCAAAGAAAGTGGTGTAGGCCAAACGACCATCCCAGAAACCAACACCATCCCAGTAATGTTTTTTAAAATAAGTATAAGAAGCCAGTGAATCGGCTTTCGTCTTGGGGTCTTTCAGATTTCCTGTAAGTTCAGGTTCCCGCATGCTGATCAGTAAAGCACTAAGGATATTCGCTGGATTATTTTTGATATAAGCCTGCCGGTAATTGTAAACGATCTTATCTTCTTTGGTCAGTTCGGCAATGAGGCTGGCGGAGTCTTCTTTGGTTTTTGCAACACTCAATTGTCCCCGTAATTCCGCGATCCTTTTTCCTCTTATAGCCATATACTGCTGGTACCCGTTGAACAGAACATTGTCAGGGGAATTGATGAAGGTGATCCCTTTTTTCATAGTGGCGGTATCAGCTACTATGGAAAATTTTTGTTGTTTGTCAATAAGGATCTCAAAAAACCCCGATCTGTTTGGATAGCCTACCAGGTAGATGCCACCGGGCAGTTTTTTAGGGCCTTTAAAGACTGCTTCGCTTTTATCATTCAGCAAAGCCGAATCAATGATGGGGTATTGTTTGCCAAAATAATGGCCCAGGTAGATATATTGTTTTTTGAAAGGCTTAAAAGTCACTTTGATCTCGTAAGCATTTTGAGCAATAGCACTAAATCCCAGGAGCAGTCCGGCCAGCGATAAAATTCTTTTCATAGTCAGAATGAATCGGGTAAAGGTATTTAAAAACCTCCACCTCTTAAAGGAGAGGAGGGGAAAGTTCGTTAATGAAGCCTTAATGAAAGAATTAGTTGCTTTTGGTAAGGACAGGCAGGGGTATTCTTCATTCCCTTTAGGGTTAGGGGTATATTTGCGCCGTGAGAAGAAAAAAGAAAAATATTGTCCTGGAAAAGCTGCTGGTGGAAGATTATGCGGCCGAAGGTAAGTCGTTAGCCCGGGTGGACGGGAAAGTCATTTTTATAGAAAATGTGGTACCGGGAGATATCGTTGATGTACGTTTATTAAAGAACAAAAAGGACTGGGCCGAAGGGATACCTCTATTTACACATTCGCTGTCATCCGACCGGGTAGAGCCCTTTTGCTCTCATTTTGGCGTTTGCGGGGGTTGCCAGTGGCAAATGCTGCCTTATGAAAAACAACTGGCTTATAAACACAGGCAAGTGGAGGAAACCCTGAAAAGGATCGGAAAAATTTCGTTGCCGGTCTTTCAACCGATACTCGGCGCAGTTGAAACGAGTCATTACCGGAATAAGATCGAATATACATTTGGGACAAAGGAGTATACGAGGGAGAAGCCGGCCTCCCCAAACCCCTCCGCAGGAGGGGCCTTAGACTCCGAAACCAGTAATGACTTATACAACTTTGAAGACTCTGAGAACCCCCTAACGGGGGGCAGGGGGGCTTCGAGAGTCGCCGGCTTTCACGCCAAAGGTTTCTTCGACAAGATCGTGGACATTCAAACCTGTTACCTGCAGGCAGAACCAACCAATGCTATCCGGCTGGCGGTGAAAAACTTTGCGATAAAAAATGACTGGTCCTTTTATGATATCCGGGGGCACCATGGTTTTTTACGAACCATGCAGGTTCGTCTCTGCACCACGGGAGAACTGATGGTCAATATCGTGGTGGGGGAAAAGGAGGAGAAGAAGATCCAATTACTCATGCAACATGTAGAGGAGCAATTCCCTTCCATCACGACCTTACTTTATACTGTTAACACAAAATGGAATGACAGTTTATATGACCTGGAACCGGTAGTTTATTCAGGTAATGGTTATGCAATGGAGAGACTGGAAGGGTTTCAATTCAAGATCGGTCCAAAATCATTTTTTCAAACCAATACAAGGCAGGCAGAACAATTATACAAAGTGACAAGAGAGTTCGCGGAGCTGACCGGAAAGGAAACGGTCTACGATCTTTATTGTGGTACAGGCAGCATCGGCATTTTTGTAAGCGGTAAGGCCCAAAAAGTGATCGGGGTAGAGATGATCGCAGCAGCTATTGAAGATGCAAAAGAGAATGCCGCGCTGAACGGACTGACAACAGCGCAGTTTTTTGCCGGTGATGTGATTGACATCTGTAACGATGATTTTTTTTCCACGCATGGAAAGCCCGATGTGATCATCACCGATCCGCCAAGGGCTGGGATGCACGAGAAACTGGTCAAAAAGATATTGGAGATCGCTGCCCCGACAGTGGTGTATGTTAGTTGTAACCCCGCCACACAGGCAAGAGATCTGAATTTACTGGATGAGAAATATGCTGTAACAAAAGTACAACCCGTGGATATGTTCCCGCATACACACCATATAGAGAACGTGGTGCAGTTGAAATTGAAACAGAAAAATTGATTTTCTTTAAGCGCAGAGAAATAAGAAGCAAAGCTTACGCAGAGATCTCTGCGTAAACTTTGTGTCCTCCATTCTCTGCGTTGAAAAGTAATTCAAACTGACTGTACCTTGGCTCTTACCAGACAATCGTGTATATGTCTTAAATTTGCCCGATGAGTGATTTTCGCTATACCCGTCCAGATAGTTTTCCCCCGATCGTTAAAAACCTTATTATTATAAATGTACTGGTTTACCTGGCGCAGGTATTACTGAAACAATACGAGATTACTGAAAAACTGGTGATGTGGCCCATCATGCCGGAAAAGCTACATGAACTTCTCGTTCAGCACGGCGCATTGGATACAACCGATAGATTTCAACCCTACCAGGTAGCTTCTCACCTTTTTGCTCATGCCCCACCGCCGGGGATCTTCCATATCCTTTTCAATATGTTCACGCTTTGGATGTTTGGGAGGGTGCTGGAGAATGTCTGGGGTGGGAAAAGGTTTTTATTATTTTACCTCGCCTGTGGATTGGGCGCCGCGGCGCTTCACCTGGGGATGCAGTATTTCCGTTGCGAGCAATTATTACATTATTTTGAGATCAATGATATGGCAGCGGTTCAAAGTCATATAGGCGCTGCTGCTCCTGCACTGGGTGCTTCGGGTGCTATCATGGGTGTGATGGCAGCTTTTGCTTATACATTCCCCAACACCGAATTATATATAATGCTTATTCCTGTGCCGGTAAAAGCAAAATGGGCGATGCTGGGATTAGCAGCCATCGATCTCTTTGGCGGGGTGGCCCGGATCAGTGGTGATAACCTGGCGCATTTTGCCCACCTGGGCGGAGCAATAACGGGATTTATAATTGTATTGATCTGGAACAAAACCAACCGGAAAACGTTGTACTAAGGCTAAGAGGTAAAAGAGAAGGGAAGGAGATAAAGAGGAAAAAGCAAAATTCACAACGCTATGGTAAACTAAACGACCTTTACCAGCAACCAGCAACAAGGAACCAGCAACAAGTAACCAGATGACCTACTCAGAAAAGCAATACAAACAAAAGATCTCGCTGGAGCAAAAGACCAATCCCCTGATGATGCTGGTCGCCATCAGTCTCATTCTTTTTGTGATCCTTGCTTTTGTGAAAGCGCTCTGGTATTTCAATTACCAGGATAAAAATATTGCCCTCCCTCTTTTTAATAAGAATGTAGTGGGATTGTTTGCTTTGTCGGCGGATACGAATACCCTGCTGAACAAACCCTGGACGATCATCACGCAGATGTTTGTACATGATAATGTCTGGAAGATACTTGCCAATATGTTATGGCTTTGGTGTTTTGGATATATCCTCCAGGACCTTACAGGTAACAGGAAGATCATCCCCCTCTTTATTTATGGCTCACTTGGTGGGGCCATAGCCTTTATGCTGGCGTATAACCTGCTTCCTTCGCTGAAAGTATTTACACCCTATGCTACGATGGGCGGGGCTGCTGCCGGTGTCATGGCCATTGCTATAGCTACTACGATGATCTCACCAGGTTACAGGATCTTCCCGCTTTTGAAAGGCGGTATTCCGCTGTGGGTCTTAACAGGTTTGTACATGATCTCGGATTTCGCGACCGTTTCTATCGGCGATACCGGAACGCTGATCACTCACCTGGCTGGTGCTTTTACCGGGTTCCTTTTTATTTTCTTTTTACGCAGGGGGTATGACTGGAGCGAGTGGATGAATAATTTTTATGACTGGTTCAATGATCTTTTCAACCCTGATAAACCATCTAAAAAAGTAAAGAGCCTGAAAGAGGAGTTATTCTATAAAGCCACGTCCAGTCCTTACACAAAAACTCCGAATGTTACCCAGCAGCGGGTGGACGAGATACTTGACAAGATTAACCAGCAGGGCTATGAACGGCTTACGGATGAAGAAAAGGACCTTCTGAAAAGAGCAGCCGACGAAGAAAAATTATAATGGCTGACGGCTATTGGGTAGTGGGTCAGTTTGAAATTTATTCACCGCAGAGAACAAGAGTAAAAAGAGGTTTCGCAGAGAATCTCTGCGTAAACACTGCCTCTCACGTTCTCTGCGGTGAACAAACCCATCAAAATTTCAAACTGACCCATTACTGGCTATTGGCTCACGGCTTTTTCCTAAATTGCATCAATGGCCAGCAAGTTCCGTCTTTTCACCAAGCGGTTTTTTATCTATGCCAATGCAGTGGTTGTCTTTTTTTTCCTTTTATCCTGCCTGGCGCCTTACCCGAACCCCCAAAAATGGTGGTTCATTACTTTTTTTGGACTGGCCTTTCCCTTCTTACTTATTGTTGTCATTTTTTTTCTCGCCGGTTGGCTGATCATTTTAAAACCCCGCTATGCACTTCTTTCAGGGATCGCCTTACTGCTGAGTATAAAGAGTATCAGTGTTTTTTTTGCCTTTCATACTCCAGGCCGGTTTAATTATAAAAAAGAACCCGGTACGATCAGGATCATGAGCTGGAATGTGGCCCGGTTCATTGAGTTAAAACGTAACAATAACCAGGGGAGTGAGACGCGCTTAAAAATGATGGACCTGATCCGGCAACAGGATGCGGATATAGTATGCCTCGAGGAATTTCATACCTCTATTGATTCTGCTTATTATAATAATATCAAAGCTGTAAAAGACCTGGGCTATCCCTGGTTTTATTTCAATTATGATACTGATGGCGATAATCATTTTTATAGTTCTATCATTTTTTCCCGTTTCCCGATCCTCGATAGCGGGATGATCCGCTACCCAAGGCCCACCATACCCGATGCGCTGATACATGCGGATATTAAAGTGGGTGCTGATACGGTCAGGGTCTATACGACCCATTTACAATCGCTGCAATTCGGCAAAAAAGATTATGAAAGGATCGGGGAGATCACCAGTGTGAAGGACAGCCTGCTTTCCAATTCCCGAAATATCCTCTCAAAAATAAAAAGAGGATTCTCTTATCGCAGTATCCAGGCCAATATGATCGATGAAGTGCTGGGAGACAGTCCCCATCCCGTATTATTTTGTGCCGATCTGAATGATGTTCCTAATTCTTATACCTATTTCACCGTTCGCGGTAACATGCAGGATGCCTTCCTGAAAAAAGGGTTTGGTATCGGCCGGACCTTTTCAAGCCTTTCTCCCACACTGCGGATCGATTATATTTTCGCCGACAGCCATTTTAGAATCCACCAGTTCAACCGGATCGTTAAACGCTATTCCGATCATTATATGATCATAGCGGATGTTCAGCTGAAGAAGTAAGCCGTGAGAAAACTCAACACAGAGATACAGAGAAACAGGGTTACACAGAGTAGGTTTGCTGGCTGACTGTTTCTGCTTGTTCTGTCTTTCTTTCAAATGCTTGAGTTTTCCCGATGACTTCGGATCCGGCTTGATCGTGCTTTGTTTTTGTCATCCCGAGGAACGAGGCATCCTGGATTTTCCAACTTTCTCTGTGTAACTCTGTTTCTCTGTATCTCTGTGTTGAAAGTCCTTAATTTCTATCCGGATTGATTATTTTTGGCCCTTACCGTCATTTATGAGCGAACTGAAGCTATACAATACTTTATCCAGGCAAAAAGAGATATTTGAACCGCTTACTCCACAGCATGTGGGCCTCTATGTTTGCGGGCCTACTGTCTATAGCGATGTTCATCTTGGCAACTGCCGTACGTTTATTTCATTTGATATCATCTATCGTTATCTCACGTATACCGGGTATAAGGTCAGGTATGTAAGGAATATTACCGATGCTGGTCACCTGGAGGGCGACAGGGATGAGGGAGATGATAAGTTCTCGAAGAAAGCCAGGCTTGAGCAACTTGAGCCGATGGAGATTGTACAGAAATATACACTGGGTTTTCATAAAGTGATGGAACTCTTCAATGCGTTACCGCCGACCATAGAGCCCAGGGCTACCGGTCATATTACTGAGCAGATAAAAATGGCGCAGCAGATTATCGATAACGGTTATGCCTATGTGGTGGATGGAACGGTTTATTTTGATGTAGAAAAATATAATAAAGAAAAGCCTTACGGTATATTAACCAATCGGAAACTGGAAGACCTGCTGGAAGGAACAAGGGACCTTGGCGGGCAGGAAGAGAAAAGAGGGAGGCTTGATTTTGCACTTTGGATAAAAGCAGGCCCCGAACATTTAATGCAATGGCCTTCTCCCTGGGGTAAGGGTTTTCCCGGCTGGCATATCGAATGCTCGGCCATGAGTGAAAAATACCTGGGGAAACAATTTGATATTCATGGGGGTGGAATGGACCTTGCTGCCACCCATCATACCAACGAGATCGCCCAGTCACAGGCTTGCTACCATATATCGCCGGTCCGTTACTGGTTGCACACGAATATGCTTACAGTAAACGGGGTGCGGATGAGTAAGAGTGCTGGAAATGGGTTCCTGCCTGAAGAATTATTCAGCGGCTCCCATCCTTTATTGGATAAAGCCTATTCCCCGATGAATGTCCGCTTCTTTATGCTGCAGACGCATTACCGCAGTACGCTTGATTTCAGTAATGAAGCCCTGCAGGCAGCAGAAAAAGGGTTGAAGCGGTTATGGGATGCATATGAAATATTAAAAAGTTTCGGCCCGCAAGCTTCAACAGAACCCATTGATCAGGAACTGGATGATAAAGTAAAAAAGCTGGTGGCCGAATTCGACGGGCACATGAATGATGATTTCAATACTGCCCGGGTTCTGGCCAGCATGTTTGAACTGGTACCCGTCATCAATTCTATAAAAGATAAGACCATCCCGCTCTCTTCACTTTCAACGGATGTCTTGCTGTTACTCCAGTCAAAATTCAAATCTTACCTCGAAGATGTGTTTGGATTGAAGCCTGCAAACGAAGCGGACAACAGCAAATTACAGGGTGTAATGCAATTGCTGGTCGATATCCGGAAGGAAGCAAAGGGCAAAAAGGATTTTGCTACTTCTGATAAAATAAGGAACCAGCTGACCGAACTGGGCATTGTCCTGAAAGATGAGAAAGACGGAAGCATCAGCTGGTCGGTTGAATAAGGCCCTTCCCACAGTCATTTAAATTGATCCCTGTTTTAATTCGCCTTCCCTAAAGGGAAGGGGTTAACCGTCTTTAATGTTGAAAATAGCCGGCCACTGCTATGGGAAGCCTTTTATTGCCAAATCACGATCTTACTCCTTCCCTTTAGGGAAGGCGGATTTAAAGATTTTAGAACTTTAATGAATGCGGGAAGGGCCGGGAAGGACCTTTTTCAGTAACTTTTTACTTCCAAAAACAAACTCATGAGAATCTTCCTCCTGCTCGCTTTTTATTTTTTTACTCAGCCTGTTTTTTCACAGATCAAAAAAGCGCCCGAGATCAAAGAAGGGGAGGGTCCCTGGAACCAGTTGATCATTCGTGGTGTGACCTTGATCAATGGTACCGGTGCTCCGCCCATTGGCCCCGTAGATATTGTGGTGGAAAAGAACCGCATCAAACAAGTGAGTGTTGTAGGCTCACCGGGTAATCCCATTAATCAATCAAAGCGCCCCAAACTGGCGGAAGGCGGAAAGGAACTGAATTGTGAAGGGATGTACCTGATGCCAGGGTTTATTGATATGCATGGTCATATCGGCGGCACAGAACAGGGAACGCCGGCCGAATATGTTTTCAAATTATGGATGGCACATGGGATCACTACGATCCGCGATCCATCGGCAGGGAATGGATTGGATTGGGTGCTTGACGAAAAACAAAAAAGTAACCAGGGACTTATTACTGCGCCGCGCATTTTTGCTTATACAGCTTTCGGCCAGGGAAGCAAGGAGCCGATCGCTACCACCGAACAGGCGATCGCCTGGGTAAGAGAGAATGCAAAGAAAGGAGCGGATGGTATCAAATTCTTTGGCGCCGCCCCGGAGATCATGAAAGCCGCGCTGGAAGAAAATAAAAAACTGGGACTTCGTTCTGCCTGTCACCATGCACAGATGGATGTGGCAAGATGGAATGTGCTGAACAGCGCCCGGGCAGGACTCACATCCATGGAACACTGGTACGGTTTACCAGAAGCGTTATTTACGGATAAGACCATTCAGAACTACCCGCTGAATTATAATTATGCCAACGAACAAAATCGTTTTGAAGAGGCCGGTAAGTTATGGAAACAGGCAGCCCCGCCCTTCAGTGATCACTGGAACAAAGTGATGAATGAATTATTGGGTCTTGATTTTACAATTGATCCGACGTTTAATATTTATGAAGCCAACCGCGACCTGATGAGGGCCCGGAGAGCGGAATGGCACGAGGATTACACGCTTCCTTCACTATGGAAATTCTATGAACCCAGCCGTGTATCGCACGGTTCATACTGGCATAGCTGGGGAACCGAGCAGGAAATAACCTGGAAAGAGAATTACCGGTTGTGGATGACCTTTGTGAATGAATACAAGAACCGCGGGGGCCGCGTAACCGTCGGCACAGACGCGGGATTTATCTATGAACTCTATGGGTTTGCTTATATCAGGGAGCTGGAGCTCTTACGGGAAGCGGGTTTCCACCCGCTGGAAGTGATACGGAGTGCCACCCTGTATGGTGCACAAGCGCTCGGGATGGAAAAAGACCTGGGGTCGGTAGAGATCGGTAAACTGGCCGACTTCGTGATCGTGGATGCCAATCCTCTCGAGAATTTGCAATGTCTCTATGGCACGGGGGCGATCGTGCTGAATGAAAAAAATGAAGTGACCCGGAAGGGCGGAGTGAAATATACGATCAAGGACGGGATCATTTATGATGCGAAGAAATTACTGGCCGATGTAAAGAGAATGGTGGACGAGGAAAAGAAAAAAACCGGGTGGAAGCTGGTACAACCGGGAATGAATTAAGCTGGCTGTCAGCCTGAGCTTGTCGAAGGCGGAATCGGGGCTTCGGCAAACTCAGCCTGGCAATCATTAATATTTACAACAACATGGAATATATCATTCACCTGCAAAAGGATAAGAAACTGGGGAAGCTGGTAGATATTAATAAACCCCATAAACTGGTAAAAAGAAAAAATATCTGCACCTATCTCTGTGCTTCTATTATGAGCCAGCAGTTGTCTACCAAAGTGGCGGATGTGATCTATAAACGCTTTATCAATTTATATGGGGGTAAAGAACCAACGCCACAGCAGATACTCGAAACGCCTTCTGAAACATTAAGGGGCATTGGGTTGAGTAATGCTAAAGTGAGTTATGTAAAGAACGTAGCGCAGTTTGAACTGGAATTTGGTATGGATGCAAAGAAGCTGGGAAAAATGAGTAACGAGGAAGTGATCGAATACCTGGTGGTGATCAAAGGGGTGGGGAGATGGACCATCGAAATGCTGCTGATGTTTGCCCTCGGTCGGGAAGATGTATTTGCTGTAGATGACCTCGGCATCCAGAACGCTATGATCAGCTTATTTAAACTGGATAATGCCGATAAAAAGAAACTTAAAGAAGATATGCTGCGGCTCTCCAAAAAATGGAGCCCTTACCGTACGTATGCCTGTGTTCATCTCTGGCGCTGGAAGGATAATGCGCCCGTGCCGAAAAAACCAAGACCGAAGGAAAAAATCAAATAAATAGAATTTTATGTTTTGAACCACCAAGACACAAAGTCACGGAGGCACAAAGAAAATCAGTAATATACTCCGTGACTTTGTGCCTTGGTGTCTTTGTGGTTCAATTCTTTCTCAAAAATCAGTGTATACAAAAATATAACGGTTATAGGACTCTTATTTCTTTGCCACAATCATTTTCCAGCCTGGAATTGCCATAGCACTGATGGATTTTTCTTTTTTCAATCCCGCATTTTGCTGCCAGCCTTCCATTTCTTCGGCCGACCAGTTACCAGAGGCGCTGATCACCGAGAAATAAAGACCCGTAGCTGCTGCCAGTACACCTCCCTCTCCCGGTTTTTTAGCCCTGATGAATTCACCGATGATAAAAAGACCTCCCGGTTTTAATGCACGGGCTACTTTAATAGCTAATGCCTTGTTTTGTTCGGCGGTAAAATGATGCACCACGTTATTGATCATAACGAGATCATACATCCCTTCACCCAGGTCATCCGCAAGGGCATTCCCGGCTTTATACGTGACACGACCCGTTGTATCATATCTTTTGGCAATCGCTTCTGCATCCTCCTTTGCCCCGGGTAGTTCGAGGATGGTACTCCTGAGACCAGGATATTTTTTGCAGAGTTCGATCGAATATAATCCATGCGAGCCGCCAATATCCAGCAACGAACCCGCATTCTTTGGCAACGGTATCTTCCGGGCCAGTTCTTTAGCTGCGCTGAAAGAAAGATCCCGCATGCCTTCCTGGTAGAGATGCCATTCGTCCCCTGACATGGTGCCATGCATTTCCATCGACTTCCCTGTCTTCACATACTCTTCAAGCTTTGCCATCCAGTTCCATTCTGCCAGCTGGAAGCGCAACTTGGCAATGAGATTCACCTCGCTTTCTTTCAACAGCCATTTGTAATATTTTGGTTTCAATGAATATTTCCCGTCACTCCATTTGACATAGCCATTACCCACCAGACAGTTCAGTAAGTGCTCGGTGGCATGGGGATCGGTGTTACAGGTGGCGGCGATCTCAGCAACACTACGGGCCGACCGCCCTAAAGCTTC
>JANMKG010000125.1:0-5360 GCA_031371915.1 Chitinophagaceae bacterium | reverse complement strand
CAAATGGGAGTACAGCAATACCGGTTATGCCCTGCTGGCTTCCATTATTGAAAAAGTTTCAGGGATGAGTTATACAGATTTCATGTCGGCCAATATCTTTAAACCCCTGGGCATGCGGCATACTTTTGTTTATAATACCCGCCGTTCAACAGGCAAGATCCCCGCCAACTATGCATTAGGTTTTATTTATTCGGATAGCCTGAAGCGATATATTTTACCCGACAGCCTCCCGGCCGATGATATGGTGTACTATCTTGATGGTATCGTTGGTGATGGTTGTGTGAACTCTACGACCGGTGATCTTTTGAAATGGGAAGAATCTTTTAACACGACAAAGCTGGTCAGCAAGACTTCGCTGGATGAAATGCTTTCTCCGCTTGTGCAGATGTCTCCCAGGGATACCACCAGTTTTTATGGTTATGGGGTTATGGTAAAACCGAATACTGCCCAGGGAAAGATCATTTCGCATACGGGCGGCTGGCCGGGGTATTCTACCTACCTGTTGACCCGTTCGAAAAACCGGGAAACCCTTGTCGTACTTTCCAATAATGAGACATTGAGCGGGCAGATAAGAGTGGCGCTCGAATCATTGCTGGATGGCGAAGAATTGCTGATGCCTTATGAACATAAAGAAGTAACCATTGACCCTGCACTGGTCGATCGCTATGTGGGAAAATATTCGGCTTTTGTCACTTTGGTATTTATTAAAAAAGATGGTAAGCTTTACCGGCACCGCGACGGCACACCGGATATCGAATTAAAACCTGAATCTAATACCAAGTTCTTCTATGGTGATGGCACCGACCGGCAGATCGAATTTGAAGTGGATGCGGCAGGGCAGGTGACAAAAGCCTGGTTCATCAATACGGGGCAGAAAGGAGAGCTGAAGAAGATTCAGTAAGGAGCCAGGAGCCGTTAACCAAGAGCCGTTAGCTATTAGCCGTGAAGTAGGATAAATGAATGACTGCAGGAATTACAACGACCCCAACTACAAACCATAAACTATAAACCATTAACTAACTCATGGAAGTTCACGCCCACAGTCATACTGCAAGAAAAAAATGGACCCACTATTTCTGGGAGTTCTTTATGTTATTCCTGGCAGTCTCACTAGGTTTTTATGCCGAAAATCTCCGGGAAGGGATCCTTCATAAAAAGGAAGTCAACTCGCAAGTGCGCTCCCTTTTATCCGATCTCCGGTCGGATGTAGCGCTGTTCGACTCGGTCATTGATCGTAATAGTTTTGCGAGCCAGATGTCTGATTCCCTTATTCGCCTGTTGCATTCGGACATTTCAAATACACCTGCTATTTATTATGCCGCCAGGAGCGTTACGGCCAACCTCGGGTATTATTATTCGAATTCAAAATCATTTGACCAGATGAAGGCTTCAGGCCTTCTTCGTTATATAAAACCCAAACCATTACTTGACAGTATCGGTACTTATTATGTCTCTTTCCAATGGCTGGCCAATCAAACCGAACTGATGCGTCTTAAACTGGATGAAGTGCATAAGGGAAACGCCCCTGTATTTGACAGTTATACTTTTTACCAGATGATGAATATGCCGTTCAATTCTTTCAACGGAAGACACCAGGAAATCTTGCACCCTGAAGGCCACCCGGTTTTGCTTTCATCAAGTCTTAAGGATATTAATACCGTATCCCTCAATTATCACTATTATTCCACCACTACCAAATTTTATAACCGCACCGCTATTTCCCAACGAAACCGGGCTATGCGTCTTATTGAACAGATCAAAAAAGAATACGACCTGGAGTGAGAGAGCCCGCAGCCCATAGCCGTGAGCCAGGAGCCATGAGCAAGAAACCATAAACCAAAAAACAACAAACTACAAACCAATTCATGGAAGTACACGCCCACCCCCACACCCCAAGAAAAAAATGGACCCATTATCTCTGGGAATTTATTATGTTATTCCTTGCCGTGTTCTGCGGTTTTTTGGCAGAGTATCAATTGGAGCATATTGTAGAACACAACAGGGAGAAAGAATATATCGAATCAATGGTGAATGACCTGAAAACAGACAGCATCCGGGTTGCAGGAGTGATCGATTATAATAACAGCCTGGTAGCAGGGTTTGACAGCCTTTTACAAAACATATACCACACCCCATACACCGACAGCAGCCTAAGAACCTTGTATTATCTCAAAGAAACCTATACCCTGGTAAAGCGTAATCTCATTTTTTCTAAAGGGACTATTATACAATTGAAAAATTCCGGAAGCCTTCGTTTAATAAGGAAAAGAGCAGTTGCGGACAGCATTATTAAGTATGATCTTAGTAGCGAGAGGGTTGAAGCTCAGGGAGAGGGAGTGGATTTTGCCGGTAAAAAGCTGCTTGATTTGTCTGTAAAAGTATTTGATGGTGAAAATGTTCTTGATTATAACAGTTTATCAAACTATAAAGAAATATTAAACTCCACAAAAAAATTCACCTTACTTACTAACGACCAAATATTAATTAAAGAATACGCCAATCTTGCAAAATTTAAAAAGGATGTTATTATAAATTATATACTTCAGCTAACAAATTTGCAAAGAAGAATTCCGTCAATCATACAATTTCTAAAAAAACAATATCATCTGAAATAAACTATTTATGGAAGTGCATGCACACACTCATACCCCAAGAAATAAATGGACACATTATCTCTGGGAGTTCTTAATGTTATTCCTTGCTGTGTTCTGTGGATTTTTGGCTGAGAATATACGGGAACATAGTGTCGAGCGTCATAGGGAAAAAGAATATATACTGTCTATGATTGAAGATGCAAAAACCGATACGGTCAATATACATACTGCCCTTTCTTTCAACATGAAAAGAATATCCAGGCTGGATTCCCTTGCAAAAAAATGCTTTGATTACCCAGCAACGAACAGTGGCGACGCTGAAATATACCGGTTATACTTTTCCTGCCTGCGCCATCCCGATTTCATTACTCCAACCGAAAGAACGATGACCCAATTAAAAAATGCCGGGGGTATGCGGTTGCTGCGCAACAGAGTGGCGGTCGACAGTATTTTGGAATACGATGACTTTGCAAAAAAAATAATTAACCAACAGGCATGGTATGAAAATATGCTCCGGGAATTGGTTGACCAGGGTATGCCGCTTTTTAATTTAAAATATTATCCTGCTGTTGACCCCACCACGCTTAAACCCATTCCTTCAAACTTCGATTCCGCAAAGCTTGTGATTAATAATAAAACAACGATTATTGAATTGGGTAACCGGGCATCCTTTTACAAAAATGTAGTTGCTTTTTATATCCGGCTTTTACAGGAAGGAGAACAGCATGCAGTTAATCTTATACAAACCTTAGAAAAGGAATACTAAGTAGTGAGTAGTGAATGGTGAATAGTGAATGCAGAAAACAAAACGACCTAACCATAAACCACGAACCATAAACTATAAACCCGTCCCTCTCTTCTCATACCCGTTGATCCAGGTGGTCGTTCTTAGCCTGATCATAGCATGGGCGATGCCGGCCAGTTGCTGCGCAAGCGACTGCAGTTCTTTGCCGCTGATATTGAGTGCGGGCACCTGTATATGTTTTTTTGAAAAGACATCCGCTCCTTCCCTTGCGAAGGCACCCTCTACAAGTGGATGAAAATAAAAAACGAACCCGCTTTTTACCCCGGGTCTTTTTTTGGCATAGTTGAGATACAGGACCAGGTCTGCTTTCGAGGGATCTGTTACGATCTCGATATTCTGGTCTCGCTTTATGATGTTCATCGCCGCTGTGGCGATATAGGAGGGCACAGGAAGGAGTACACAAAACAGGTCTTTTTTCGTTTCCGGCCTCCCGAATAGCTGGGCATTATAGTGGGTGAATTTTTTTGCATCCTCCCAGGCAATGATCCTGCCGATCTCATCCTCTTCCTCAAAATTATAATCCATATAATTTTTAAGTGCAGCCTGGGGGATGATCTCCTGGTTAAAGAAAGATTCGAACGCTGCGGGAGTAAAAGGGGCAGAAGGAATAAATACCTTAAGCAGCGGGCCGGAAATAGTATAGCCATCCATCATCTCAAAAATATGACCGGGCTTTACCTGTCCCCTGCTTTTATCCATGGCGGTTGCACTGTCACCATACACTTCCAGTACCTGTATGCTTTGTTTTCCTGCCAGGCTAAGATCGCTGAGTATGTTTCCTTTTGCGATCCCGTCATTGAATCCTTTATCCAGGATTATCATCCCATTCTTTACCGCAGTACATTTTGCCCGGCCCCTGTTCAAAAAACCGGAAGCTGGTACCCCTATCAAATTTCCCTTCAGCCTGCTGCTGTCATAATGATAAGCCGGGGCCTGCAGGTAAGATTGCTGCCTCATTAAAGTGTTTATTCTTTTCGTCAATTCGGCGACCGTGATAGCGGGTGACGCTTTACTGTAGATAGCCAGCAGCGCCTCGGTAAAAGCACCATGCTTATTCCCGGTTATGCCGGTAATTTCCAATGCCTTCCTGTTATCCGCCGATGCAGAAAGTGAGAGAAAGGAAGATCTTTTCCTGTCGGAAGGACGGACGGAGGACTTATTTGTTGCTGTAAGGGCATCTTTCAAATTAAAACTTCGCGTTGCTGTATCATCATCGCCGGGGTCTCTGGCAAAACGTGAATGATCATAATAATTGTCTTTCTGCATTACAAAATCATCGGGGATCGGCTCATAGATCCCCACGCCTGACGAGTCAACTGGCATTGATACTTCTGCTGTATTGATCTCCCAGTCCCTGCAATCCGGTACGCCATCATGGTCCATATCCGGCAGGACTGTTAAACTCAGGGAATCGACCGCCGGGCAGCCGCTTGGTTTTTCCGTTTTTGTTGTGTACGGAATGTACTCGATAAAAAAATCTTTTTGGGCCGGCCGGCTGGTGAACCACCCGTCCCAATATGTCGGGTGATTTAACATGGCGAGATTGCCACTGTAGCAGCAGTCAAAAATACTGGTAAAGATTATTTTTTTATCGATGAACTGGTTGAAGATATCCTTCAATGTCTCATCTCTCATCAAACAATCCCAGCCGGGAGAATAGAGATCACTCATTACGATCGCCTGGCTCATGCCGCGTTTTACGGAATCCGCCGCCAGGTCATGATTGGTCATCCATACCCCGTGCCCGGAAAAATAGAAGACCACGGCATCCCCGGGCTGACATTTATGAAAGACGACCCGCAACTGGTCGATCACATTTTTCTTGGTGGCGGCTGCATTATATAAGGTATAGATATCGCGGGCATTAAAACCAAACCTGTTTTCCAGCAATCCTTTGATGGCTTTCGCATCATTCACACAGCCGTTCAGGGAATGCGGGTGCCTGACCCCGGGGGCCTCGT
>JANMKG010000115.1:0-4377 GCA_031371915.1 Chitinophagaceae bacterium | reverse complement strand
ATGGCAGGTCAGCTCCTGTTCTTATTGATACGATGTTCGATTATATCTCCACCGATGGCTATAACCGCACCCATAAATTCCAGTCGCTGAGTAACCGTGGTTTTTTGGGATCCCTCTATACTTCCCTTTTTGGCTTATCGGATAAATATAACATTGAATATAAGGACGCCTCCGGCCAGCTTAAAACGATAACGGTCCCGGTTTATGATCCTGCTGTTGATACGATCCGTGTCGGCACGAGAAATTTCCGTCCTGCACCACAGCCTTCCAAAAGAGAGCAGCGACGCCAGCAGCTATCGAATACGCGGTTATTAAAGATCGACTCGGTTAATCATACCGCCATGATGGACCTTTCCTCCTTTGGCAAAGGATATGCTTTGAAAAAATTCTTCCGCGACTCTTTCCGTCACCTCCAGGAAAATAAGATCGGTCACCTGATCATCGATATCCGCAGCAACGGCGGCGGTAGTGTGACGAACTCCACCCTGATCAGCCGCTACCTCACCGATCATAAATTCAAGATCAGCGACTCCCTGTATTCTGTCCGGAAAAGCAGTCCTTATGAAAAATATATCCAGAATCATTTCTGGAATAAACTTTTTATGTCCTTCCTCACCCGCAAACGAAGCGACGGGAATTATCATTTCGGATATTTCGAGCGACATTATTTCAAACCTAAGAAGAAGAATCACTTTGATGGCAAGACCTATATCCTTACTGGTGGCAATTCTTTTTCTGCCAGTACGTTGTTTGTAAGCCCGCTTGTTAAGCAGGATAATGTAACCGTGGTCGGCGAAGAGACCGGTGGTGGCGCTTATGGCAATTCCGCCTGGCTGATCCCGGATGTTACGTTGCCGGAAACAGGGATTCGTTTTCGCCTGCCTTTATTCAGGCTGGTAATCGATAAAAATGTTCCAAAGATCGGGAGGGGTGTACAACCGGAAGTCCCTTCTTTTCCCACGGTGGAAGCAGTGCGAAGAGGGCTCGATTACAAACTGGATAAGGCGATGGAGTTGATCAAAAAAGATAAGGAAGCAAAAACAAACTGTTCTATTCTTCCGGGCTGGTTATGATATTAAAATCATCAGCATCTTTCAGGAAAGGAAGTTTTTCCCTCACGGTCTGCAAATATGTTTTATCCAGGGTAATGGTATGAATATGTTCTTCGTCTTTCCTGGTATATAACACTTCACCCATCGGGTCGATGACCATGCTTTCCCCGCTGTAATAAATATCTTTTCCGTCAGTGCCGGTGCGGTTTACCCCCACCACATAGCATTGGTTTTCGATAGCCCTTGCCATGAGAAGCGTTTTCCAGGCGTGGATCCTTCTTTCAGGCCAGTTTGCCACATAGATCAGCACATCGTATTCCGGTGAACCCGATGTTGCTACCCCTCCCTCTCCCTGGGAGAGGGAGTTGGAGGGTGAGGTCTGCCGACTCCACACCGGGAACCTCAGATCATAACACACCAGCAAATTGATCTTCCATCCTTTTACAGAAGCCACCAGCCGTTTTGTCCCAGCCGTATAATGATCGTTTTCGTTGGCATAGGCAAATAAATGGCGCTTATCATAATATCCATACTGTCCGTTGGGCAACATCCAGACCAGGCGATTGTAGTAATTGGGTCCGACGGATGGTCCGACGGTCTCCGTCTGACCATCCTCTTTAATGATCACACTGCCGGTAAGTATGATCTTTTTTTCCGCCGCTACCCGTTTCATCCAGTGCATCGTTTCTCCTTCCATATCTTCTGCCAGGAGTTCAGGCTTCATACTAAACCCTGTGCTGAACATTTCCGGCAGGACTACGATCTCCGTTTTTTCGGCAATGCTTTGTATTTTTTCCTCGAGCATTTGGAGGTTGGCCTCTTTATCCTCCCAGTGAAGATTGGTTTGTACAGTGGTTATAGAAAGTGTTGACATATCTTATGCTTGGCTGTAAAATTAGTTGTATTGGCGAAACTTAAAATATACTTTACAATCATGCGGAATCTATTGTAATTGGCTGGCTTTCAGGGCAACAATATTGAGCAATTAAAAAATGAAGTGTTCGTACATTCGCTAATGCATTGTTGTGAGCAATGCTCAGGGTCTCTAATACTTGTAAAATATGTCGGAAACGTTAGCAGTCGATAAAGTTTCGAAAACAAGTAAATTTGTTTTCGTACTTAGTATTCTTGTTTCAGCAGTTTGGTTTGTCGGCCAAAAAGTAAATGTTTATCAATACGCCATTGGGGGAACTGTTTATGAAATGTTATGGTTACCAATGGTAGGCTTGTTGCTTCTTCTACCAGCCTTTTCAATATTTTTTCTATTCAAAGAAAAGTTCAATTTAAAATCTCTGTATTTGTATTCTTTCCTTATTATAGCATTGACTGTATCATTAACTTTTATTTAATTACTTGAAGCATTACAATTCGCACTTCCCACAAAAGTGCATTGCGCAATGGCTTGACGTCAGTTCCTCAGCATCATCTATCTATTTTGCTTCAGTCACCGGGTTGACTTTTTCTAACCAGTTTTTCTTAGCTTCATGTTCAATTAACTATTCGGCATCAGGCCAATCGGGTGACGGAATTCTATCCCCACCACTGACGCCAATGCTTTACGTTGGCTGTAATGCAGACAGAATGCGGAAACGGACAAAATTATTCAAGAATATAAATCAATTCTAAAATGAAACCGAAACTATTCTTATTTATACTTTGTCTTCTGGCGTTGACAATTATAACAAGCTGCAACAATCAATCAGACAAATCAAAAACAGACACTTTAAATACTCAAACAAAAAATGATAAGACAATGGGCAAAGAGCAACTGGCAGACTTTGGAAAAAAATATTCTGCAGCATGGTGTAGCCAAAAACCAGAAAGTGTTGCCGCATTTTTTGCGACAAATGGTTCCTTAAAAGTAAATGCTGACACACCTGCTGTTGGACGAGACGCCATTACAAAAGTTGCTCAGGGTTTTATGACTGCCTTTCCTGATATGATAGTAGCAATGGACAGTTTAGTAACAAAACCTAACGGGACAGAATTTCATTGGACTTTAACAGGAACAAATTCAGGACCTGGGGGTACAGGAAATAAAGTAAAAGTTAGCGGTTTTGAACTTTGGCATTTTGACAAAGATGGGCTCATACAAGAATCCATTGGTAGTTTTGATGCTGACGAATATAATAGACAACTTAAAGTCGGTGTTAAATAGTTAAACTGACAACTCTGACAGAAGCACTACAGCCAACAATTGGTTTGCCGCAACGCTGGTGACAATGCTAATGCAACACTCCATTGAATTCAGGTGTCAATAAAATAAAACAAACGATGAAGTACCTATTTTTCTCAATAGCAGTTTGTTTAATAACCCTTGCTTGTAAAAAAGACAGTTTTGACATCGCTTCATTTTGGCAATGTAATAGTTCTCAAAATTTAGACTCAACTGTAATTTCTAACAAAATTGCAGGTTCGTGGAAATGGACTAAGCAATCCTGTTTTTCAACCGGCAAAACAATGAGGGCAGACAAAGACATCAAAGTAACCTTTAATACAAATGGAACTTTTGCCGTCCTGGAAAACTCCACTATCATAACTCAGGGCAATTGGACGCTACGGGTTGTTGATAGTAACATGTGGGGACTTGACCTTACTGCACCAAGCACTTATTTATCTGGTCGAATTCTTTTTTGCAATAGCCAGGTTCTTTTCAATGATAGTTACATAGACGGGTGTGATAATTTATTTGAAAAAGTAAATTGATCATAATTTATCATTTGGCTCAACATAGAACCACATCCCACCAATATGGGGTTTTCTGTAATGCTCGCTGACGAATATATTCTCATCAACATATCGCTATTTCTTCTGCAACGAGTCTCCTCCGACCGTCTCTGCGAATTATCAGAAACCACCGGAGGGACTCGTTGATAGCTGAATGTAGTTTTTCATAATATGACGAGTCCCTTTCGAACACATCGCTAATACAGTTCTCATTCGGAGGAGACTCGCTGAGGAAGAGAGGTTAGTTTTTCTCTTTCTCCACCACTCCCTCACCAACTTTATAAACTCTTTTAATTCAGTCACTGCCAGGCCCCAACCGTGATAGGCATCCAATTGGCAACCGCGGTAACTCGTAAGTTCAAACAAGAAATGACCAACTCCTTGATGAGAAGTTGAGTCGATAAAATCTATCTGTGTGAATGATGTAATTTTTTTATCAAATTGTATAACATTCCCTTTTTTAGAAATAGTCAATTTTGGAATAATTGGGTGATTTTTAAATACCACAGAGATGGCAACTATCTTATTGATTGAAGATAACATACCTATTCTTGAGAATTTGACCGAATATTTTGAAATGGAGAGCTACAAAATTCTT
>JANMKG010000110.1:0-8504 GCA_031371915.1 Chitinophagaceae bacterium | reverse complement strand
AATAGGTAAGTGTGCATTCAGGACGTGTCTTCTTGCAGTTCTCAAAAGCCTTACCACCGTTAAAGTCAATCGTCTTCGTATATTCTTCTTCATTATCCTCCTGCATATTGTACATCCCGAGGAACTGCAGGCTGTAAATACCGGCGCCCCCGGGCCCCGCGCAATCCATGATCGTTAGTTTGACATCGGTGCTGTCATTCATTTTATAACGGGCATCGGCAACGGTTGCTCCCGCGGCCGCATTTACATCCAAATCTGTCCGGGCGGCTCCCATCAATTGTTCTGGTACCAGTGCTTTTAACTGGTCTTGTGAAAGGGGCGTGAGTTTAGCCAGCTCATCTTTCATCTTTGCCATATCCTGTGCGGCATCCTGCATCTGTTTGGGATCAATGGTCACTGTTTCTTTCCCGTCCTTACTGGTGACGGTGACCCCTTCTTTGGATTTATTACTATTACAGGCAAGTATAAAGAGGGAAACTACGAACGCACACGGAATGATCTTTTTCATATAAAATGGTTTTGGAGTGACGTAAAACTACTGCAATTGGGGTTTTTACGATTAGAATTCTAAACGAGAAACATTGTTTTTCAAAAAATTGGTGAAAAAACACGTAGGGAAATTATGAAAAGCAATATCCCCGTATTACTTTCGTTTTCAAGTAACGATGGTCTAAACCTCTACCCCAACAATCCTCTGGAATTTCCTTAATTAATTTTTGACCCGTACGCCATTTGCCCGAGCGAAGGCGCTACCCAACGTTTTAAAAGTATGAAAAAGTTTTTGCTTTGCTTAGCTATTATCGCTACCGTCATGTTTGTTCTGACTTCCTGTGCGGCTACCAAACGGGATTGCCAGGGTAATAAACACTACAAACAAAAAGGTGGTTTTTATATGTAAGGATATTCTATCTTAAAAAGATTCGGTCCCGGTGATTACCGGGACTTTTTTTATTTACAGATCCCCGGTTTGCTGGTTGCTGGTTGCTGGTTACTGGTTGCTGGTTACTGGTTGCTGGTTGCTGGTTACTGGTTACTGGTTGCTGGTTGCTAGTCGCCGAAAATTGTAAATTTCAATAGTATAGGAAATAACCAGGTACCAGCAACCAGTAACCAGCAACCAGATACAAAGAAATCAAGAATCAGTCACGGGGCTTTACCTTTGCGCAAATAATTACCGGTGACCAGATCTATTTGTTACAGTTTGCTTCTTGGAGCCATCTTCTCCGCCTGTTCTCAAAACAATGTAAAACAGGATACATCGCTCAAAAAATATTTCGACGAGAACAAGGTGGAAGGCTGCTTTGCCCTGATGGATAATGGCACCGGGCAGTTTACCGTGCATAATTTAAAGCGCTACCGTGACAGTAGTTATTTACCCGCTTCTACTTTTAAGATCGTGAATTCGCTGATCGGGCTACAAACGGGCAAGATCAGCAGCGAGAATATGGTTATCAAATGGGATGGAGTGAAACGCCGGGTTGACGATTGGAATAAGGATCTTACGATGAAAGAAGCCTTCAAAGTGTCCGCCGTGAATTATTACCAGGAAGTCGCGAGGCGGATCGGCCGGGATACCATGCAGCTCTGGCTGGATTCCTTGCGGTACGGAAGCCGCAAAATAAAAACAGCGATCGACTCTTTCTGGCTGGACAATTCATTAAAAATTACTCCTGATGAACAACTGGGATTGGTAAAACGCCTCTACTTTGATCAATTGCCTTTTTTCAAGAGTTACCAGGAAACCGTAAAGAATGTTATGTTGTATACAGGTGAAAGCAATGCTAATTATCGCCTGGGCTACAAAACCGGTTGGGGTTTTACGGAAAAGAATCATTCCCTTGGCTGGGTTGTTGGGTGGATCGAGGAAAATAATCATCCTTACTTTTTTGTCCTGAATATAGAATCCCCGGATCCTAATTTTGATATGTGGACCGTGAGGATGAAAATGCTGAAAGATATACTGGCACAACTGGGGTTTTTTAAGGGTAAAATGTAAACCCACACCCGCTGTTAAAAGGCAGATTGGTACTCTTCTTGCAGGTACAAGTCACTATTTTACAATATGCTTCGCTTTGAAAACAATAATATGACCTGGATCTTTGCAGGGATCGCACTGATGGTCCTTCTCTATCTTGTCGTTCTCGAGTGGAAAAGCAGGGTCCGGAAAAGGATCGGCGATGCGAAATTGGTAAAGGAGCTGACCAGTAATTATTCGGTCAAACTATTTACTGCCAAATTCATTTTATTAATATCCGCTTTCGCCCTGGGTGCGATCGCGGTACTGAACCCGCGAAAACCGGGGGCCGCCAGTGCCAGCACCAGGAAGGGAATTGATATCGCCATCGCACTGGATGTAAGCAAGAGCATGCTGGCCGCCGACCTGGCACCGAACCGTCTGGAAAGAGCAAAGCAGTTTATCGGGAAACTCATGAACGAGATGCCGGATGACAGGATCGCTATTGTTCTTTTTGCCGGCAAAGCCTATTTGCAAATGCCGTTAACGACCGATCATGGCGCTGCGCAACTTTTTATTTCAG
Source organism: Chitinophagaceae bacterium (assembly GCA_031371915.1). Taxonomy (GTDB): domain Bacteria; phylum Bacteroidota; class Bacteroidia; order Chitinophagales; family Chitinophagaceae; genus JJ008. Next base: position 5,967 of record JANMKG010000110.1, on the reverse strand, counting down.
CAGCAACGCCGGATGCGGTACCCCAGCAGGGAACGGTGGTAAGTGATGCACTGAACATGAGTGCTAATGTTTTTAACCCGGCCGACAAGCGGTTTAAAACAGTGATCCTTATTTCCGATGGGGAAGATCATGATGAGGATGCGGTAAAAACGGCAAAGGACCTGGCGGAGCAGGGAGTAATGATCAATACGGTCGGTATCGGCTCACCGGAAGGATCAGTGATCGTAGACCCTGCTACCGGGGAGAATAAAAGAGACGAGACCGGGAATGTAGTGATCTCGAAATTGAATGAAGACGAACTGAAGCAAATAGCGGAAGCCACCAATGGTCTTTATACCCGTTTACAGGGAAGCGATGAAGCGGTATTATCATTAAAAGGACAATTGTCGCAGATCGAACGTAAAGCATTCACCGATGTATCGCAAATGAATTTCACGACCTACTATATGTGGTTTGCCGGGGCCATGCTGTTTTTATTGGTATTCGAGAATTTCATCCCTGAAAAAAGAAGGACTAAAACATGAAGATCTTTTCCACCATAGTCTTGTTCTTGACCGGCACCTGTTGTTTTGGCCAGTCACCACAGGCGGATAAAGCCATCCAGGCCGGGAATGATCTGTACAAAGAACAGGAATACAATAAGGCCGCGATCGAATATAATAAAGCAGTGGAAATAGATCCTGCTAACAATACGGCAAAATTTAATAAGGCCAACGCGATCTATAAACAGGACCAGAAAGTAGAGGCGGCAAAGATCTATGCTAATGTAGCAAAGGACGCTGAAGGAAATGAACTGAAGTCAAAAGCATTTTATAACAAAGGGGTCATTCTCAGCGACCAGAAGAACCTTGAAGAAAGTATTGAAGCCTATAAGAACGCCCTCCGTAATAACCCTGCTGATAAAGAAGCCAGGGAAAACCTGCAAAAAGCATTGCTGGAATTAAAGAAAAAGGAACCCCCTAAAAAAGATGATCAGCAAAAAAAGAAACCGCAACAGGACCAGCAAAAAAAACAACAGCAGCCCAAAATAAGTCCCAAAGAAGCTGACCAGCGTCTCAAATTGCTGGAACAGAAAGAAAAAGAAGTACAGCAACGGCTGCAGAAGGAAAAAGCGAAGATGGGCGGTTCCGCGGCGAAAGACTGGTAGACGATTAGCTAATCAGCCAATCAGCCAATTAGGCGATGTGATGATGTGCCAATCGAAACATCATTTCAATCTTTGTTACCTTTGGTGATTATTATATCGGCTAATCGGCACATTGTCACATCGGTATTATTATGCAATTATACTGCGAATCCCTTACTCATTATAAACGTCTTGCTACAAAAGAAGTTAAGATCGGCGATCTCCTGCTCGGTAATTTCCATCCCATACGGGTCCAGACAATGACGACCATCGATACAATGGATACGATGGCCACGGTGGAGCAAAGTATACGTTGTATTGAAGCCGGGTCAGAACTGGTACGCATTACAGCGCCTTCCAAAAAAGAAGCAGAGAATTTACAGAATATAAAAAATGAGCTTCGCAAAAGAGGTTATACTACTCCACTGGTGGCGGATATACATTTTACACCAAACGCAGCAGAGATAGCGGCCCGGATAGTTGAAAAAGTAAGGGTGAACCCGGGAAATTATGTTGACAAGAAGAAATTTGAACAGATCGAATACACCGATGCGGAATACGCGGAAGAGATCGATCGTATCCGCGAGCGGTTCACACCGCTTGTAAAGATCTGCCGGGAATATGGTACTGCCATGCGTATCGGTACAAACCATGGCTCGCTCAGTGATCGTATCATGAGCCGCTATGGTGATACGGCAATGGGAATGGTGGAAAGCGCCATGGAATTCTTACGTATAGCCCGGGGGGAGACCTATCACAATATTATGCTGAGTATGAAAAGCAGCAACCCCCTGGTCATGGTGGAAGCATACCGGTTGCTCGTAAAGACCATGTTTGATGAATTTGGTGAATGCTATCCGCTGCACCTCGGTGTTACAGAAGCGGGCGATGGAGAAGATGGAAGAATAAAATCGGCGGTAGGTATCGGAACGTTACTGGAAGACGGTATCGGGGATACGATCCGGGTGTCGTTGACTGAAGACCCGGAGTTCGAGATACCAGTGTGTAAGGATTTGGTTAAAAGATACATGAGTCCGGAAGACCGGAAGACCGAAAGTCGGGAAGATGGCTCAAGTAAACAGGCAGATTCTTCCGGACTTCCAGACTTGCCGTCTTCCCGTCTCTCTTACGATCCGTTTAACTACCAACGTAGGGAAACATTTGCAGTGGATAATATCGGAGGTAAACATGTGCCGGTGGTGGTTGCTGATCTGAGTAAAATAGAGAAGATCACTCCTGTTCACCTGCAGAGTATTGGTTATACTTATGATGAGATAACCGATAAATGGAATATTGCCGATGCGGCAGCGGATTATGTTTTTACTGGTCATCAATTACTGGACTTTTCTTTACCCGGAACGCTAAAAGTGATCGTGTATCCCGCTGCCTGGAAATTGGCGAAAGCCAACTCTTTTGGAGGGGAAACTTATTTCCCCATCTACAGCGATAGCGGGTTCGGGGAAGCAACAATTAAAAGTGACAGGATCAATTTCGTAATGATCGATTGTTCGGGTGAATTGGATCTTACTACTTATCCTTATTTCGAAAAACTGGCGAATGATCCCACTGTTGTTCTTTGTCTTAGTTCAACAAATACCAATGCCATGCAATCGGTTCGGTATATGTTTGCAGGACTGATGCAAAGGGAGATCAAGAACCCGGTTGTATTGATCACGGATAGCAGCTGGCAGACACCCGATGAACACCTGATCCACTTCGCTACCGAAACAGGCGCTTTATTTTTAGAAGGCATGGGTGATGGGATCTGCTTAGGGTACAGCAGCAAAGCACAAATGGAAAACCTTCAAACTACGGGACGAACCTATCTCGACGTAAAGGATATCTACCAGTTCACCAATAATACGGCTTTTAGTATCCTCCAGGCAACAAGAACGAGAATTTCAAAAACAGAATATATAAGTTGTCCCAGTTGTGGCCGAACGTTATTCGATCTACAGGAAACAACGGCGAAGATCCGTGCGGTCACCAATCATTTAAAAGGGGTGAAGATCGCCATCATGGGCTGTATCGTCAATGGTCCTGGGGAAATGGCGGATGCCGATTTTGGTTATGTAGGCAGCGGTCCCGGGAAGATCACCCTGTATCGCGGTAAGGAGGTCATTAAAAGAAATGTGAACAGCGAGACAGCCGTGGACGAACTGATCAGCCTGATCAAAGAAAGTGATGCCTGGGTGGAAGTCTAAACAAACTGCATGAAAAAACAATACTGGCTGATCATTTTCCTGTTAGTACTGGGTGTTCATATCGCGGGGATTCAACTCAACAATGAAACATTACAGTACCTGTCTAAACCCCTGCTCCTGCCGTTACTGGCGGGTTATTTTCTTTTTGAAACAAAGGGAATAACATGTGGCTTTAAGAAATGGATACTGCTGGCTCTTTTCTTTTCCTGGGCCGGGGATATCCTGCTGATCTTTGTTCCAAAGAACGATATCTTTTTTTTGCTGGGCCTGGCATCTTTTTTACTCGCCCATATTTTTTACATTATTTTCTTTCACCAGGTCAGGGTAAGAGAGGCGGTGAAAGGAAATCCCTGGTTGTTGCTGGTCGTCGTTATTTATTATGGAGCATTGATCAGCTGGCTTTCTCCTTTTCTTGGGGATATGAAGATCCCGGTCCGTATTTATGGTATCGTTATTAGTTTCATGTTCATGCTGGCCATGCATATGCTATTTATAAAAAATAAACCGGCTGGTAAATGGATGATGGCTGGCGCTTTATTGTTCGTGACCTCAGATTCTGTATTGGCCATCAATAAATTTTACAACTCTTTTGAGCTCGCAGGTGTTATTATCATGCTTACTTATGGATTGGCGCAATTGTTTATTGTGAAAGGGTCGATCGATTATATAAATGCAGGGGATAAAGAATAGATTTGTAAGAGAGGTTTCTCGCAGCGAACGCAAAGGATAAAGTGCGCGACGAAGAATTGAAAATAAGGTTGCGACGCCCCTCCACCGCCCCCGCTGCGAGAAATAAAAGGGTTTCTCGCAATGAATGCTGAGCATTAAGTGCGCGGCAAGAAAACAAATAAACGCTGTGCCGGGGCTTCTCCGCGTGCGCCGCGAGAAACAAAACAAGTAAAGCCGCGGGAAATAAATAAATTTCTATGCAACAAACAGATTTTTTAGTCATAGGCTCAGGCATAGCAGGACTCACCTATGCATTAAAGGTAGCCGACCAGTTCCCGGATAAAAAAGTACTGGTCATGACGAAAGCAGCCGCCGACGAGACCAATACCAAGTATGCGCAGGGAGGTATTGCTGTAGTAAATGACCTGGAGAACGACAGTTTTGAAAAACATATCGAGGACACGCTGATCGCAGGGGATGGTTTGTGTAATGAGAAAGTAGTCGAGATCGTGGTGAAGGAGGGACCGGAAAGAGTACAGGAGATCATTGACTGGGGCGCCAAATTCGATAAAGAAAAGGACGGCGATTATAAAAGGGGAAAGGAAGGCGGGCATTCCGAATTCCGTATCCTTCATCATAAGGATGTAACGGGGAAGGAAATGGAAAGGGCCTTGCTGGACGCGGTGGCTAAACAAAAGAACATTGAATTCATCAAGCATTGTTTTGTAGTGGATATCATTACCCAGCATCACCTGGGCTATTTGGTTAACAAAGCAACCCCGGATGTAGAATGTTATGGCGTATACGTTTTAAACCTCAAGACGAATAAGATCGAGAAGATCCTTGCCAGCATCATTCTCCTGGCTACCGGTGGTAACGGGCAAGTGTATCGTACCACTACCAATCCCTCGATAGCAACCGGGGATGGAGTAGCCATGGTCTACCGGGCCAAAGGAAGAGTAGAAAATATGGAGTTCATCCAGTTTCATCCAACGGCCCTGTACGAACCGGGCGTAAGAGGACAGGCCTTCCTGATCACAGAAGCCGTTCGCGGCGATGGCGGCATTTTACGGAATAAGAACGATGAAGCATTCATGGAAAGATATGATGAAAGGAAGGACCTTGCCCCGAGAGATATCGTCGCAAGAGCGATTGATAGTGAAATGAAGAGAACAGGTACAGAACATGTCTGGCTCGATTGCCGTCATTTCACCAAAGAAAAATTCACCGAACACTTCCCGAATATCTATGAGAAATGTTTGTCGATAGGTATCGATATCACTAAACACATGATACCCGTGGCGCCTGCCGCGCATTATAGTTGCGGGGGGATCAAGACCGATGAATGGGGCAGAAGTTCGATAAGGAATTTGTATGCCTGCGGGGAATGTGCTTCAACCGGTTTACACGGGGCCAACCGCCTGGCAAGTAACTCCTTACTGGAAGCGATGGTATTTGCGCACCGCTGTTATTTGGATAGCATTGAAAAAATATCGGGGTCTTCAGACCTCACGCTTCATTTAGGGAGAGGAGCAGGGGCTGAGGTCCCGGACTGGAATACTAAAGGCACTACCGAGCCAAAAGAAATGATCCTCATCACCCAAAGCCTCAAGGAACTTCAACTGGTGATGAGTGACTATGTTGGTATCGTCCGCAATGATGTTCGTTTGCAAAGGGCCATGCGCCGACTTGACCTCCTATGGGAGGAAACAGAACAGTTATATGAAAGCAGTTCGCTTTCGCCCCAGCTCCTCGAATTACGCAACATGATCACGGTTGGATACCTGATTGTAAAGGGCGCCAGTTTCCGTAAAGAAAGCCGCGGCCTGCATTACAATACTGACTACCCCGGTAAAAGCGAACTGGTACAGAATATTGTACTCTAGGGCCTGATCCAACACAGAAGCACAGAGCTAAGGAGGTACACAAAGTAGTATTAAAATAATCTCTGTGTACCTCTGTTTCTCA
>JANMKG010000073.1:0-6184 GCA_031371915.1 Chitinophagaceae bacterium | reverse complement strand
ATGGCGACGAGTTCGATGGTTCTATGCGCCAGATCGGCCGTGATGGTCCCAGTGGTGAAAAATATATAACTGCTTACCAGGCACTGCCGAAAGAAAAATTAAAGTTCTGGAATACTGGTATCACCAACCAGACCGATGTTTCTTTCTCCACTGGTGATTTCTACCTGAGTGCGCAAAACGTACTGATCCAGGGTATCATGCCAAAAGATGTGAACCGCAGGGTATCTGTGCACATGGCGGCTAATAAAGAATATAACAAATTCAAAGCTTCTTATAGTATCAACTATACAAAAGGAAACTATGATGTTACTGCCGGTTCTACCTTTGGTAACGGACGTGACTTTACTGTTTACTGGAACCTGATCAACACTCCACAGCAAATTCCTATTACCCGTTTCAAAGACTGGAGACACGATTATTTCTCAAGTCCTGACGGATATTTCAACGATTATTATTCTAACCCTTACTACATGATCGACAATTTCCGCCAGGTAGGAAGGACTGAAGATATCTTCGGTAATATGGAATTGAACTTTAAAGCAACAAACTGGCTGAACCTGACCTATCGTTTAGGTGCTACCATTTCTAACAGCACTTCCAAAGCAACCGGTAATGCTTTAAACTATGGTGCTTTTGCAAAAGCCAGTGGTAAAGCTATCGCTGCTTCAGGAGATTTACCTTCACAGGTAATTGATGGTTCTGCCACTTCAAGCCGTATCAATTCCGAATTCTTTGCTACTGCAAGGAAAAAATTTGGTGATTTCTCCCTGGATGCCTTGCTTGGTCAATCTTTCCGCGAAGACAATTCAAAGAGTATCAACGTCGGAAGCAACAACCTTGCTTTCCCCCAACTTTTCAATATCATCGGCCGTAAAGGTGAACTGACAACTGCAAATGAAGGTGACTTCAAATTCAGGCTGGGCAGGTTCTTCGGTAAAGTTGGTATTGGTTATAATAACTGGGCTTTCGCGGAAATTACCGGCAGCTACGATATCAACAGCCGCCTGTATGATCCTTATGGAACCGATAAAAAGGCATTTGATGCAAGTAATTTCTTCTATCCCGGTGCCAGCATTTCTTTCTTGTTAAGCGAAGCGATCCCTGCGCTGAAAAGCAGCAAAGTGATCTCTTACTTCAAAGTTCGTGGTGCTTATTCTAAAACCGGTAACGTTAACCTTGAAACATATGGTTTGGAGAACAGGTATGGTCTTGGCGGTGGTTTCCCTTACGGGTCACTCGTAGGATATACTTCCAACAACCTGCTTCGTTTACCAACTTACCAACCCGAGTTTGTTCGCAACAGGGAAGTAGGTGTTGAATTAGGTTTCCTGAAAAACAGGATCAATGTGGAAGGTACCTTCTACGCACAAAGGAACTCAAACCAGATCGTAGACGTTCAGTATTCAGCAGCAACTGGTTTTACCAGCGCAAGACTGAATGCGGCTACCTTTAATAACGATGGAATCGAACTTGATCTGAAACTGACACCATTGGTTAAATTAGGTAAGGTTTCAATAGACTTTAAAGTAAACTATACAAACCAGAAGAACGAGGTTACCAAGATCATCGAAGGTGTTGACCAGTTAGGTATCGGTAACGGTAACTATGTGATCGTTGGTAAACCCGCTTATACTTTCCAGTTGACAGACTATGTAAGAGACGACCAGGGTCGTGTGATCATTAACACTACTACCGGTCTTCCTTCAGTTGATCCTACGATCAAACCTTTTGGTCAGACACAACCTAAGAACCTCATTGGTATGAGCCTTAATGTTAACTGGAGGGATCTTTCTTTCAGTGCTGTGGCGGATTACCGTGGTGGCAACCAGATCTATACCGGTAACCTCGGTACAGGTATGGACTTCTCCGGTGTTTCTAAAAGAAGTGGTCAGAACGGCAGACAACCTTTTATTATGCCTAACTCGTCGTACTTCGACGGTTCAAAATATGTAGACAATACTAGTATTTACATGACTGGTGGTTATAACTTCTGGTCCCAGGCTGTTAACACTGCTGCTAATACCAACTACCTAGTAGATGGTTCTTTCTGGAAGATCCGGGAAGTAAGCCTCAGCTATAACGTGCCTGCCAAAATGTTTGCCTTCACCAAGAATGCCGTGAAAGCTGTTAACATCACTTTCAGCGGAAGAAACTTATTTATGTTCCTTCCCAAAACCAACGAGTGGACCGATCCTGAGTTCTCTAACACATTGGGTAATGCCCAGGGTGTGAGCGGCCTGGATAATACACCTCCTACACGGATCTTTGGTGCGAGCATCAACATTCAGTTATAACTAAAATAAATATTTAAAGACATGAAACTGAAAAAAATAGCATACGGCGTTTCTCTTGCAGCGATAATTATCGCTGCAGGGAGCAGCTGTAACAAAGCAAAATTCAACATCAATAAGAACCAGAACGACCCTACGGATAGTTCTGTTACTTATGATGTTGTACTCCCCGCTGCCCTGCACGCTTCGGGTACGATCATTGCCAACCAATGGGGGCCGATCCAGAACTGGATGGGCTTCTGGGCCAGGTCCGGTACTTATGCACCGAACGTGATCGAGGAAACTTACCAGATCACAACCGGGTTCGGAAATGGTATCTGGAACAACTGTTACGATAATAATTACGATTATAATATCGTGCAAAAGAAAGCCCAGGCTGCAGGAGCTGGTTTTTATGAGGGAATTGCCCGTATCATGAAGGCTCAAAACTTCCAGATCCTGGTGGATGTGTACGGTAATGTACCTTATTCCCAGGCGCTGAAAGGAAGTGCTAACCCTACCCCGGCTTATGACAATGGTCTTGATATCTACAAAGACCTGTTACGCCAGATCGATACAGGGATAGCATTGATAAAAGCTGCTTCTGTTACAGCAACCAACCCTAACAAGGATATCTGGAAAAATGATATCATGTTCGGTGACCCTGTAAATGGTGCTATCGGTAACGTTGGCGCGATGAAAACAAAATGGGCACAGTTTGGTAATACCTTAAAGCTTCGTATGCTGATCCATGCTTACGCGGTGGCCGGTATCAACAAGACGGCAGAGATCGCTATCATCAATACTGAAGGAAGTGGTTACCTGACGACTGATGCTGTGGTTCAGCCTGGGTACAAATCAGACAAACCCAATCCTTTCTATAACAGTTATAAGAACACAACCACGGGCGCGCAAACCGCCAATAACGTGTACTACAGGGCGAATAGCTGGGGAATTGAATATTATAAAGGAGACGGCGATCCACGTGTGGGAACCGCATCTTATTCAGGTGGTGGCGCTTATATGTATGAACCCGGAACTGGTGGCATGATCGGTGTAGCTTATGGCTTACCTCCGGTTACTGCCAATGCCTCTCCAATACTGGCGGGTATCGGTCCTGGTGTTTATAGATCAGCTACCGCTCCACAGGCTATTTTGACTGCGGCAGAAGCATATTTTCTCAGGGCAGAAGCAAGACAAAGAGGGTTTATTACTTCTGGGCCAACTGCACAGTCGTTGTTGGAAACAGGAATCCAAGAAAGCTTCAGATATGTAGGCTCTTCCAACCCTAGCAGTACTTTGGCGAATAACGCTGGAGCTGCTTTGGCCGGTTATTTGGCATTCAACGCTGGCTACCCTGACGTGGATATTACTGCGGCTCCAATTGCGCCTGGTTATCCTGCAGGTGGTATCGCTACCATCCTTTCACAAAAATGGTTTGCGCTGAATGGTATCAATACGCTGGAAGTATGGACAGATTACAGGAGAGTTCCATTCTCCGAAGTTGCTACTTTAGCGGGTGCTTCAACTACCCACTTTACTTATGGAACAGCTGGTGGTTATACTGCCGGGCCTAAAATTTCAGTGGCCCCCCAGAATACTTCTACTGTAATCCCGGTAAGGTATTTGTACCCACAAACAGAGTACAACTATAATTCTGCGAATGTTGGATCACAGGGCGTAATAAACCAGTTCAGCAGCCGGATCTTCTGGGATCTTAATTAATATGACACTTTAAAAATCAGAAATATGAAAAGAATATTCTTAATTTCCTCGCTTTTTGCAGCCTTGTCCCTCACGTTTACAAGCTGTTTAAAAGATAAAGGGTTCGAAGATGGTACCTATGGTATCAATGACCCGGACACCCAGCCTCCCGGCGTTGGATTTCCTTTGGGAACCAAGACCCAGGCTTTTGGCCTGAATGTTAGTGCATCGCTCCAGGCGGTAGATGGTTTTGTATATGTAAACCTGCTGACAGGTAATGCTGCTACATCAGATGTGCATGTTACACTAGTTAATAATACAACTGCGGCAGTTGCTGCTTATAATACAGCAAATAACCTGACAGGTACAAGCCAGGTGTTAGCTTTGCCAACATCCGTGTATAATGTAGGTACATCAGTAACAATTCCTGCCGGGGCACGTACGGCGCAGATCCCGATCAATGTGTCAAGTACCATTAGCCTGGATCCTTCAAGGACCTATGCGCTGGGTGTTACTATCACGAGTGTTGACGGTGGCTATGTTATCGCATCTAACATGAAGAACCTGTTCATCCTGTTCAGTATCAAAAACAGGCTGGATGGTCACTATGAGATCACAGGTGCTGCCTTAAGAGCAGGCGACGCTGCCTTAACAGGAAGTGTAGGTGTTTATGAAAGAGACCTCGCTACAGCGGGAGCCAATTCTGTTCAATGGGTAGGATCTGTATATTGGGGAAGCCAGGCATCACAGCTTCCCGGTGGTTATGAACCCCTGATCACTGTAGATCCGGTTACTAACCTGATCACGAATATTACAAGTGTAAGTGGCATCTATATGACCGCACCTATCGTAAGAACTGATATTGTTGGATCAACCCAGCGGTATGATCCGGCTACAAAGACCCTGTATTTTGAATTTACTTATGGAGGTGGGCCTTCATCCAGGCTGTTCTCCCTGAAAGCAAGATATTTGAGGGCGAGATAATCTTTTCATATTTCTTTAGAAAGGGACTGTTTATTAACAGTCCCTTTTTTATTTCTTGCCGGTGCCCCAAGGCTTTTTAGTATTTTTGAATATCCTAAAATAGTTGCTATGCAAACCATAAAAAAAATCTTACTATCAGCTGGTCTCCTCTTCAGTTTTTTTATAGGTTCATACGGGCAACAGCCCGCGGTCAATAGTGTATCTTTTGGTTCAGGCGCCATGGTAAGCCGGTCACCTGATAGCCGTGGGTGGACCGACCCGGCCTTAAATCATAACCGCCTGATCCAGCAGCGGACAGGTGATGGTGTTTACAAACTGATAGGCCAGTACAAAGTGGTGGGCACCCAGTTCCTTTATGGGGAGCATCATAAAGGCGACCTGTTTGCCACCGAAGCTAAGGCCTATAATATTTTTCTCAGTTATAATACTTTTAACCAGCAAGTTGAATTTTATACCACATCCAATCCCGACAAACCCCTTGTAAAAGAGCCGGGTGAAGTAGATTCCTTTACGATTCAATCAGATCCCGAACTGGATATCAACAGTCCCCTTAAATTTATTTACGGGGCGCATCTTGGCACAAAGGATAAATTTTATTACCAGGAAGTAGCAGCAGGAGACAGGTTTGTACTGTATAAGCGTTATAAATCTGAACTCGGTTATGTTTCCAGTAACTATGTGCAATCCGAATTGCGGCAGTTCGACCTTGGTTTTGAATACTATTATTTAGATAAGGAAAAAAAGAAGCTCAAAAGACTGAAAGGAAATGCGAGTGCTGTTACCGATGAATTCAAAGATGTAACGAATCTTTCCCTGGTTGTAAACCAGGATGATTTTGATATGAATAAGGAAGCAGCTTTACGGAAAGCCTTTGAAGAACTTAACAGGTCCAGGAAAAGTTTGTGATGATAGGTGATTTTAAACTTACTGTTATCACTTCGACAATGATGAAGCCATCTTGCAGCGTCTTGTTACCTGGATAAATAATTATAATACCCCTTTATGAGTGATCAGCAGAATATCCCGAACCAGCTAAATATTGAGATCTCCGAAGAAGTCGCGGAAGGAAGTTATGCGAACCTGGCAATCATAACGCACTCACATGCGGAGTTCGTGATCGATTTTGTAAATGTAATGCCCGGCACTCCTAAAAGCAAGGTAATGTCAAGGATCATTCTCACCCCGCAGCACGCCAAACGCCTGATGAGGGCGCTTACAGAAAATAT
>JANMKG010000370.1:0-9485 GCA_031371915.1 Chitinophagaceae bacterium | reverse complement strand
CCATCATCTACTGGTTCCTAAAAAAAAGCATCAACCTTTATGGCGAGGCCTTGGTAAAAACCTTTGCTTACGAAAAACAGGGTTTTGGATCCACCGACAGCGGTGTAGCTATCGTAAGAAAATTCTGGAAAGAGAAAGGTCTTGATGAAGACGAACTGAATATCTACGACGGCTCCGGTCTTTCACCCCCTCAACCGTCTGACCACGCATGCACAGGTAGAAGTACTGAAATACGCAAAGACCAAAGACTGGTTCCCTTATTTCTACGACGCATTACCCGAATACAACGGGATGAAAATGAAAAGCGGCACCATCAGCGATGTAAAAGGGTTTTGCGGGTACCAGAAATCAAAAGACGGGAACGAATATATTTTCTCCTTCCTCGTCAATAATTACAATGGAAGAACATCAGGGGTGGTGAATAAGATGTACAAGGTGCTGGATGAGCTGAAATAGATAATAGATGATAACTGATAGATAATAGTTGGGCTCCCGACAGGAGAAAATGCACTACTTTCAGGGTGCCAACCAGCAACCAGCAACCAGCAACCAGGATCCACAAACCATAAACTATAAACTAACATGTCTGACCAAAACCTCCAAAACCACAGCCGCTACGTTCCCATTTGGCATTTTATAACCCCTGTTATCATTTTGATCATCCTGGTAATGTCCATCATTAACCTGGTGCATTCAGATATGGATGCACGAGATCTCCATATGTGGTTGCCGATCATTCTTATCCCTGTAGTATTACTTATTCTATGGTGGTATGCAAGGGTTTTTGCTTTAAAGGCGCAGGACCGGGCCATACGGTCAGAAGAGAATTTCCGGCATTTCGTGTTGACCGGAAAACCATTGGATACCAAACTCAGCATGGGCCAGATCATTGCTCTCCGTTTTGCCAGCGATGCTGAACTGCCGGCTCTTGCCAAGAGGACCGTAGAAGAAAACCTTTCATCCAAAGAGATCAAACAAGCCATTCAAAACTGGCGGGCTGATCACAACAGGGCTTAATTTATTTCTCACCACATAGAAACATAGATACATAGGATAACACATAGATAAGGAAGTCTATGTGTATTTCTATTGTTTTCTTTGTCCCTATGTGGTAAAATGCTTCAATAAGAGACTAGCTCCTCACTTTTGGAGAGGGTTGGGGTGAGGTCTAAAACCCCAAACGGTTAAAAAAGGACATATCCATATTCAAGAGCCAGGGAGAAGCAATAGCGGCTACCCAGATCAAAAAAATAAAAATTTTGCCGGCAACGGAAAGATCCTGTATCAGGTGCCGGTGCAACAAACTTTGGATCGTGGCCATTACTTTTTCTTCCCTGAGACTGTATTCATAAGGCGGCGCCGGCTCAATATCCCGGAATGAAGGATGTTGCGTTACGAGGATATTCCTGATCTTCCAGTAATCCTCATCGGGAAGATCTTCATAAGAAATATCCGCGTTGATCTGTTCATCCTCAATTCTTTTTTCTATGGCTTTGAATTTTGAATCGGACTGGAGCCGCAGCAATATGGTCAGCGGGAATAAGAGCAACGCCAGGTAAAGCGCATGCCCGGAAGAGGAATATAAATTCCAGGCAAACCAGGCCATAAAACCTGCCGAAAGAATAATGAATAATTTACTCACCCAGCTTTCTTCATCCAGGAATACCCGGTTCAGTAATTGACCTCCATCGAGTGGATAAACCGGGAAAAGATTGATCAGGTTCAGGATGATAAAAAGAACAGCTATTCTTGAAAAGGGAATGTCGAATAAAGAGAGCGAAGGATTTTTCTCTCCTGCTATATACAAGATGCTCCCGATGATGATCCCGGGGAGCGGCCCCGCCAGTAAAATAATGGCGGACTGTTTTTGAGATACTTCTCTTTTCCGTCCCGATACATAAGCGCCCAACAGGGGAATAAAAAAAATGCCCAGGTCACTGTACTTAAAATACTTCATCGCGAAGAAATGCCCGAGCTCATGGATCATTACGATCGCCGTGATCAGCAATAATATTTCCCAGCGTTTGAAAATGAAATAGCCAAGGGCAAGATAGAGTGCCAGGCTTGTAAAGGATTTCAGCCAGATATTAACGGAAGCGTCCTGTTTCTCATATTTGGGAGGATAGATAACAGCTTCAGGAGGACTTGGCTCTTCTTTAGTAAAGTCTGGCAATGCTTCTTCGAAATGATCCATCAGGTAAAATTAATCAAAATACGGCTGTTAATGATTTAACCACAGATTGCACAGATTAACTATTCACAGATTACACTGTGTTATCTGTGCCAATAATTCGTGTAATCTGTGGTTGAACTTTTACCCAAAATAGGGCTTCACTTTTTCCAATAACGCCACCGGCATCGTAGTACGTTTCATCGTTTTCGCTTCCATAAAATAAAGAATGATCTTTCCTTCCGCCAGCAATTCCTTTTTTTCATTGTAGACTTCGTGGTGGAATTCTATTTTATGATGAACCGGTAATTCTTTCAGGATGGTTTTTATCGTTAGCAGGTCATCATACCGCGCAGGACGCAGGTAGCGGCAATGAACATCGATCACGGGCATGATAACACCCATCTTTTCCATATCCACATAAGTAAACCCTAACTGGCGTATAGATTCAGCCCTGGCCGATTCGAAATAGGGAAAATAATTACTGTGGTAAACCACGCCCATCTGGTCGGTCTCTGCATAGCGAACCCTAATCTGCGTTTCAGCGGTAAACATCCTCGAAGCTAATTATTATTTCCCGATCAGCCGGTCCATGCTGATCTTCCCGGGCCCGGCGAAAAGCAAAGCCATATACCCCGCGAGATAAAGCGCGGCATGTTCCCCGTCTCCAAAGACCTGCCCTTTATGGGATATAATGACCGCCACCGACATGGCAATGATCAGCGGGATACAAGCCAGCCGTGTCATAAAACCCAACAGGATAAAAATCGCACAAAAGAATTCAGCAAAGATTGTTAAACTCATGGAAGCGGGTCCCCCGATATGAAACGGGTCGGTAAAGGTTCCTGATTTAGCTGCGAAATGCTGCAGTTTATCAAACCCGTGGTGGATCATTAGTCCCCCAAGAGACAGGCGGAGCAACAACAAAGAGAAAGAAATGGAATGGTCAGAATACTTCGCGCTGAAAAGTTTTTTCATGGGTTGGATTTGTTTCGGCAATATTACTGAAATGCAGTGTTACATCAGCATCTAACACCGTAACAATGAATGAAATGTTAAATCATATACTACTCCTCCACTTATCCACAACTGTTTGGAATGATGTTTGGTCTATGCTGAAATAATTTGAATATTCGCACGTTAGGAATCTATCCCGATCTTAAAAGAGGGACCACCGGTTAAAGGACAAATTCAATGAAGAATCACAGTTTACTAGTTATTGCTATTCTCCTCACCACTTCCGTTTTTTCCCAGCAGACCCGTTTTTATTCCGACCCGGAAACCACGTTCAAGGAAGCAAAGGAATATTTCCAGAAAGAGCAATACAGTCTCGCTTATCCCTTATTAAAAGAATTAAAGCAATCCGTCCGGGAAACCGACAAGGCCAATACGCCCATTACCGTACAGGAGATAAATTATTACGCGACTGCCTGCGCCCTCAAACAGGGAGAAGGCCGTGCAGAGGATGAAGCGAAAGAATTCATCGACCTGACCAAGAATACCGCGAGGGTGCAGATGATGAGTTTTCACCTGGCTGAATTTTATTTCCGCAAGGAAAGATATGCCGAAGCAGCGCAGTTATATGAGCAGGCTGATATCGTCAACCTGAGCAACCGCGAGATATCCGATATGAAATTTCACCAGGGCTATGCTTATTTTAACCTGCAGCGTTTCGCGGAAGCCAAACCCCTGTTCAACAGCATCCGGGTCATGAAGGATGATCCGAATTATATCGACGCTAATTATTATTATGGTTTCCTGGCTTTCCGTGACAGGGAATATGGCGAAGCCCTCGAGGCATTCAAGATCGTGGAGAATGAAAAGAATTATGCCACCGTCGTTCCTTATTATATCGCCCAGATCTATTATATCCAGGGAAAGAAGGATGAATCGATCACGTATATCCAGAATAAATTACAATCTGGGAGTAGTTCGCAATACTATGACCTGGAACTGAAACAACTGATCGGTCATGCTTATTTTGAAAAAGGGGAATATGCGAAGGCATTGCCTTACCTCGAAGATTATGTGGGTCGTTCCAAGAAAGTGCGCCGGGAAGATCTGTATGAATTATCCTATTGCTATTACCAGGCCAACCAGCTTACCAAAGCGATCGAAGGTTTCAAACAATTAAGCGGTAAGGATGATTCACTTAGCCAGCATGCCATGTACCTGCTGGGAGATGCTTACCTGAAAACAGGCCAGAAAGCCAATGCCCGGAATGCCTTTCTTTTCTGCGCCTCGAACAGTATCAATTCCGCTCAAAAAGAAATTGCCAAATACCAGTACGCCAAACTTTCTTATGAATTAGGCTACCAGGATGAGGCCCTGAACAGTCTTAAATCTTTCCTCGCCGATTATCCCGATTCGAAATATAATCTCGAAGCCAAAGAACTGATGATCGATGTGCTGGCCAATACCAATAATTATAAGGATGCCCAGGCGCTTCTTGAAACGATCGACAAGCCGTCGGAAAAGGCTAAACGTGTTTATCCAAGAATACTCTATGGCCGTGCCACCGAGATGATCAATGACGGGCGCCTCGCCGATGCCGATGCCCTCCTGTCTAAGATACTGGATGATCCTAATAATGCTTCCGTTCGTCCCTATGCTTATTTCTGGAAGGGAGAAATTGGTTACCGCAATAACCAGCTGGATACAGCTATAAAATATTATCACGCTTATATAGATGCAGGTGCACCTTCCAGCGGCGAAGCTAATCTTACGAATGCACGGTATAACCTTGGGTATTCTTACCTGCGCAAAGAAAATTATCCTGTATCGATTACCTTTTTTGAACCGCTTGCCAAAGCACCTGCGTTGAATACAGATGCTTTTTCCCAGGATACTTATATACGGACAGCCGATAATTATTTTATGCTGAAGGATTATGCAAGGGCAAAAACCATGTATGATAATGTGATCAAACTTTCCTGGCCGGCTGAAGATTATGCTACTTTCCAGAATGCGATGCTGGCAGGTGTGAAAAGTCCATCCGACAAGATCAGCCTGATGAACACCATGATGCGCAAATTCCCCGGATCCTCGCTGGTGATGGATGCCAATATGGAAATTGCCAACACCTACCTCGGGAACGAAAAGTTCAGGGAGGCGATACCTTATTTAAGTGCGATCATCAATGCTACCGGAAATGATAACCGCAAACCGGAGGCTTACCTGAAAATCGGGACCGCTTATTATAATATTGATAATAACGATGAAGCTTTACGGCAATTCAAATTCCTGGTGGATAAATATCCTAACTCGCCTGAAGCAGAAGATGCACTGGATAATATAAAGACCATTTATATCGAGGGTGGTCATCCGGATGAGTATGCGACATTTATGCGCGATGCCGGAAGGCCGATTAGTGTTGATACGGAAGATTCATTGACCTATGCGGCTGCTGAAAAGCAGTACGATGATCAGAAAATGAATGAGGCACTTGCCGGGTTCAACAGTTACCTGCAGAAATTCCCCAATGGCGCGCATGCACTGGAAGCTAATTTCAACCGGGCCGAGATCTATTATGCAAGAAAAGACTGGAACAATGCATTGGCGGGCTATGAAGCCGTTGCAGCGAATGCGCCGAATCAATTTGCCGAGCGATCCGTATTGGCGGCGGCAAGAACTTATTTCTTTGAACTGAAGAATTACGCAAAAGCGGAGATCTATTTTACGCAGCTCAAACAGATCACTTCGAGCCAGGAACTAAAATTGGAAGCGATGCGGGGTTTACTGCGTTGCCAGTATAAACAGGAACAATGGACGGAAGCGGCAGAGAATGCGAAGGAACTGACAGAAGCGAAAGGCAGCAGCGCGGATGATAAATCACTCGCCAATATGGCTATCGCCAAATCCTACGAAGTGGGCGGGCAATATGATCTTGCGATCACCAATTACAAATCGGTGGTACAACTAAACAAAGCAGAACTGGCGGCAGAAGCCCGTTATGGCATCGCTAACAGTTGGTTCCGGCTGAATAAATTAAGCGAAGCAGAAAAAGCAGCCTTTGAAACGATCAATAAATCGGGGTCTTATGATTACTGGGTAACAAAAGCCTATATCCTGCTCGGAGATGTTTATTTCAAGCAAAAGGATTATTTCAACGCCAAAGCTACTTTCCAGAGCGTAGTGGACAATACGATCAATGCGGAACTGAAAAGTGAAGCGCAGTCGAAGCTAAGCCAGGTAACAGACGAAGAGGGCAGGTCGAGTAAAGTGGGGAACTAGCCCCTTCCCCCTAAAGGGGTATACGAGGCTCCTATCAGTAGGGTGTTTATAGGCCGTGTAGATAAAATAGATCGAACGAACATCTAAAATGAACGATTGCTCCGTAGGAGCAACTGATCGGTAGAAAGAACATTCAAAGATAAGCCCGCCCTGTAGGGGCGGAACAAAAAGCCAGGTGAATTCAAAATGAACAAGCAACTATTTTACAGATTGGTTTTATCGGGAATAGGGATTTTCTCCTTTGGAATTTCCTTTGCCCAAAAAGATTCCACCGGCAAAGGTGGCGTAGATATCATCTCTACCTTTAAGCCGGTGCTGCGTCAAACCGCCAAGATCAATTTCAGTGCGAGTCCCGCGCCACCGGATACCACGAAAGCAAAACTGAGTTATGATATTCCCAATCAAAACCTCTTATTTGCTTACCAGCCGGGATCTTTGAAACCCCTGGCCATGGATATTGATTCAGGCGGCCGGTTTGATAACAGCAGTTATATAAAAGTTGGTTTTGGAAGTTTAAGAACTCCTTTTGTGCAGGCAGGTATCTCTTTTGGTGATGGCAGAACGGCGGGGTTGAATATCTATGCAAGGCATGTGGGTTCGGATGGTAAAAGAGAGTTCCAGAAATTCGCGACCACGGATGTGAAACTATCCGGCTTTTTTAAATCCGGCAATAATATGGAGTGGGTTGCCAGTATCGGGATGAAGCAGCACCGTACTTATAAATATGGTTATCTGCCTCAAACTTTAATGTTCCCTACGGATTCCATCAAACAGAATTTTCAAACGATCGCAGCCCGCGTGGCCATGCACAATATTGAGAAAACAGCTTTTGGGTTGACGTATTGGCCGGAAGTAAAGATCGATGTGTTCAGCGATCACCTGAAAAATTCAGAGAGTAATACGGTGGTAAATCTTCCTTTGCAAAAAACATTTGGTAAGGAAAAAGAATTCGCGGTCAATCTCGGTGTTACGTTTGACCTCACCCGCTTATCACCTGTGAATAAAACGGCCTTTAATAATACGATGTATTATATCTCGCCATCGTTCCTGTATAAAACATCAAAATTTAACCTGCAGGCGGGTATCCGTCCGTCCTGGGACAACAAGACCTTCAAAATGTTCCCCAACGTATTGCTGGATGTGAATACCAGTGACCAGCGTTTTGTTTTCCAGGCTGGCTGGACAGGTTATGTAAGAAAAACAACTTACCAGTACCTGGCTTCACAAAACCCCTGGCTTTGGTTGCCTTCAACGTTTAAGAATACCTGGATAGAAGAGCGGTTTGCCGGTTTCAAGGGATCCGTGGGTGAGCATTTCACCTATGGCGCCAAAGTTGCTTTTAATAAACTGAATAACCAACCCTTGTTTGTCAATGATACCGCGGCGATCGGGGGCGGTAAATCATTCCGTGTAGTGAATGAAAGCCGGATAAACGTGGTGAATTTTGGTGGCGAACTGGGTTTTGCTCTTCATGAAAAACTTTCTATCATTACCGGCCTGACCTTTAATCAATACACAGGATTAAAAGATAACGCGGAAGCCTGGGGCATGTTACCGCTTGAATTAAAGACATCGCTGCGGTTGCAGATCATCAAGGACCTCTGGCTGAAAGGCGACTTGTTTGCCTGGAGCGGTCCTCATTATATGAAGAAGGATGGCAGCCCGGGCAAACTTCCGGGTGCTAAGGACCTCAATGCAGGTCTTGAGTTCAAGATCACGAAGAATATCAATCTCTGGGCGCAATTCAACAATATATTCAATAAAGAATACCAGCGCTGGAATCAATATCCCGTATATGGGTTCAACTTTGTTGGGGGAGTCGTATTTTCGTTCGACCAAAAGACAAAGTGATGTACCAGGAACTCTATCAATTCTTTCTTCTGCATAAACAATTACCAGTGCCGGGCATCGGCACTTTTTTATTGGAAAGAAAACCGGCAGTCATCGATTTTCCTAACCGGAAGGTCAACCCGCCTGTTTATTCGATCGCTCTTGGTTCGCCAGGGCTGTCTCCCTCTGCGCAATTCTTTACCTGGCTGGCACATGCTTTTCATATTTCCGACAACGATGCGGTTGTACGATTCAATGATTTCGTTTTCGACATGAAAAAACAAATCGCGGAAGGAGATATCATTAACTGGGATGGGATGGGAACACTCAGCAGGGGATTGTCGGGCGATATTAAATTTATCCCGGCGATCGCAGGGATGTTGGAGGAACCACTCCAGGCGGAAAAAGTGATCCGGGAAAAAGCAGGGCATATGGTAAGGGTGGGAGAGGAAGAGAAGACTTCGGTGGAAATGACGGAAATGCTCAACAAGCCTGAAGAAAAAAGATCCTACTGGTGGGTTCCTGCAGTTGCGGTCATGCTGCTCGCCGTAATGTTCACCGGCTGGTATTTTTCTGAGCACGGTGTAGCGGTTTCTTCAACAGCGAATGATAAGAAGCTGGTACCCGAAGAAGCAACGGCTTCTTATAGCATATTGCCTTGAGTTCTGCACGCGATCATCCGTGTTTATTAGCCAATTTACTTTTACTTTGCCGGATTAAACAATGAACCCGGTCATTCATTATAGCAACTGCCCTGTTTGCGGGTCACCTGACATTAAGGTTATTTTGTCGGCAAAGGACCATACGGTCAGTGACCAGGTTTTTCCCATTGCGGAATGCCTGGGCTGTTCGCTTCGTTTCACCCAGGATGTACCTGATGCCGCTTCTATAGGTCCTTATTATAAATCGGAGAATTATATTTCGCATACAAATACCTCGAAGGGGCTGATCAACCGTTTATACCAGTCGGTGCGGAGGCGAACATTACAACAGAAACGAAGACTTGTTCAAACAGCGACAGGCATTACCGGTGGTAATTTGCTGGATGTAGGCAGTGGAACCGGCGCCTTTGTTCATACAATGAAACAGGCTGGTTGGCAGGTAACGGGGCTTGAGCCTGACCCGGATGCAAGGACAGTAGCAAAACAATCTTTCCAGGTGGAGCTGGAGGATACCAGTCGTATTTTCCAGTTACCCGCTCATTCTTTTGACACGATCACGTTATGGCATGTGCTGGAACATGTCCACGACC
>JANMKG010000314.1:0-2512 GCA_031371915.1 Chitinophagaceae bacterium | reverse complement strand
GGTTAACCTGCTTTACACTCGTAAGTATCTTGCCCAATACTTTAAGAGGAGTACTTATATAAGGTACAGCTGTTTTATCAACGATCTTTCTTGTTTGTACCACACGCTTGCCCGATTAGGTTGTAACAGTATCTTTTACTTTAGTGATCCTTTTCCTCCATTTTTCTTTATCCTCTTTATTTGATGGCTGTTCAAGCTGCTTTAGCCATTTTGATTTCTGGTACAGTCTGGAAAAATCAAGCTGAACCGTTCCTTCTTTTTGCTGGCCATTCTCCAGAAGGTTGCCTAATTCAACAGCAAGCCTTGAAGCACCGATCCACCTGTATGATGCCTGGTATTTCAGGTTAACAGTGGTCCAGTCTAACAATGGCAGCTTGTTTGTCGGAACCGTATAGGAGAAATTAGCTGTCTGGTTAAATAAGACATTTCTGCCACCCTTCATTAAGTTACGGATCACCGTATCTTTTTTCTGCTTCGTATCCAGTCTGCCGTTAGGTTCATCTACTACTGAATTATTGGTTGCATTATAATCGAAAGCCAGAGACTTTGTAAAGTTCCAGCGAAGTATATAATCACGCTGAAAGGTAAAACGCTTATCATAGGTTTCAGGCATCTTATATTTTGAATTACCGATGCTCCTTGGCAGTATCGCACCGAACTGCCTGCTTAGATCTGCACGGAAGGTCAGCTGGGATGGCAGAAAATTGATATTAAAATCTTTGACAAGGTCGAACCATTTGGTTTTTGATTTTTTAAACAACCCTTTGAACGGGGTAAAATATACAGGCTGTGGCGCATAGTTGTAGCCAACAGCTCCACGGTTACGGGTAACTGTATTTTTTTCGATCAACGGATCGTGATGCTCTGTTTTAATATAGGAATAGCTCACATCCACATTCTCTATATCATATATTTTAGGCTTCTTGCCATTTGTTTTATTCTTTCTTACGTTGGTAAAATTGAGCGTCTTAACAGATGTAAAGTCTACCGCAGTGGTCTTTATCGAATCACGTTGGTTCTTTGATGGAGCTCCCTTAAGTTTATCTTTTAACCTGATATCCATGTCATACGGATCATACTCGGGAGTACTAACCGATTGGGAATAGCTTGCATATACCGGGATCGACATTCCAACCTTTTTGGGAAGGAGCTTACCTAATTCTAAAGTTGCTGCCACATCATACTGAACGAAATCATCCCGATACCGCTCATTGATCTTTTGCTCCAATGTACCAAAGCCGTTAGTGTGCATATTGGCAGAAAGGGAAAGCGTACCGAGGTCGGCAAGATTTACATCCACCCTTCCCAATGCGGCCCAGCCGCCTTTCTCATCTATGGAAGCAAGCCGAAGCTCGTTCACCCATATTTCGCCGCATACCTTTGCAATTGATTTAGTGTTTTCAACACCAATGAGTATACCCCTCACCTCTCCAAGGTTAGGGTTTCCCATTACTGAGTATACGTGGCCGTTAGGCTGTGCCTCACGGTATATCTTATGAAGGTCAGGGCTGTTTATATTACGCCGCTGCTTGATCCTTGTAAGCAACTCCAGGTCAACATCGAGTGAGTTACCAGGATTCCATAATGAATCATTATACGCATCTGTATCCGGTGGAGGGTTTCCAAACAACCCGGTTACTCTCAGCGGAACTCTTACCTCATAATAGTTGCTTACAAAATCAGTTCCCATCCTGAATACAGCTGTCAGGTCATTATCCTGTATCTGTCCAGGATCAAGAGGAGATTCTTCTGCGTGAACATACATGAGCAATTTTTTGAATTGCCGCAGATCCCTGTTTGCAAATGTTTGTGTTACAGCTTTAGCATCAAATTGTGCAAGGTCACAGAACTGGAGGCTCATAGCCTGCTCGTTCTGCAATAAGTTAACACCATTATTGCTTAGTGTCTGTACACGCTCAATTTCTCTTGGTGTACGGTATGGCAATGGAGTACGTTTATCATTCTCTTCAATATTAACCGCACCTACATTCAATGGCGCAGTTGTTTGCGGAGAATATAGTCCAGATGAATCAACCAGGTATGGGAATTTGCGCCATACATTTCTTGACAATTGCAATTCACCAAAACGAAGTACGGTACTATCCTCAAAGTTTGTCATGAACATCCTGATAAACCTTATGGATTTAAAATCAGGAATATTGCCGATCTTTTTATCGTAGCTGCTGATGGGTATTCTAAACTGGTACCAATTCTCAGTCCTTGTTCCACCGGTTGCAAGTGTAGCATTTACTTCTTTCTTATCAACAATATAGTTGGACCCCTTTTGCATGTTTGGCAAAATGTCTACTACATATTGAAAATACTCTTCAGTTTCATTCAGGGTATTATCCCTGTTCAACTCTTCGGCATCCGGATATAAAGTTGCTGCAGAAGAGAATTGGCCACCATTGGAGATGGGAGAATTGCCTTCTGGATTGTTGAAGTTCTTATAGCGCTGAAGGATACCATCATTTTCTGTAAAACCTCCATCCCTGTAATGCTTATAATCATC
>JANMKG010000308.1:0-4038 GCA_031371915.1 Chitinophagaceae bacterium | reverse complement strand
TATAAAAGGTGCGGATAAGATACGTGAAGTACAAAGGGTAGCCGTGGAGGAAACAAGGATGAAGATCCCGCTCCTGTTTGGTATGGATGTGATACATGGTTACAAGACCACTTTCCCTATCCCGCTTGGTTTGTCCTGCAGCTGGGATATGCAACTGGTGGAGGAAAGTGCAAGGATAGCCGCAATGGAAGCCAGCGCGGATGGTATTTGCTGGACCTTTAGTCCCATGGTCGATATCGCCCGTGACCCCCGCTGGGGAAGGATCTCCGAAGGAAGCGGGGAGGATGCCTACCTTGGTTCTGCCGTGGCAAGAGCCATGGTAAAAGGTTACCAGGGGAATGATCTTAAAAAGAATAATACCATCCTTTCCTGTGTAAAACATTATGCGATGTATGGTGCCGCGGAAGGTGGAAGGGATTATAACACAACAGATATGAGCCGGGTGCGGATGTTCAATGAATACCTTCCTCCTTATAAAGCTGCGATAGATGCCGGCGCAGGATCTGTGATGGCCTCTTTTAATGAAGTAGATGGTATACCGGCTACGGGCAACCGGTTTTTAATGACCGATGTACTGCGTCGTCAATGGGGATTCAAAGGGTTTGTAGTAACGGATTATACCGGTATCAACGAAATGATCGATCATGGCATGGGCGATCTTCAGCAGGTTGCTGCCCTGGCCCTGCATGCAGGTATTAATATGGACATGGTAGGAGAAGGGTTCCTGACGACACTCAAAAAATCGTTAGCGGAAAAGAAGATCACACAAAAAGAGATCGATGATGCCTGCCGGCTGGTGCTGGAAGCAAAATATAAACTGGGACTGTTTGAAGATCCTTATCGTTACTGCGACCCGGAAAGAGCTAAGACAGATATCTATACAATGGCCAACCGCCAGCGTGCAAGACAGATTGCCGCCGAAAGTTTTGTGTTGTTAAAAAACCAAAACAAACTGCTTCCTCTTAAAAAAACCGCTACCATCGGGCTTATTGGACCACTTGGCGATACACGGGAAAATATGGCCGGTACCTGGAGTGTAGCAACCGACCTCTCCAATTGTATTTCCCTGAAAGAAGGGTTGGAAAAAGCGATGGGTGCCAATGGGAAATTGCTTTATGCTAAAGGATCTTCTTTTTCTGCAGACAGCAATTTTGAACAAAGAGGAACCATGTTTGGCAGGGAATTAAAAAAAGATAACCGCAGTGCCACCGAACTCATGGAGGAAGCACTCCGGATCGCCAGCCAGTCGGATGTGATCGTGGCGGCAATGGGAGAAGCATCCGAAATGACAGGAGAAAGTTCCAGTCGCACCAATCTTGATATACCGGGAATTCAAAAAGAGCTTTTGGCGGCGTTGATAAAAACAGGCAAACCGGTCGTTCTTGTATTGTTTACCGGCCGGCCACTGACACTTACATGGGAGCAGGCAAATGTGCCGGCGATACTGAATGTTTGGTTTGGCGGTTCCGAAGCAGGGGACGCGATCGCGGATGTATTGTTTGGAGACACGAATCCTTCAGGGAAATTGACCACCACCTTCCCGCAAAACGTAGGACAGGTCCCCCTTTTCTATTCTCATAAGAATACAGGCCGCCCTCTTCCCGAAGGCGGTTGGTTTCAAAAATTCCGGTCCAATTACCTGGATGTATCCAACGATCCCCTGTATCCTTTTGGGTACGGGCTCAGTTATACGGATTTTTCCTACGGCGATATAAAACTCAGCAGCAACTCGCTGAAAGCAAATGGTACGATCACAGCTACGGTCACTGTTACTAATACAGGGAGCCGGGAAGGAAAAGAAGTGGTACAATTATATATACGTGATATGGTAGGCAGTATCACCCGACCGGTAAAAGAACTAAAAGGGTTTCAAAAGATCCAGCTGAAACCAGGCGAATCAAAAAATGTTTCATTCACGATAAGTTCAGCGGACCTTAAATTTTATAACAGTGAATTAAAATATGTGGCAGAGCCGGGAGATTTCAAATTGTTTATTGGCGGTAATAGCCGCGATGTAAAAACGGCTGATTTTAAATTATTGTGATTACTGCTTCCCCGACGAGTCTCCCTGTAGTTTCTGCAAATAAGGAAAATCTGCCGGGGACTCGTCGATTATATTAAAGAGTTACGTCTCCGTAGGCGACGAGTCCCTCTGCGGAGATGCTGTTGGGGCTGGTGGTTGCGGGAGGAGACTCGTCGGAGAAAATAAAACGAGCCGCCATTGTTGGTGTTTCCCGGCCTTCCATAAACCTGTAGCAATCTAAATGGATCCAGGGAGCACCAACAACCGAAACCGTTCTTTTATCACCCATCGCACACCCTTGTTGCGTGTTTCCCCTTCCAAGGACCTGCTGTAACCTAAAAGGATCCAAGGGGGCCAACAACCGAAGCCGCTTTTTTTATCACCTCTCCCAGGTGTTTTAACCATTGTCAGAGATGAAAATCGATATAGTTTGCTGTTTAATATGGCTGGCATAATCACAGAATATCCAACCTTTTTTACTGCGACGAACTTACTATGGAAAAGACTGCTTGAACCGGATAAGTATAAACTTATAGTGATAGACAGCCTTCGATTCCTGGTAGAGAAAAAAAGGGTAATACTCTATGCGTTTGTTATCATGTCCAATCATATTCACCTGATCTGGCAGATGCATGCGAATATCGATCCAAAGGCTGTACAGCGCGATTCCCTTAAATATACCGCGCAGAAGATCAAAGCCGACTTGAAAATAAATGATCCTGTTTTTTTGGAAGAATTCAGGGTGGAGGCAAAGGACCGACAGTTTCAATTTTGGGAACGAAATCCACTTAGTATAGGTTTATGGACGCATAGTGTGTTCTTGCAGAAGCTGGATTATATTCATTGGAACCCTGTGCGGGCAGGTTTATGTAAATGGCCGGAGGAATATTTGTATTCGTCGGCTCAGTTTTATGAAACCGGGATAGATAATTGGGGATTCCTGGCGCATTATAAAGATTAAAGGAGAATTATTTGTTGGTGCTCCCTGGTGCTTTAAAGAGGGAGAGTTATTAAAGTTGAACGGGAAACACCAACAACGGCGTAAAACGGCTGGTTTTAAATTGTTGTAGACCTAAGAAAGTTACTTCACTTCTTCAAAATCAATATAATCCCCGGCTTTTGTCTTGGGTTCGGGTTTTGGAGGAGTTGACTCTCCCCGGTATCCTGACTGTTGCCCTGGTTGCTGTTCCTGCATACGGTTGTGCATCTCCCGGAACCCCTTTTTGAACTTGCGGGTGGCCATCCAAACCGGTACCAGCAACCTGAAGATGAACTGGTAGGCTATATAAATAAGTATCGCAAATAATACGTATTTCACCCTGCAAAGATAGCCCGGCCTGCTTTTTAATTACCGGTTTTCCGGGGTTGTTTACCGAATTATTAACTCTGGGTATTTCCCGTTTAGTATTTGGCAGATAGCCCTTCTTTCCCGTATATTTGCAATGGAAATAGCAGTAAGAAGGGAACGAGGCCGTTCCCTTCTTCTTTTATACCCCATGAACGGAGAAACTCAAATACAGGTTCTTGAACATAAAATGAAGGCGCTGATCGAAGGCGAACCGGATCTGTTCCTGGTGGAGATAAAGATCAAGCCCATCAATAATATCAAAGTGTTCATTGACGGGGACAAGGGGATCAGTATTGAAAAACTGGTTCAGTATAACCGGAAGCTGTATAAACAAATCGAAGAGGCGGGGATGTACCCCGGGGGCGATTTTTCCCTTGAAGTATCTTCTCCCGGTTTGGATGAACCGCTTAAACTACAGCGGCAGTACCAGAAGAATATTGGCCGTTTTGTGGAAGTGACTGATAAGGAAGGAGGCCAACTAGAAGGAAAATTATTGAATGCCGCGGAAGACGGGCTAACGATAGAGGAAATAAAAGGAAAAGGCAAAAAAATGGAAACCGTGCAACACAGGATTCCTTTTTCGGAAATAAAAACAACACGGATACAGATCAAATTTTAAATAGACAGACTCTTACTCCCGTCATTGCGAGCTAGCGAATCGTCATTG
>JANMKG010000284.1:0-2562 GCA_031371915.1 Chitinophagaceae bacterium | reverse complement strand
GGCAACTGGATGCCATCATTGATTTCAGCGGGGTTGAGAAGTTTATCGACACCCCCCTGAAACATTACAGCAGCGGGATGCAACTGCGACTGGCTTTTTCTGTTGCCGCGCACCTGGAACCCGAGATATTACTGGTTGATGAAGTGCTGGCTGTAGGTGATGCGGAATTTCAGAAAAAATGTTTGGGGAAAATGGAAGAGGTAAGTAAAAGTCATGGGAGGACCATCTTATTCGTAAGCCACAATATGGATAGTATAAGAAAATTTTGCTCCACGGCCATTTTATTGGAAAAAGGAGAGATCCTGGATAAGGGCAACACGGATAAAATGATCACTACCTACCTGTCGAAAAACCTGCGGACAAGAGCTGATGTAAACTGGGAGAAAGGTATTGTTTCCCGTAACAATGAAATTCGGCTAAACAGGGCTTGGCTGCACAAAGAAGATCTTTCACCCTCTGCCCGGTTTGATACGACGGTGAAGGTAGGGATGACTATTGAATATGAAGTGCTGAAAAATGATATGGTCTTTACTCATGGTATGAATCTATTCAACCAGGAAAATGTCAATATTTTTAATTCGCATGATGTTACTTCTGCAATAAAAGACCGGAAACGGGAGAAAGGAAGCTATAAGGCTACAGCATGGATACCTGGCAATTTACTACCGGAGGGGATTTTTGAGGTCAGTATAGCCCTGTTCCTTCCCAACCCTGTCGATATCCTGGTCCATGAACACAGCGTCCTTAGTTTCGAGATCTTTACGGATTACTCCAAATTGTCTGCAAGAGGTAATTATGCAGATGAGTTCCCGGGGATCGTACGGCCTTTGATCTGGTGGGATGCCACCATGAACGATTAATGATAAGATATGTTCAATTTTAATAAAAAGAAAAACTTTTCACTCCAGGGTGTTTATCTCGGGCATTACGCAGTGACTTATAAAGGAGTGACCGCTATCAAATGTCCTTTTGATTATGTCATGTATCAGATGCTACTATGGGAAATAAAACCAGATCTTATCATTGAGATCGGCACACACAAGGGCGGTTCTGCATTGTACCTGGCTGACCTGCTTGAACTCAACGGGAAAGGTGAAATCCATACCATTGACCTGTCGGCGAACGAAGAAGATCCCCTGCTCCGTGCTCATTCGCGGATCCGTGTTTTCAAAGATGGCTTTATGAACTATGATACAGCCCGCCTCGGGGATTATTCCACCATTCTCGTTATTGAAGACGGCTCCCATTTTTACGAGGACAGCCTGGCGGCATTAAATAAATTTGCTCCTTTTGTATCAAAAGGATCTTACTTTATTGCAGAAGACGGCATTGTGAATGAACTGGGACGGGAAAAAGAATTTCATGGGGGGCCTCAAAAAGCGGTGAAAGAGTTCCTTGTTCACAATAAACATTTTATTAGAGACAAGCGGTGGTGCGATCTTTTTGGGCCGAATGCAACATTTAATGTCAATGGTTATTTAAAGAAGATCAGTTAATTTATGAGCAATACGGGTACCTGGAACGGCGAAAGATTGGATACCACCGTGTTCAACGAAACCACGGTCGAACATTTGCACCGTTACGCAATTGCGACCGATCTCGTAGAAAATAAAAAGGTGCTGGATATTGCTTGTGGCGAAGGATATGGCAGTTATTTACTGGCAAGTTCAGCCGCAGACGTAACGGGAATAGATGCTGATCTGCCAACCATCGAATCAGCCCGCAGGAAATATAAAAAAGATCATCTCCGGTTTCTTACAGGAACTGCTACAGCCCTCCCCTGCAAGAACAACGAATTTGATATCGTAGTAAGTTATGAAACACTCGAGCACCTGGAAGATCATAAGGGGATGCTGGGTGAAATAAAACGTGTGCTAACCCCTGGAGGCCTGCTGATCCTTTCAACGCCCAATAAAGAAATTTATTCGGACAAAAAGAGCTACAGTAATCCTTTCCACGTAAAAGAATTGTACGAAAAAGAACTTGTTACATTACTTGGTGAACATTTCCTAAATATGCGATTACTACGACAACTGGGAACCGGTCATTCCATGGTAGTATCCGATGAAAAAACAGAGGTGGTTAGTTATAGCGGGGATTTTATACAACTGAGCAGACCTGTAAAGCCCCCAGCAGTATACTTCATTGCGCTTGCCTCTGATACAGCCATACCTCACGTGCATCACAGTGTCTTTCTGTCTGAATCGATATTTGAAAATGCAATCATTGCAAGAGAAGAACTGGTACGACGTACTATTACCTACCGGCTGGGACACCTGTTGCTGTGGCCTTTCAAAAAGCTGGTGTCATTATTGAAACAATAAGGTATGATCAATTTTTCCGTCATCATACCCAATTATAATCATGCGGCATTCCTTCATCAAAGGATAAGCTCTGTTTTATTACAAACCTATGAGGCATTTGAACTCATCATCCTGGATGATAACTCCACGGATAACAGCCAGGACATTATTGAATCCTACCGGCAGCATCCAAAGGTGAGTTCTGTGACATATGGGGATAAAAACAGCGGCTCACCTTTCAAACAATGGTGTAAGGGCA
>JANMKG010000231.1:0-1880 GCA_031371915.1 Chitinophagaceae bacterium | reverse complement strand
ACCAGGTAAGTAATGGTGAAATTGCTGTTGCTGGTTTCTTTTGCGTTAACTGTAACATGTATCTCGCTGGTAGTAATATCTCCTTTTTGATTCAGTTCGATCAGTTGCCTGTCCATCTTCGCCAGTTCTATTTCCATTTTTTTGATGGTCCTGTCTGTCTCCATTTGTTTCTGGTATACTTCTGTCAGCCGGATACGCTGGAAATCCACCGCTTCCTTGAGATCGGCTGCTTTCAGACCCGTACTCATGCCCCCGACCGATTGGTTCTTTACCAACATGGTCTCTTCCTGTTTGAATACATTTAAGATGTTCTTTTGTAAAGCGATCTTCTCGGTCTGCGCTTCTCGTGCTGCTTCTATTTCTTTGATCTCATCCTGTTTTTCCTCCTCCTTCATGAAATTTTGCTGATGGATCACGGATAACACGGTAACATTCCCGTCGGCTTTTACCTGTATACTTTGTTTGTCTATGGAAGGAGAAATATTCGTGAAGACCAGTTCGTACTTCCCGCTGCTGAGGCTGGTCTTGGCGCTTCGCTGTACCTGCGCCCCTTCGAGGAATACGGTCACCTTTTCGATCTTACTGTCAACATTTTTCTTTGTCTGTGCATTAAGTTGCAGGCATGCTGCTAACATAATGAGTGTGGTAAGTTGTCTCATAACAATCGGCTTTGAAAGGGGGATGCCAGTTGTTAAAGGATTGCATAAATAAAAAATCCCGGCCTTTCGATCGGGATAACTATTATCTATCAACTATTCTCTATTATCTCTTATGCAACCGCTTTTTTCACCAGGTCAGCTGCCTCGCTCAATAAGATAGCCGACTGCACTTTCAAACCGCTCTCGTCAATTAATTTTTTTGCTTCGATAGCATTGGTTCCCTGTAAACGGACAATGATGGGGATCTTGATATTACCGAGA
Source organism: Chitinophagaceae bacterium (assembly GCA_031371915.1). GTDB lineage: Bacteria > Bacteroidota > Bacteroidia > Chitinophagales > Chitinophagaceae > JJ008. Next base: position 960 of record JANMKG010000231.1, on the reverse strand, counting down.
TTCTTATATGCGTCGATCACACCCTGCGCCACGCGGTCGCAGCGGACGATGCCACCAAAGATGTTGATAAGGATCGCTTTCACCGCCGGGTCTTTTAATATGATCTTGAAACCCGCTTCCACGGTTTGCGCATTGGCTGTGCCGCCTACATCGAGAAAATTGGCCGGCTCACCACCGCTCAGTTTGATCATATCCATCGTGGCCATGGCCAGCCCTGCACCATTCACCATACAACCGACGTTGCCATCCAGTTTTACAAAATTTAAATTGTATTTACCGGCTTCCACTTCTGTCGGATCTTCTTCTGTTACATCTCTCAGGGAAGCAAGGTCCGCATGACGCATCAAAGAATTCTCATCCAACCCCATCTTGCAGTCAACAGCGATGATCTTATTATCAGACGCTTTGAAAAGCGGGTTGATCTCGAGCATTGAGCAATCCAATCCTACATAAGCATTGTAAAGATTGGTAACGAATTTTACACAGTTCTTGAATGCTTCCCCACTTAAGCCCAGGTTAAAAGCGATTTTTCTTGCCTGGAAACCCTGCAGTCCGCCTGAAGGATGCACCCACTCCTTGAATATTTTTTCGGGTGTATTGTGGGCCACATCTTCAATATTCATCCCGCCTTCTGTGCTGTACATGATCACGTTCTGCCCTTTGCTGCGATCCAATAATATGGACAGGTAGAATTCCTTTCTTTCACTGGGTCCATCATAATACATATCCGCCGCAACAAAAATCTTATTTACTACCTTACCGGCAGGGCCTGTTTGCACCGTGACGAGCGTACCGCCCAGTATTTTGCCGGCGAATTCCTGGATATCTTCCAGCGACTTGGCCACTTTTACACCATTGATACCATTCTCTTTCACTGTACCCTTGCCCCGGCCACCCGCATGGATCTGCGCCTTTACAATAGCGAACTTGCTCCCGGTCTGGGTTTTGATCTGGCGATAA
>JANMKG010000256.1:0-4398 GCA_031371915.1 Chitinophagaceae bacterium | reverse complement strand
TATTTTGTAAGATCATCTTCCACCTTAGTATTGATAGCAGCATGGGTATCGGTCATTACCATGGCTTCCGGAACGGAGCTTTGTAAGATGTGATACCCGCATGCAGGAATATGACAGGTGAGAAGCCCGGTGCCACTCCGCATACAGGCCCGGGCAGCGAGTACAGCAGCGCCCATTTTCCCATGGCTTCCTGCTACCAGCAGGGCATGACCGAAATTGCCCTTATGTGAAAATCGTTTTCTTGGCTTGTGAATAGAATGGATGAGCGATGCATCGGTCATTTCATAACGGCTGGGCACAGTCGCGTAAAAACCTGGATGAAGACCAATATCGAGCAGGTGGATATCACCCAGTGTAGCTTCATTTTCGGAAAAAAGAAAAGCAGGTTTGTAACATTGAAAACTGAGGGTGTGATCCGCTTGTATAACAGGATTCCCTTTGGAAGACCGGTCAACAAACAAGCCGCTGGGAATATCAATTGAAATTACCGGGCAGCCTGATTCATTGATATGGCGCACCAGTTTCGCTGTCAATCCTTCCAGGCTGCGGTTCAGCCCCGATCCAAACAGGGCGTCAATAATGACCTGGCCCGCCGGAAAAAAATGAAACTGTTCTTCCGACTGTATGAAATGAATATCCGCTTCGGGATATTGATGCAGTCGGGCCAGGTTCGCCTGGAAGTCCAGGGTGCCCTTATGACCGAATTCAAGAATATAAATGACAACAGGATAATTTCTTTCCGCCAGCATCCGGGCAATGGCAAGACCATCCCCGCCATTATTTCCTTTGCCGCAAAAAACAGCGAAGGATGCCGCACCCGGGCATCTTTCCACCAGCCAACTGGTGCATTTTCCCGCTGCTCTTTCCATCAGGTCGATGGATGATACGGGTTCATGCACCATGGTATACTGGTCCCATAACCTTATTTCTTCTGCTGAAAGTATTTTCATCCGCCCTAAAGTTGAGAAACAATTCTGACAAAGAGCGGGGCTACTTCTTCCTTTTTTTTGCTGGTTTCAACGGCGTTGGGTTGAGCTGTGTTGTTTTGAGGCTGTCGATCTCGTCGGAGTCCGTTTCTTTTCCCTGCTGGTAGTCACCAAAAATATCGTAGCATAAATGAGCAGCGCTATAAATATTCCTGTTAAACCGGTTACCCAGGATGATGATGGTAGCTTTCTCATCGATCAGTCTTGCAAATGCCGCGTTGGATCCATGCCATTTACCAAAATGGTATACAACTTTTTTTCCGTTTGGCAGCAACTGCAAACGCCAGCCCAGTCCATAATTATGGACAGAAGCTTTTTCAAAACTATAGGGAGCAAAAGCGGAATCAAGGAGCGAGGGCCGTATTACCTGGTTGGTATACAAGGCCTGGTCCCATTTAAGAAGATCTTGCGGTGTTGTATAAACATTCTTATCCCCGTAAGTGGCGTCAAGGAAATCATATTCCCAATATACATTGCGGGGAGTAAAAGAAGGCGTGGCTGTGAGGGTGTCTTTTAACGTGAAGACATACGTGTTTTTCATTTGCAGGGGTTCAAATATATTTTTCTGCATGTATACCGGGAAAGCAAGACCGCTCAGTTTCTCAATGATCATTGACAGCAGCATAAAATTGGTATTGCAATAATTGAAGCGGGAACCTGGTGTTCCTGTCGGGTCGGGTCTTTTATCATACATCATCTGTAACACATCCTGGTTGCTTGCGTACTGGTGGTTCCATTTTCCATTGGGTAATATTCCCCATTTGTTATTGCTCATGAAATAGAGATAATTGGGAAGCCCGCTACGGTGACTAAGCAGCATCATTACCGTAATACCTGTATAAGGAAAACCCGGGAAGAATTTTCCAAGGGTATCGCTTAGCGATAATTTATTTTCCTGTACCATGCGAAGGATGGCAATCGCGGTAAAGGTCTTGGAGGTGGAAGCAATATGCATCGGCGTATTGCGACCGATACTGTCATTCTTCCTGGGATCGGTCTTGCCGGTATATTTTTCATAGATCACTTCCCCGTCCTTGGCGACGAGAATGCCACCGTTAAAACCGGTTTGCAACAGGCTGGTATCAAAAAAACTGCTAAGGCGGCGGTAATATTGACGGAATTCTTCCTTCCCAAGTTTTTGGGGAGTAGGCGGATAGTATTGCAGGGAATCATCCTGCGGTTTTTTTTGTGGGGAAGAAGCATTGCAGGCAATGATCAGGGCCACCGGTATAAAGAGCCGAAAAATTGTTTTCAATAAAAGATATTTAGATTCCTACAAAAATAGCCGCTGGTATTTCCGGCTGGTCCTTTAGTTTTCCCCAATCATCGGGCCAATGTTAATATGCGGCCGTTTACAGGCATGGGCAGACGATTGTACCAAGTATATTTGCACTATGACGAAAGCAGGTACCACAAGTTATCCCAAGGAAAAAATACGATTACTCTTCCTCGAGAATATCAGCGATGTGGCGGTGAAAAATTTCCACCGGCAGGGCTATATCAAGGCTGAACGCATTTCCAAAGCATTGACCGAAGAACAACTGATCGAAGAGATCAGGGATGTTCATATCCTGGGTATCCGTTCCAAAACACAGGTCACGCAGAAAGTTCTTGATGCAGCCAAAAAATTACAGGCCATTGGCTGTTTTTGTATCGGTGTGAACCAGGTGGACCTTGAAGCTGCTACGAAGAATGGGGTAGTGGTATTCAATGCCCCGTATTCCAATACCCGGTCCGTAGCAGAATTGGTGATCGGGGTTTCCATCATGCTCATCCGCAGGATACCGGACAAGAATAAAGCCGCGCATGACGGTGTATGGATGAAAGAGGCCCGGGGCAGTTTCGAATTGCGGGGAAAGACATTGGGGATCATCGGCTATGGTAATATCGGCAGCCAGGTAAGTGTGATGGCGGAATCGCTGGGGATGAAAATCATTTTTTATGATGTGGAAACCAAGTTACCGCTGGGCAATGCCGAAGATGCCAGGTCATTAAAAGACCTGCTTGGGAAATCAGATATCGTGACGCTGCATGTACCCGAAACAGAGCAGACAAAAAACCTGATCAACAAGACCAACCTTAAATATTTTAAAAAGGGAGCGATCCTTATCAACTATGCAAGGGGAGAAGTGGTGGACCTGGCAGCGCTCAGGAAATGTCTCCTCGATGGCCATATCGGTGGGGCGGCTGTGGATGTGTTCCCGGTGGAACCGGAAAAGAATGGCGATGTTTTTCAAACACCTTTGCAGGATTGCCCCAATGTGATACTGACCCCGCATATCGGGGGATCAACGGAAGAAGCGCAGCAGAATATCGGTGAAGATGTTAGTGTCAAATTATTCAATTACCTCGAAAAAGGTATCACGTTTGGTTCGCATACCATACCGGCACTGGCCTTACCTCCACAGGAAGGAAGCCATCGCATCCTGCATATCCATAACAACGTTCCCGGTGTATTATCAGAGATCAACACCCGTCTCTCCAAATACAAGATCAATATCCTTGGACAATACCTCAAGACGAATGACAAGATCGGTTACGTGGTACTGGATGTGGACAAGCAATTGTCTGCGCAGGCGCTGGGATTGTTGAAAGAAGTGAAGGGGACGATCAAAGTGCGCATGCTTTACTAAGTACTATTATTTTCACGCCAAGTCGCAAAGGATTTTCGCAAAGTCGCAATCTGTTCCATAGCGCCTTATGTATTTTTTCTTTGCGCCTTGGCGTGAAATAAGATCCAACTAGCCAATTGTTCGGAATTATTATATTTTCAATAATTATTGAAAATAATGTAAATTTGTACTGTAATTTAAGTATATGAAAGTTGTCATCATTGGGGCAGGTTTTGGCGGATTACGCCTCGCCCGCAAACTCAATAATAAGCCGGGATTTGAAGTAGTGCTGGTGGATCGTTTCAATTACCACCAGTTCCAGCCTTTGTTCTACCAGGTAGCTACGGCCGGCCTGGACGCGAGTAATATTTCTTTCCCACTGCGGAAAGTATTCCAGAAAAGCAAGAATACAAGGATAAGACTCGCTGAATTGAAACAAGTGATCCCCGCGGAGAACAAGATCATCACCGACACAGAAGAGATCGGCTATGATGCACTGGTGCTCGCCACGGGTGCTGACACCAATTTCTTTGGAAATACTCAGATCGAGGGAAATGCATTCCCGATGAAATCAACAGTAGAAGCCCTGCAATTACGTTACAGGCTCCTGCAGAATTTCGAAAAGGCGTTAACGGTGACCGACGAAATGGAATTAACCAGGCTGATGAATATCGTGGTCGTTGGTGGTGGCCCGACAGGGGTGGAGGTATCCGGGGCGCTCGCAGAAATGAAAAAATATGTATTACCCCGCGACTATCCCGAACTGGATTTTTCTAAAATGAATATCTATTTGCTGGAAG
>JANMKG010000245.1:0-5529 GCA_031371915.1 Chitinophagaceae bacterium | reverse complement strand
GAGACCCGTTCTTATTAAAAGTACTTAAAGAACAAGTATTAGATGATATCGCCGAAATGGCTGCCTGGAAGAACACGGGTCATGCTTTTTACGCCTTTGCTATCCTGGGTCGTCTTGCGGGCATAGCCGATGAAGATATATTCAGTAAACTGGATGCCGGGTACGAAGCCAGAGTGGAACTGGTAAACAAATGGATAACCATTGCACGCGCACGTTAACTTAGTGCAACGGTCGCCCTGTCTTCGACTAATGATGTACCTTTGCCCCTCTAAATGATTGCTATGGATATTAAGAACAATATTCTTGAAACAATTGGTAATACACCTCTTATCCGGTTGAATAAGATCACCAGGGATATTCCCTGTCCCGTACTGGCCAAAGTGGATTATTTCAATCCCGGCAATTCCATTAAAGACCGGATGGCCCTGAAGATGGTGGAAGTTGCGGAGAAAGAAGGCAAGCTGAAACCGGGTGGTACCATCATCGAAGGCACAAGTGGTAATACAGGAATGGGACTGGCACTTGCTGCTGTCGTAAAAGGCTATAAATGCATTTTCGTTACCACGGATAAGCAATCAAAGGAGAAAGCGGATATATTAAAAGCTGTTGGCGCGGAAGTGATCGTTTGCCCGACAAATGTATTACCCGAAGATCCCAGGAGCTATTACAGTGTGGCCGCCCGGCTGGCAAAGGAAGTACCCAATTCCTACCACATGAACCAGTATGATAACCTGGCCAACCGCCTGGCACATTATGAAACAACAGGACCCGAGATCTGGAACCAGACCGATGGGAAGATCACCCATCTTGTATGTACTGCCGGTACAGGTGGTACGATCACGGGTGCAGCCATGTTTCTTAAAGAAAAGAATCCCGCTATTCAAATATGGGCTATCGATGTGTATGGTTCTTTGCTCACCAAATATTTTCGTACCGGTGAGATCGATATGAACGAAGTACACCCTTATATCAGCGAAGGCTTTGGAGAAGATTTTGTGCCAAAGAATTATGATATGAGTGTGATCGATCATTTCGAACAGGTGACCGATAAGGATGGAGCGGTAATGGCAAGAAAACTGGCGAAGGAAGAAGGTCTTTTCTGCGGGTACAGTGCAGGTAGTTGTATCCAGGGTTTGATGCAATTAAAAAGCCGGTTAAAAAAAGACGACCTGGTAGTTTGCATCTTTCATGATCATGGAAGCCGTTATGTCGGGAAGATCTATAACGACCAATGGATGATCGAAAGAGGATTCCTGGATGTAAAGACCTTTCGCGATGTGATCAGCTCCCGCGGTGCCAAGCGGCTGATAACGATCGAACCGTCGCAAACCGTTTCAGAGGCTGTTGAACTGATGAAGAAATATGATATCGAACAGATACCTGTTATGAACGGAAGCGGTCCTCTTGGCGCTATCAGTGAAGGAGGCTTGTTCCAGAAAATATTTGATAACCCCGAAATAAAAAACTCTACTGTCCAGGAAGTACTTGAACCTTCCTTTCCCGTAGTGGCATTTGATACACCGGTTGAGAAACTTAGTCACCTCATCAATAAGGAAAATGGGGCTGTCCTCGCCAAAGATGAGGCAGGCAACTACCATATCGTCACCAAGTACGATGTTATCCAGGCCATGGGAAATTAAGGCACAATAAATCACCTGGTTGATCGAAAACAATTGCGGTAACGTTTGCGGAGGCTTTTTCCCGTAGATCTACGATTTAACCCAGGCGATTTTCCTACTACAGCTATAGCCGGATTACGATAATACCGGTAAAAACCGTCGTAAAAAAATTGGGTTGTTTTGCTCTATAATGCTAAAGACCTGCCAATTATATTTGTTCTCCAATCATCCAATACCAATTGAAAAAACCAGACCAGTTCCTTAGAAAAACCAAACCAAATCCTAGAGAAGAACCATTAAAATCCAAAGTCCATTTCGAGAAACCGTCCAAAGTCCAAATCAATCCTTGAAAACCGACCCAGTGTCACCGTGTCCAAATCCAATGAAAAGATTCAAGTCCGGAACCCTCCTGCTAAAGTAATTTAGCAGGAGGCGCGGTGAACTCCGCCACTCTCCTTCTTAATTTCTCATCAGCTTTTACGATTCATTAATTTGCAGCAAATTCCTGCATGCCTGTTTTTATTGACCAGACCGGTAGAACTGTTACTATTCCCTCCTCCCCTCAACGGATCATTTCCCTTGTTCCTTCACAAACAGAATTATTATATGATCTTGGTTTGGGCCAACAGGTCATTGGTATCACAAAATTTTGTGTACACCCGGATGAATGGTTTCGCAGCAAAGCCAGGGTCGGTGGTACGAAACAATTAAAGATGGAGCTCATTCACCAACTCCAGCCTGATCTTATCATTGCCAACAAAGAAGAAAATGCAAAAGAACAAATAGAAGAACTGGAAAAACATTTCCCTGTCTGGATTAGTGATGTCAACGATCTTCCCGGCGCTTATGAAATGATCGGACAAGTTGGATTGATCACCGGGCAGGAATTGTTAGCAAAAAAAATAAATGACCAGGTCAAGGAAAACTTCGCCCAACTAAAAACCATAAACCAAAAACCAAAAACTGTTTACCTTATTTGGCAAGATCCTTTCATGACGATTGGGGGCGATACCTTTATTCATTCGATGCTGGCCGCAGCTGGTTTTTCTAATTTGTATGAAGACAAAAAAAGGTACCCCCAAATATCGATCGAAGAACTTCAAACAAGCTCCCCACAGTTCCTGCTCCTTTCTTCTGAGCCTTTTCCTTTCAAAGAAAAACAGGCACAGCAGTTACAGGCCCTCTTGCCCCATACCCGGGTAATGCTGGTGGATGGAGAATTTTTCAGCTGGTATGGAAGCCGGCTGCGGCTGGCCCCGGCCTATTTTTCAAAACTTTGGTCCGCACCTGGCTGATGAATACTCCCTGAATTTTTGTATCTTTTGGAAGATTTAGCTGGCAGCCCATGAAAAATATCCTTTTCCCTTTTCTATTCTTCTTTTCGTCTTTTACAACTTATGCCCAGGAACTGGGGAATAAAGTAGCTGCTGATATCAAAAAATTATCCGGCGAGTACCTGGCCGATTTCAAAAATATCAAGGGTGCTTTGAAGTCTGACGACGCCGATGAAACTGTTTATTATTCGCGTTTAAAATTAACCGGTTCGGTTGATAGCAGTAACCTGGTCCATTTCGCCAAAGAGAGCCAGTTCTGGAAATTTACTGCGGATATGGAAAAAGAAAAGATCGGTGCTGATGAATTAAATGCCGCGATCCTTTCCGTTATTTTTTCTTTTGGGAAAGTGAAAGGCATTGCTTCCGGTGCTGAATGGGCCAGTACTTACGTCCCGCAAAATAAAAAAGGCCTGACAGGAAAGATCCGGTCATTGGTGATCTTCGTGCTTAATGCAGAAAAAAAAACCAGCGACCAGCCAGGAGGGAAATTGTCTTTTTCTCTCGGGCAGGAGGATTATTATATGAATAAATAATGAACACGCAGAGAGCGCAGGGCACGCAGGGAATTCATCTATTTTTCTCTGCGAACCCGGCGCTCTCTGCGTGAAATACTGACCTGAGCTTTGCGTTGGCAAATTGCCTTATTCGCTTATCTTTGCCCACTTCAAAACAAAACCAATATGGCCAATAAAAAGATCGTTGAATTGCTTGGGGACAAAGCCGATTATCTCTTGAACCACCAGTCAAAAACAATCAGTAAGGACCAGTTGCATCTCCCTGGTGCGGATTTCGTAGACCGCATCTGGACAGGCAGTGACCGCAACCCGCAAGTACTGCGTAACCTGCAGGCAATGTATAGTCATGGAAGGCTGGCCAATACGGGCTATCTCTCCATTCTCCCCGTTGACCAGGGTATCGAGCACAGTGCCGGTGCTTCTTTTGCCAAGAATCCTATCTATTTTGATCCAAAGAATATTATTGAGCTGGCGATGGAAGGCGGATGCAATGCCGTAGCTACTACCTATGGCGGTTTGGGTTTCCTGGCCCGTAATTATGCGCATAAGATCCCTTTTATCGTAAAAGTGAATCATAACGAATTCCTCACCTATCCCAATAAATTTGACCAGATCATGTTTGCTTCTATCAAACAAAGTTGGAATCTTGGCGCGGCGGCTGTTGGGGCCACTATTTATTTTGGCAGCGATGAATCTGCAAGACAGATACAGGAAGTAAGTAAAGCTTTTGAAATGGCACATGAACTCGGGATGGCTACCATACTCTGGTGCTATCTCCGCAATCCTGCTTTTAAAACAAAAGAAAAAGATTTCCATGTATCGGCTGACCTTACTGGACAAGCCAATCACCTGGGTGTAACAATCGAAGCAGATATCATCAAACAAAAATTACCCGAGAACAATGGCGGTTATTTGGCATTGAACACAAAAGAATCCGCTTACGGCAAAAACGATAAACGTATTTATGATGAACTGACCACGGATCACCCGATCGATCTTTGCCGTTACCAGGTAGCGAATTGCTACATGGGTCGTGCGGGACTGATCAATTCAGGCGGTGCTTCTTCCGGCGCCAGCGATATGGCGGAAGCGGTAACAACAGCTGTTATCAACAAAAGAGCCGGTGGTATGGGACTGATCTCGGGTCGCAAAGCTTTCCAGCGTCCCATGAAAGAAGGCGTCGGCATATTAAATGCAATACAGGATGTATACCTGGATAAAGACATTACGATAGCATAATCCAGAACGCGTCATTGCGAGAGGAACGAAGCAAACGAAGGATCATCTCTGTGCAACTCCGTATCCCTGTATCTCTGTGTTCCTCCTTAAATTCCAAATTATCATTATCTTCCCTGCCTAAAACCTTGATATGAAAAATTATTGCTTACTGCTTTCGATCCTATTATTCCTCAGTTGTAATTCCAAATCAAAAACGGAAGAAAAAACTACCAGTGAAAACGATACAGCTGTTGTTACAACCCCAGCGACCACCCAGGATACCGCGGTAAGTACTACTCCTCCCGCTTCCGGTAAAATAGATATCGAAAGTCTTGGTGGTATCAAACTCGGAATGACCTATAAAGAATTAGTGGCGGCATTGGAACAGCCAGGAAAAAAAGGTGATGCCAAAGAGTGGGCGGCAGATGGATTGGTCCACCAGGACTGGACCTACCCCGCTGAAGGTCTTGTTGTGAATGTATCGTTTGAAAAAGATGCCCTCTTAAGCACCGGTAAACTTTTCTCAATCACCGCAACTGCCCCTAACTGGTACAAAACTGCTGCCGGTATGAAAATCGGGAGCAGTTATGCAGAAGTGCAGGAAGCCTATAAGAAAGATATAGATCCGGAAGCAACTGATAAAAAACAGATCACCGTGGGTTCGGTTTATGGCGGTATCATCTTTTCGTTTAAGGACGATAAGGTAGAAAAGATATTCCTTGGTGCCCAGGCCGAATAAACTATCATGCCCGGAGACCCAACCAAGCCTGTCCTCGATGAACTAACGAAACAGTTCTTCCAATTGTTTACCAATAAGGATGGAACTGTTCCCGCCATTGAAAA
>JANMKG010000242.1:0-2249 GCA_031371915.1 Chitinophagaceae bacterium | reverse complement strand
AACGGGCTTGTTCCCGGGAAAAATAATTCGTTTACACTCCTGCATGAATATCATTTTGGCGGTTATGCAAAACATCCGCCGGAACTGATCAGTTTTATGAACAGGTTTTACCGGGAAACTACTATTCCAACTGACATTGTATATACCAGTAAATTATTTTATGCTATCAACGATCTTATCATGAATGATTTCTTTGCAGCCGGGAGCAAACTGCTGATCATCCACAGTGGCGGTTTACAAGGGAATCAATCGCTGGAGAAGGGAACGTTAATATTTTAAGATTTTCAAAGGGCTGCCCTATCTTTGTCGCGACCGATAAAAGAATCCAATCCTTTTTTCGTTGTTAGTATATGAGAAAACTGACCCTGTTCCTTTTTTTCTTTTTGGCCCTCACCTCTCAATGGCTGCAGGCACAGGATACGCTTCCCAGATTCTCGGTGAATAATGCAGGCAATAATCGTATCATCATCGGTTGGGTCAATACTTTTGAAAATGCTAAACAGATCAGCATCCAGCGTTCCTTTGACAGCCTGGCCGGTTATAAGACCATCCTTACGGTTGCTGACCCCGCTCTTCCCCAAAACGGTTACGCGGATATGAAAGCCACCAATGACCACATGTTTTACCGTCTCTATATCCTGCTCGATAAAGGGGTCTATCTTTTCAGCAATGCAAAAAAGCCGGTACAGGATACGCTCCGTAGGGCCGACCCTCTTACTATTAAAATAGAAAACTTCACCGGGCAGGATTCTGTAGCGGTTCCTAATCCTGGTATCAATAAAACAAGACCCAATGCATTTACACCTTCGTTATACGTGTATACTTACCGCGACGGCTATGTCCGGATCAGCCTGCCCGACGAAGAGAAGCCGAAAAAATATTCCATAAAATTCTTCGAAGAGGACAACACGTTTCTTTTTGAATTAAAAGAGATCAAGGAAAGAGATTTTAAACTGGACAAGACCAATTTTTATCATGCCGGCTGGTTCCGTTTTGAATTGTATGAAGACGGGAAACTGCTGGAGAAGCACAAATTTTACCTCGAAAAAGATTTCTGATCTATTGTTCAGATGAACTCCGCGTTAAACACTTTCGCAAAATTATTTTTTACTTTTTCTTTTACTTCGGCAATATCCTGTTTGCGCCCGGTTTCTTTTTCGAGTGATGTGACCTGCTTATTAAGGATCCCGCAGGGAATGATATGATTGAAATAAGAGAGGTCCGTATTTACATTGAAGGCAAACCCGTGCATGGTGATCCAACGGCTGCACCGTACCCCGATCGCGCAGATCTTTCTTTCCTTACCTGGCACACCAGGTTCGATCCAGACCCCTGTTTCCCCGGGAGAACGATCTGCCCGGATACCATATTCCGCGAGTGTCAGAATGATCACTTCTTCCAGGTTGCGCAGGTATTTACCGATATCAGTGTAGAATCTCTCCAGGTCCAGGATGGGATAACCAACGATCTGGTCCGGGCCATGAAAAGTAATATCACCGCCGCGGTTCGTGGAAAAAAATTGGATATTCTTTTCCTTCAGTTCTTCTTCGCCTAACAATACATTATTCTTATTACCACTTTTACCAAGAGTATAGACGGGGGGGTGCTCCACGAAAAGCAGGTAATGCTGTGTATCTGCCTCCGCAATTTCAACGCCTGGACCTAGCACCGGGAGATCTGTTTCGGATAGCCGGCTCCTTGCTTCCGTCTTCCTCCTTACGTTCTCCAGTAAAAGCTTTTCCTGGTAATCCCAGGCTGGTTGGTAATCCATCCGCCCGAGATCCCTGAATATGACTGGTTGTTTACCCATAATTAACCTGCTGTATCATTTTAAAAAAGCTGCACGCAGGGTGTGCTGAGTCCGCAGAGAATACTATTTTATACTGCCTCTAAGTCCCTGCGCTCTCCGTGCTCCCTGTGTGAAATCCCTGATCACAACCTTACCGGTGAACCCCAAATTTACCAACAAAAACCCATCCTTTACCTTTGCCTTTATGCAGAACGAATCAATAAAGGACAATCCGGACGTCACAGATAATAACGATGAACTCTACGAACGGTTCAGTATAACCATTGACAAAGGACAGGAGCCCCTGCGTATCGATAAATTTCTTGTCAACCGGATCGAAGGCGCCACCCGGAACAAAGTACAGCAGGCCATCAGTACCGGTATGGTAACGGTGAACGGGAAAGAGATCCGTTCCAACTACAAGATCAAACCGCAGGATGCCATTATCGTCTATTCAGAC
>JANMKG010000221.1:0-3319 GCA_031371915.1 Chitinophagaceae bacterium | reverse complement strand
ACAGTTCCCGGAGCATCAATACTACCTGTTCAATCCGAAACCGGCTTCCCAATTCAAACTGGAGGGGCCGAACCTGCATGAAGTATTGCCCCATGGTATTTTCAATACCCTTTTTCGTTCCGCCTGGCGCAGCAGCTGGGTTAAAAGCGATCTGAAAAAGAACAGGATCGATCTTTACCATGGACCCAGTCACGAAATCCCCATCGGTATCCAGCATACAGGAATAAAATCAGTGGTCACCATTCATGATCTTATACATGAGCGTTACCCCGAACAGTATAATCCCGTTGATGTACGCATTTACCGTAAAAAATTCCGCTATGCCTGTAAACATGCCGACAAAGTGATCGCCATCAGTGAGCAGACAAAAAGAGATATTATAGAATTTTATAAAATACCAGGGGAGAAGGTTGTTGTGTGTTACCAGAGCTGCAACCCTGCTTTTTCGATACAGGCAAGTGAGGAAGAAAAGAAAAGGATCGCGGCGAAATATGGGCTTCCCCTTGAATTCTTCTTATCTGTCGGTTCCATTATCGAAAGAAAGAACTTGCTGAATACCTGTAAAGCTATTTTCCTCCTGCGTGATGAGCTGGATATTCCGCTCGTAGTGGTGGGGGATGGAGGGAAATACAAACAACTGGTAAAGGATTTTATCACCCAGCATGACCTGCAGGAAAAGATCATCTTTTTATCGGAAATAGAAACGGTGAAGAATGATCCGGAGTTCCGGTTGCCGGAAACATTTGCAGCCCTTTACCAATCGGCTATTGCCATGATCTATCCTTCTTTTTTCGAAGGATTCGGGGCGCCGGTGCTCGAAGCTTTGTGGAGCCGTTTGCCGGTGATCACTTCCAACCAGTCCTGCCTGCCCGAAGTGGGTGGCGATGCTGCTTATTATGTTGACCCTTCCAAAGCGGAAGAAATCGCTACGGGTATGAAAAAAATATATAACGATAAGGAACTGGCCGCGACAATGCGGGAGAAAGGATGGCGACATGCCATGGCATCTTCCCCGGAGATCTATGCGGCCCATATGATGGAAATTTATAAATCGGTGACGGGATGAATTTTGAAAAAGATATAGAACATTGTTTGCAAACGCTTTCAAACGGCGGGCTTATTCTTTATCCTACCGATACGGTCTGGGGTATCGGTTGCGATGCCACCAACCCGCAGGCAGTGGAAAAGATCTACCGGCTTAAAAAAAGAAACGATGAGAAAGCAATGATCGTTCTCGTTGCCGATGAGAGAGAAATATTACAATATACAGCTGCTCCTGACCTGCAGGTCTTTGATCATTTACTCCAGGCCTCCAAACCCACTACGGTTATCTATGAAGGAGCCATCGGGTTGGCAGCCAACCTGCCGGGGAGCGATGGCAGTATCGCCATTCGTATCTGCCGGGATGAATTTTGCAGGCATTTGATCAAACGCTTCCGGAAGCCACTGGTCTCTACCTCCGCCAATCTTTCGGGCTCGCCTGCTCCAGCTGTGTTTACTGCTATTAGTGATACTATAAAAGAAGGAGTTGACTATATCGTTAACCACAGGCAGGATGACCAATCCGTCGCTGAACCTTCCGCTATTATCAAATGGGAGAACGGGAAACTGACCGTTATACGTCCCTGAACCTTCGCTTGTTTATCTTTGCCGTTTATGGATATCCGTTGCACAGAAAAGGAGTTGTTGTTATTAGATAAGATCGCTCATGCGGCTGCCGCATTGGGAGTGGAGACTTATTTGATCGGGGGTTTTGTGAGGGATAAGATACTGGGAAGAGAAACCCGGGATGCTGATATTGTTTGTGTAGGTGATGGGATCGAACTGGCAAAGGCGGTGGCGAGGCAATTCGATCCCGTGCCGCAAGTAGATTATTTTAAAAACTTTGGGACGGCGCATATTAAATTGACCGGGTCGAATCCCGTCATTGCAAGCGAAGCGAATCCCGTCATTCCGAGCGAAGCGAAGCAATTCGATATTGAATTCGTCGGCGCCAGGAAAGAAAGCTATCGTTTTGATTCCCGGAAACCTGAAGTGGAACCCGGAACAGTGAAGGACGACCAGGACCGCCGCGATTTTACCATGAATGCGCTGGCGATCAGTCTTAATAAAAAGGATCATGGAAAACTTATCGATCCCTTCAATGGTGTAAAGGATATAGAAGATAAGATCATCCGTACACCAATGGAACCTTCACGAACTTTCAGTGATGATCCGCTCCGGATGATGAGAGCTATTCGTTTTGCCACCCAGTTAGGTTTTACTATCGAGCCAACCACCTGGCAGGGAATAAAAGATAACGCGGAGCGGATTAAGATCATTTCACAGGAAAGGATCACCGATGAACTGAATAAGATCATCCTGGCAGCAAAACCATCTGTAGGATTTGACCTGCTCTATCAAAGTGGCCTGCTCCGGCTCATCTTCCCTCCAATGGTGGAACTGGCCGGTGCGGAATACAAGGATGGTCACGGCCACAAGGATAATTTTTATCACACGTTACAGGTGCTGGATAATCTTGCAGCTCATACGGACGACCTGTGGTTGCGGTGGGCCGCTATTTTACATGATATTGCCAAGCCGGTTACTAAAAAATTTGAAGAAGGGCATGGCTGGACCTTTCATGGTCATGAAGCCGTAGGGGGGAGAATGGTCCCCAAGATTTTTGGTAAATTAAAACTGCCACAAAATGAAAAAATGCGGTTGGTGCAAAAGTTGGTAGAGTTGCATCTCCGGCCTATCAGCCTGACCAAAGAGAATATCACGGATTCGGCGATCCGTCGTTTGTTATTTGATGCCGGGGATGATTTTGATTCACTGATGATGCTTTGCGAAGCGGACATCACGTCCAAGAACAGGCAAAAAGTAAAACGCTACCTGGAAAATTTTCAACTGGTACGGGAACGCTGCAAAGAAGTGGAAGAAAAGGATCATGTGCGTAACTGGCAGCCACCTGTTACCGGTGAGCTCATCATGGAGACATTTGGCTTGCCTCCTTCAAAACCGGTAGGGATCATTAAAGACGCGTTAAAAGAAGCGATGCTGGATGGTGTTATTCCCAATACCTACGACGCGGCTTATAATTTCATGTTGGCTAAGGGAAAGGAATTGGGTTTGGTCGTTAAAAATTCAAAAGCTTAAATTTGTTGCATGGCAATTCTAAAATTCAGGGTTTATTTCGAAGAAGATGAAAGCGTTTACCGTGATGTGGTGATCAGGCATTCCCAGTCTTTCCAGGACCTTCACGATGCGGTCCTGAAGGCGTATGAATTTGATAACAAACATAAGGCGACGTTTTACCGTAGCAATGATCACTGGC
>JANMKG010000210.1:0-1874 GCA_031371915.1 Chitinophagaceae bacterium | reverse complement strand
GTAGTAACAAAAATGCATTTATAGCCTTTTACGACAGCAGCAAGTGCCAGTCCCATTCCTGTATTACCACTTGTGCCTTCGATGATGGTACCACCCGGTTTTAGCTTCCCTTCTTTTTCTGCCACTTCCACCATTTTCAGCGCCATACGGTCCTTGATGGAATTGCCGGGATTGAAATAATCCACTTTGGCCAATACGGGACAGGGAAAATCCCTCGTGATTTTATTCAGGCGAATTAACGGCGTATTTCCGATCGTTTCGAGGATGTTGTTTTTGATATCCATAGCAAGCTTATATGCGCAAAGCTAAGTTTTTTAAGGGCAGGATAAAAGTCCATTGTCCATGGTCAATGGACAATAAAAAGTCCCCGCTGTCCTTTGATTTACTCAGGACCAGCAGGGACAACCGGACTCAATGATTATTTCATCATCAAGCATCTTTAGGCGTGTATTGTTTGTTTTTCTCTTTTTGGGAGAGGACAGGGATGAATCCTACGATTGTTTCCTGAATTCTTTTCTTTTCACCGAAAAATAATTATCCAGCAGGAACAATCCCAACACCACATTGATCATCATAAATATGTTTACCCAGGTATTGCTGAAGAATTTGCTGAAATCAACCCGGTTGAGATCGATTTTGTTGATATTCTTTGAGATCGTCCCTTCGCTGTCGGTTGTCCAGTCCATCTGGCCCAAACCGTAAATAAGAAAACCAACGATCATCGCGATAAAAAAGAATCCCAATCCCCAGATGACCTTTTTGTTGATATAGGATCTTGTAGCAGGTGCAATATGAAGTTTGGATATCTCTTCCATTACGTTCTTACTAAACCGCATAGAAGGAGCTTCCAGTTCGGAAGAACTCAGCAGTTGACTAACTTCCAGTAACTCACCGTATTTGGATCTCCATTCCGCATCTGTTTGCAGTAATTGTTCAATAATGGTTTGTTCTTCCTGGGAAGAAACACCATCAATGTAACTCCACAAACGTGCTTCTATGCCCCCACCCCCTAGAGGGGAGTTTTCATTTCGTTCTTTCATGTTACACCTCCATCGGTTTATTATTTTCAAATTCTTTAAATATACTACAAACCAAAGTTTTCCGCCAGCTGGCGGATACAGGGCTACAGATCTTTTACTTCTTCGGCAAAATAAGTTTCCATCTTTTCCTTTAATCTAGTGCGAGCCCTGTGTAACCGTACTTTGGCCGTATTGGTCTCGATATTTAATATTGTCGCTATTTCCTCCAGGCTCTGTTCGCCCTTGTAAAACAAGGTAATCACAGCCGCATCGTCGGGATTTAGCATAGAGATAGCGTTGGTCACCATGGCCAGCTTTGATTTTTGTTCAACCTGGTTAGCCCGCATTCCCGAATCCCGGTTATCAGCGGCTTCAAACACTTTTTCATTGTCCAGCGAATGGATCTCCAGTTTTTTCTTTCTCAAAAAACTGATGCAGGTATTATTGACGATCGTATACAGCCAGGTGGTGAATTTGGAAGCACCACGGAAATCAGCCAGGTATTTATAGGCCTTTATAAATACATCCTGCGCCACTTCTTCCGCATCCTCCCTGTTCTTTACCAACCGGAGGGTGAGGGTAAAAACATAGTTCTGGTAACGGTTCACCAGCCCTGCATAAGCCTGGTGATCACCAGCCAGTACTTGGCTAATGATTTCATTATCATTCAGTCCGGTAGACATTCTGTTGATAAGACTACAGTGCAAAGCTATTGGTTACAGGGAAGATGAGTAAATAAAGTATATGGCGCTGTAACCCGTTCGTGCCGGCTGTAGTCATAGTTTTTGTAAACCGGTTCGCCGGGGCACAAAAAAAGTTCTTTAAGACGGTAACCTGGTAGAAAGACCAGTTGTC
>JANMKG010000156.1:0-9971 GCA_031371915.1 Chitinophagaceae bacterium | reverse complement strand
TACCTTATTTGTCTACCTGGGATAAGTCCTTTAAAAAACCAAAAGATCCTTCGAAGTTCTTTACAAACGAACTAGGACTTTATGAAGTAAAAAAAACAGGGGACTCCTGTGAAGCAACAGTGCCCCGGCCAACCATCTTCCGTGGCCATGTTTTTTTATTGACCAACCCGAAGAACAGTTCCGCCAGTTATGAAATGGCAAGGAATTTTAAAAATGCGAAACTTGGTAGCATGATTGGGGAAACTACTGGTGGGTCACAACAGGGTATCAATGGCGGGGAATTTTTCTTTTTGACCTTACCCCATTCCCGTTTCGAAATCGACCTTCCGCTCATTTATAATTATCATGCAAACAAACCTGATAAGGGAATCAGTCCTGACTTCGAGATCAAGACTACGCAAAACGATATCCTGGCGTCCAGGGATGCACAACTTCAATTCGTATTATCGTTGATCAGTAAGATAAAGTAAAGCCAGCGCGGGTTTAACCACGCTACCCTGTTTATCAGTGATTACGCTATATTCCCGGAACAATACTCACCGTAGTTCTACGAATGGAGACCAATATCCTTACGCAATACTTGGTAATACGGGGTTAAAATACCTATTTTAGTTATAACAGTATCCGAACCCAAATGAAAAACCAATGGAAATCAGTCAGCCGTTAGGTCACCGACAGGGTAAAATATTTATTTCCCGGTCAAAGCGTTTTTTCCTTTTGCTAAAGGAAAAAACTTTCTTTCTATTGGGTCATATCAATTCGCTGGGTTTCGATGAAGCGATGGAAGAATACGACCAGCGAAAACTAAGGATATTCAACCAGCTTAATTTTTTGCAGTTACTCGCCGGCATCATCGTCCCATTGACGGGTCTGCTTAGCGGTAAACAACTGCCTGCCGGTTTGTATTTTATTGCCTGCCTCCCGGCCTTTGTAAGCCTCGGGGTATTATACCTTATCAAAAAACAGAAACAGGCATTCGCCATCACGGCCTATTTCTTTTTATATCCCTTTGTCACTTCGGTGGTGTATATGTATGGCCTGAATCCCGGCATCGGTCTCTTCTATATATTTTATGGTATTCTCTCCGTGTTCTTTTTAAAAGATATCGGGTACATGGTCTTTTCCCTTTTCTTTTCACTGGTCAGTTATTTCCTGCTGAACGTGATCATCAAGCATTATGTATACGAACTCCAAAACATCAATTACGGTCTTTACCTTTTCAACGAGGCGCTGGCCATTCTTTTCATTTTTTATGGGCTTTTTCTCATCAAAAAAGAAAACGCCGGTTACCAGCACCATATACTTTCCCGGAACAATATCCTCCAGGAGAAAAATATCCAGATACAGGAGCAGGCGGGCAAGATAAAAGACGACTCTGTCCTGCTCCAGCAACAGGCCACAGAACTCGGTGAGCTTAATGCGCTAAAAAATAAAATGTTTGGCATTATTTCCCATGACCTGAAAGCACCTATGTATGCATTGCGGAACCTTTTCCGGAATGTGCAGGAGAAAAAAATGTCAGCTACCGAATTAAAAAACTCGGTGCCGGACATCCTCAACGATCTGAATTATACCGTGGGGCTGATGGATAATCTCCTCCAGTGGGCCAAAGCACAAATGGAAGCCGACCTCGTGCACCCGCAAGAAGTGAATATCGAAGAATCGATCCATGAAGTCCTGATGCTACTGAACCTGCAGGCAAAATCCAAACGTATCACCATTGAAAGCCATAGTACGCCGGGGCTGTTTGGATATATCGACCGGAACATGAATATACTCGTGCTCCGTAACCTGCTTTCCAACGCGATCAAATTCACTCCAGAAAACGGGACGATCTCGGTTGGCGCACACGAACACTATTCCTTTATCGAAGTGTATGTAAAAGACAGCGGTATGGGAATAGCACCGGAAGCAATTAAAAAAATAAACAACCGTGATTTTTATTCTACCCGTGGCACGGCCAGTGAATCAGGCACAGGGCTTGGTTTGATGCTTTGCAAAGAATTCCTCGCCAGGAATGGCAGCCAGTTACATATTGAAAGCGAGCCCGGGGAGGGAAGTACATTCTCCTACTCTATCCCCAAATGTGCGTAAGTAAAAGCATGATCCTTATCGACTCTTAATCAGCTTTATTGGAGGCGGGCGAAGGAAATTTTCGACAGATTTCTTATCTGGCATGCATTTTTCAGCCCTTAGTGAAACAGTAAAACATGAAATCAGGTATTACCGGTACTGCAATTATCAATATTGATACGCCTGTGGCCAAAGTATGGGAAGCACTAACCACCCCTTCAATCATCAAACAATACTTTTTTGGCACGGATGCCATATCTGACTGGAAAGTCGGAAGCCCTCTTCTTTTCCGTGGAGAATGGGAAGGGAAAACCTACGAGGATAAGGGTGTTATCCTTGATAGTGTTCCCAATAAATTATTCAGTTACAAATATTGGAGTTCTATGTCAGGTATAGAAGACAAACCGGAAAATTATGTGACCATCACTTATGAGCTCCATGAAGAAGCCTATGGCACCCGCTTACAGATAAAGCAGGAAAATATCCCGGATGAAAAAATGAAAGCTCATTCCGAACAGAACTGGAATAAAGTGCTGGGTGATCTCAAACAATTACTGGAAAAACAACAGGTTTCAAAGGAGAAAACAACTACTACCTATTAAATCCTTCTTGATAATTGGCATTATTGTCCGGGGCAGGGCATACTATTTGTTACCCCAAATTATCAGAAACGTGTAATAAATGAACTGGGTAGATATTCTCCTGCTTCTTATTCTCCTGCTATGCATAGCAGCCGGGTGGAAACGTGGTTTTGTCCTTGGTAGTATTGGCCTTCTCAGCTGGGTTGGCAGTCTTGTATTGGGGTATCTTTTCTACCCCTATGCTGCGAAGGGTCTCGATCACTTCTGGAACCTTGGGCCCTGGTTAATGCCTTTCGCTTTTGTACTCACCCTTTTTGCGGCGAGACTGATCATTGGTTTTGTCGCGGGTTACATCGTCCGCTCTATCCCCGAAAATACTAACCAGGCTCCTGTCAATAAATTCCTGGGGATCATCCCGGGTGCCGTAAATGGGTACCTGTATGCCATCATTATTTCCGCGTTATTATTATCACTTCCGTTGAATGACAGTATCACGAGGGAGACCCGTAATAGTAAACTGGCCGGCAAACTGGCCATGCAATCAGAATGGGCCAACCGCAAGCTGTCGCCCGTATTTGATGAAGCGGTGCGACAAACAATGAACAGTCTTACCGTGCATCCCGGTTCAAATGAATCAGTATCGCTTTCTTTTACCTATGATAAAGCCACGGAGCGGCCCGCACTGGAAACCCGGATGCTGCAACTGGTAAACAAAGAAAGGATGGCGAAGGGTTTAAAACCCCTCCAGGCAGATCCCGAATTGACCCAGGTAGCGAGAAAACATTCGATGGATATGTTTGTACGGGGCTATTTTGCCCATAAAAATCCTGATGGAAAAGATCCTTTTGACAGGATGAAAGCAGCTAAAGTGATCTTTCTCGCGGCCGGTGAGAATTTAGCCTTGTCACAATCCGTGGAGATCGCTCATACCAACCTGATGAACTCTCCTGGTCACAGGGCCAATATTCTCAATCCTGCTTTTGGACGCCTCGGTATTGGGATCATGGATGGCGGTTATTATGGACTTATGATAAGCCAGGAGTTCAGGAACTGAGATGAAACTACGAAATATCGCACCGCATGCAATACGGTGAAACTCGTATTTGACCCTTTCAGGGTCGGACATTCCTGGATCGAAACAGTGCTGCATCGCATACTATACGATGATATTTATATTCGACCCTTTCAGGGTCAGGCACTTTAGGATCGAACAATATTACACCGCATACTATACGGTGAAACTCATATTCGACCCTTTCAGGGTCGGTCATTTTCTGAAAACTAAGGTGTTCTTAAAACCCCGAAGGGGTTGAATATGGGTTACCCCCGGTCGTACCGGGGGCGATAACAAACCGTATGAGAGGCCGGAAAAAAGCGTAACTCCCGTTGAAATACCCCTCAATAGAAAACAAAAGATTCGGTATTTAAAAAGAGCACCTGATCCAGTATGATCCCACATATGATTGCTAGAAATTGTCTTTCAAAAAGTTAAGACACAGGATCATAGCTATCATTGTGAATATCTTTCCCCTCTCTTTCCAAGGCTGGCATAGTTTTTACCCTTGTAGATCAAACCAGCTTCTATGATTCGTGTATACTCCTCCTCCGTGGCAAAAAAACTTGCTCTCCGTTTTATTCTTGATAATATTGATTACCGTAAAAGATGCCTGTACCTGCAGGAGATCATCGCTATGGGCAGGACTGACAAACAATGGCAACTGGCGTTGACCAGGTATTTCGATACACCTATGACAGTTGGCTCGTTCAAAAAATTTAGCCAGAATTAATTCACATAGGGTGATCCTGTAGTACATTTAAGAAACGGTTCACCTGTATGAAAAGAATTGCCTGCTTCCTCCCGGTAATCATCCTGCATCTCTCCTGCAATCACTTTAATGCTGCGGGCAAATCCAAACAAAGGATCGTGTGGCAGCCTTCTCACCAGACGGATACGGGGAAGGATTTCAGTGAAGCCGCTACCTGCAATGCAATCGTTGAAGCGGCGATGGCGATGCAGCCTTCGCTGCGGGAATATAAAGTATGGAGCCTGGGGAAAGAACAATATCATCATGCAGATTCAGGCAGTAACACCAAGATTTTACATACGACGGCCATTATCGATGGTAAGATATCGGGTTATGCGTATGAGCTGGAACAATCCAACAAAAGAGATCCCCAGGTATTTATCGCGGTGCATAATAACGGTGGAACCAAACGCCACGCCGTCTGGGGCTATATCCATTATGGAGATAAATATGAAGTCGCGAACCGCGAACTCGCGGGGCGACTGGTGAAAGCGATCTGTACCGCTACCAATATGGAGAACCGGGGTGTTCTGCTTGACAGCACAACAGGGAGGAATGATTATCGTTGTGCTGCCTCCGGTAAATTGAGTTTCTACAGCCTCGATGAAAATATCAATACCGCTCCCTACCGCGTATTACTGGAGATCGGTGACAATGCTGCCAGTCATGACTTTTTACAAAATCCCGCGAACCAGAAGATCATCGGCGAAGCGATCAAAAAAGAATTGGTGGCGTGGCTATCGGAGAATCATTGACAGGTGGGCGCGGGGAAAAGACAGCAGTGCTGTAGTGGTCAGCCGTTTATGTCAATAAAGGTGGTTGTATTCGCTGCTGATTTATTGCTGGGAAGACTTAATTGATCGCATAAGGAACCGTTCAGGATAAATCAGCTCCTTCCATATTAATAGTCTATCTTTACGAAGTGATATAAAGTTCTTCTTACAGTTAGTCCGGATCAGTTTCAATTCTTACTCTTCGACCCAGTAATAGTTAATCTCCTCTTTACTCCTTGCTTGCAGCCTTTTGTCACAGGTATTTTATTTTGTTTTAATTAAATCATTTTTTATGAACATGTACGTTTCCAATTTAAGTTTTCACACAACGGATGATGACTTAAGAAAATTATTTGAGCAATTCGGGGCAGTTTCTTCCGCAAAGGTTATTGCAGACAGAGAAACAGGACGCAGCCGCGGTTTTGGATTTGTTGAAATGGGGTCTGATGAAGAAGCAAATGGTGCTATCAAAGGTCTTAACAGCAAGGAGATTGAAGGCCGTGCCATGTCAGTTACTATTGCCAGGGAGAAAGCTCCAAGGGCCGATAACAAAAGATGGTAATATTACCCGCCAGTATAAAGCAAAAGAGCCCCAACAGGCTCTTTTTTTTATTCTTCTGTAGCAGGTTCTGCCACCGGTGTAATATTCTTTATACTGAGTAAAAAATCTGAATTAAGACTGATCGCATACTGGTACTGGCTCATCAAATTCCTGGCCGTATCATCTTCCTGGAGTATACCTACGAGGTCCCTGGCCGGAACAGATTTGTCAAGGGGACTTAAACGACCCCTGATGATCTCCACAGAAAAAGAACAGGCAGGCTTCCTGAGTTTGGTAGTTTTTTCAAAATCAGTACGGTTAAGTGAAACGGACTGCTCCGTTCCCGCCGACCGTTTTAATAAAAGCCGGATGACAGGGAGATATTTTTTCCAGGTATATGTATACATAAGTTTAATTTGAGTCGATCAGGAGAATGGGCAAGAATGACAAAGTTCCGATTTTATTTTTATACCAACCCATTTAATTTCCGGGACTGCCTGTTCAGCAAGGCGGAGGCAATATTAAAGCGTCCAATGCGGCCAATATAGGTTACATTACAGGACTTGCAGAGCACTCTCTTTGCATATAAACTTCCCCCAATATATGTCAACGATCCTCCAACTTATGAATGCCGACAGGAATCTCAGTTCTTTCATGAAAGGAATGAAAACCACCGACCTGGAAGAAACGCTTAGTGGTCACGGTCCTTTTACCATCCTTGGCCCTGTGAATCTTGCCTTTGGCAACCTCGCCCCCACTTCCTACGAAGAGCTCCTGCGGTCAGGGAACAGCGACAAGGTTACCGACATCCTTTCTTACCATGTGCTGGCGGAAAAAAAATTGCTGAGAGATTTTTATAATGGCCAAAAAGTAAAGACCATTCATGGCAAGGAACTGGAAGTTATTGTAAAGGATGGAGAAGTGCGAATCCACGGTGCCCGGATATTATCAAAGGACCGGCAGGGATCGAACGGGGTGGTGCATTGCATAGATACGGTGATCACTCCTGTACAGGAAAAGCTGCTTTCAAAAGAAGCAGCCGCAGTACCCCAGCCCTGATACCATAAATAATATGAAAAAAGATAGTATGATATATTTTGTCGGTTTTATGACAGACATCGGCTTTGATGAATTCGTGGTGAAATGGGAATTCTACGCAAAGCAGGTAAGTTCTTCCCATCATTCAGCTGTATTGCAGCAGGAGACGGAAGCAAAGACGCGGTTTAAATATGTATCACAGCATAAACTGAAAAATGATTCGATCAGTTTCTCCTTTATGAAAGGCAGGAGCTCCGAACATTTTGCCGAACAGAAAGTAAAAGTGGTGAATCTTGGGGGTTATTCAGTCGTCCACAATGGAAACAGCCATTCCCAGGAGAACAGCGAGAACCGCCTGATCGCTTTTATCGGGCATAATGATACAGACATTAGTTTTTACAAGGATTTACTGCCTCTTCGCCAGACTAACCTGTATGAAGCCTATTATGAGAATTGTGCTTTTGGTTATATCATGGAATTTTTTCCCGCTGAAAAAGATGCGGATGATCTTCTCCGGCAATTAAAATCCAGACCAGGTGTGGAAGTATCGGTCTACAGGGAATCCCTGGCACCCCATCAATGAACATTGAGCATTGAATATTTAAAAATGTTCAATGCTCAACAAACAATGTTCAGGTCTATATACATCAGGCCCTTCGATAAGAAGAATAAGCCCTACCCGGCCGCTTGTTACCCTGCTCCGTTCTTCCTCTTTGAAAAGAAGATGATTGCGTAGGTCTCTTTATTACCGGGATATCATTCACCTTCCCTGTCATCTCATAAGGGTGATTGCTGGTAACCGGGATCGTTTTCCCGATCAGTTTCTGAATGTCTTTCAGGTAAGCTTTTTCTTCCTGGTCACAGAAAGAGATAGCGATACCACTGGCTCCTGCCCTGCCTGTACGGCCGATACGGTGCACATAGGTTTCGGGAATATTCGGGAGATCATAGTTAATAACGTGCGTCAGTTCATCGATATCAATACCCCGGGCAGCAATATCTGTTGCCACGAGCACTCTTGTACGGCGGGTCTTGAAATTAAGCAAAGCGGCCTGCCGCGCATTCTGTGATTTATTACCATGGATGGCTTCAGCGCTGATGCCGGCACGGCTCAATCCTTTGGCGATTTTATCCGCCCCGTGTTTGGTACGGGAAAAGACAAGCACGGTCTTAATGGAATTATCCGACAGCAAATGAGTCAGCAAACCTGGCTTATCCTGTTTCTCTGTAAAATACATGGATTGCTGGATGATCTCTACCGTTGATGAAACAGGTGTCACCGCAACTTTTACCGGGTTCTTCAGCAGGCTATTGGCCAGTTGCTGTATCTCCGGGGGCATGGTAGCGGAGAAGAAAAGTGTTTGACGCTGCGCGGGTAATTTAGCTATGATCCTTTTTACATCATGTACAAATCCCATATCGAGCATCCGGTCTGCTTCATCCAGTACAAAGAATTTGATATCCCTGAGTGAAAGAAGATTTTGATTCATGAGGTCGAGCAAACGACCAGGTGTAGCAACAAGTATATCAACACCGCGGCGCAATGTATTTACCTGGTTAAATTGAGATACTCCACCAAAGATCACCAGGTGTCTCAGGTCAAGGTATCGTCCATAAGCTTTAAAACTCTCTTCGATCTGGATGGCCAGTTCCCTTGTAGGAGTCAGGATCAGTGCTTTGATCGTACGCCTGTTATCCCTGGAAGCTGCCTGCTGTAAATGCATCAGTTGTAAAAGTGGAATGGCAAAAGCCGCTGTTTTCCCGGTACCTGTCTGGGCACAACCCAGCAGGTCTTTTTGTTCTAAAATAACAGGAATAGCCT
This sequence comes from Chitinophagaceae bacterium, assembly GCA_031371915.1. Taxonomy (GTDB): domain Bacteria; phylum Bacteroidota; class Bacteroidia; order Chitinophagales; family Chitinophagaceae; genus JJ008. The sequence continues at coordinate 1,338 of JANMKG010000156.1, read as the reverse complement.
GTTGCTGGATGGGGGTAGGCGTTGTGTAGCCTTCGGTGCTCAACGCCTTCAATACGGGCGCAATGAGCTGCAAATTGTTAAATGACAATTGAAAAAAATTTGATGAATAAATATGGTAAGGCTATCAACAGTGATGAGGATACTTTACCTGCCTTACGTTAAGCCATCACGGCATTTGAATGAGAAAAACAAACTCTGTGGGAGCGATTAACATATAAGAAATACAAAGATAAGGCTTTTACCGTAGACTCAGGTATAAAATATCAACCAGGCATGTTAAGAGTTCAGTTTTCCACGGCTAATGCCTCTAAAAGCCTTACCTTTATCAGAATACCGTTTGAAGTATTTCGGTTAGTAAGCTCTCTTCTCTTCTTTTACTTCCTTTTTTCAACGGTCCTTTTCAAACAAAAACCCGTTTATGCCTTTTCTGAAAGAAGACCTTACTCATCAAGAATACAATTGGAATATTCCCGGTGAGTCCGTTTTTAACGGTAGCCCCAGTCGCCGTGCCTTCAACCGCTACAATGGCGACCAGGTATTGTTCATCATTAATTTCTACGGGTCCATGGCCGATAAATTTTCGGTGGTGGAAGGAAGAAAGATGGAAGAACTGATCAGTAACCAGCTGCCCCTTGAAGCAAAAAGCGAAATATCTGTATTCAACTGGCTGCGGACTGCTTTGTAAACCCGGAAATAGCAACTGCTTTTATTAATTAGCTTATCAAGACCCGACTATAAAATCAATTTATGACAAACGACCAGATCGAAAAATTTGTGTTACAAAAACACCTTGACAAATCAGCTGTGCAGATCAATTTCAAAGCCCGTCAGTCCATTACCGGGATGTTTATTAAAACTGCCGACTATGCTGAATTAAGATCAAAGAACCTGTGGCGCATCGTGAATGGTGCAAGCCTTGCCGAATACAATAAATCAAAAGACATAAACCTGGCCCGCATTTTCAACGGTGTGGAGATCACGAGACTGGGAGATATATAAAGATGTACGATGTTAGATGTACGCCCTAATAACTAACAGAGTCGCACATCGTGTACCGTGCATCGTTTATCAATAGGGTTGTCGTACACCGTACAGCTAACATTGTACCTACTTCCATGAACATGTTGGGTAAAAATTTCCACTAAAAACTACCGGAGACAATTATAACAATTCATCTGTTATTTATTGGGCTCACTATCCTGTGTTGGCGCACTTTCTGCCACACAAATTGTAATTTGGTGCATTAAACCATACATTATTTACATGAAAATGAAATCCTTTTATATCGCTCTCGTTGTGCTGGCAATAGCCAGTTGTAACAATGAAAAAAAAGAAAAT
>JANMKG010000144.1:0-3632 GCA_031371915.1 Chitinophagaceae bacterium | reverse complement strand
GGGCGGAGATCATCATTGCTGGTGGCAAAAAGTGTTTTTGTGATCGCGGTTACAAGCGCCGAAGACGTCATAGTAAAGGAAGTAGTATCGTCCGCAGCGGGCTCTTTAGGGAAATTGTCAGGGTTTTCACCCATCACTTTGTATTTGCCGTTATCACTGGTTATTTCAATACCAAAATTCTTATCGATCGTAAAGGTCAGCGGCTGGTCCGGGAGATTTTTTAAAGAATCCATCAGGATCCGGGCCGGGATACAAACTTTGCCACTGTCCTTGGCTTCAATATCCAGCTGCACTCTCATTACGGTTTCCAGGTCCGTCGCCACTACGGTCAGCCTGTTCTTTTCTACTTCAAATAAAAAATCTTCGAGGATCGGCAATACCGTATTGGCATTGATCACACCTGCGATATGCTGTAACTGTTTCAGCAAAGAAGAGGAAGAGGCAATAAACTTCATCTGTATGTTTTTTAGTGTTCTTTAGCAAGCTGAAATATCGGTAAAAATTTTTGCGGTCAGGGGACAAAAAGCAATAAAAATTTTACCTGTATTTCTTACTTCCGTGGCAGGAGGCGAAACTACTGATTTTTGCTTTACAGCCAACACTTTAGGAATAAGAGTCATTGGGTCACCCGGTAGCCATCGGGTTTGAAAAGGAGCAGGTTTTTTTTCAGCGCAGAGACCAGAGAACGCGAAGGTTTCGCAGAGGACTCTGCGTAAACTCCGCTTCTTCTTTCTTTGCGCTGAAAAAAAGATCAAACACCCTTACTGCAGGATAAGACTGGAATACTGTCCCCGGGATGGTCATAAAAACAGGCCAGTCCCGGTCTTGTTCCTTGTACCTTCTTTAGTATCTTGCTTTTGTTCAAAAAACAAATCATGCTGGACAGGCTTTTTAATTGGGGAAAGAAAAAAGAGGAGCCACCGCCAGGGCCGGAGATTCATTTTGGCCGCTATTCTGATAATAATAAACCGGTGGCCAAGGTGAGTCGCTGGACAGACGCCGATAATTTATTCAAAGAAAAAAAATATACAGAGAGCTTTGATGCTTTTTTTGAATACCTCCGCGACGATTCGGTGCAAAACGTGGTCTATGAACGCAACGGTGCAGAAGGGCGGTTCCAGGTTTACCAGGGATCAAAGATCGTCAGGGGAACCTTCAACAACGAGCTGTTAAAAGCGGAAGTAACGCTGGCCCGTATGCCCCAGCCCAGTGTACCGGTCATGCGCCGCCTGCTGGAAATGAATTTTAATTTATACTATAGCCGTTTTGCGCTTGACAGCGACCGGCTTTGTATGAGTTTTGACAGTTATATCGCCACTGCCAGTCCCAGTAAATTATATTACGGGCTGAAAGAATTGTCGACCAAGGCGGATAAACAGGACGACCTGCTGGTGCAGGATTTCAGCACCCTTGAATTCACGGACGGGGATCATATCATACCCATTCCCGGAACCGAGAAAGAAGTGAAGTATGAATTCCTGCAAAAATGGATCAAACAAACACTGGATACGATCGCGGGAGTGGATGCTGATAAATTTTCGGGCGGGATTGCGTATATGTTGCTGGCGCTGATCTACCGGATTGATTATTTGATCACCCCGGAAGGAAAATTGCTGAATGATCTCGAAAAAATAACAGGGATCTATTTTAAAAAAGATGAACGACCCGTGGTAGAGAAGAACCGCGATATGGTGGCTGAGTTCAAAAAAATGCAGGCCCTGCCGAAAGAAGAGATCTTCAATTACCTGTTCCGGTCAAGGTATACGTTCGCGATCGTAGCGCCCCAGCAATACAAATCGATCGCGGATTCGATCCATGGGGCCAACCAGAACATGGCCTGGTACAGGGATAATAAATATCCTTTTATTGCCAGCCAGATCAGTGAATACGGGATCGCTTATTGCCAGTATTCCTACAGTCTCCCGAAGGCCGTAACCGATCTTATACATTTATTTATGATGGTGAACTATCCCGATTATTTTGTTGCGCTGGGAGGCCGGGTCGCTTATTATGACACGGGAAAAAACCAGTTTGCACAACAGGCGATCATTGAGAGGATCAAAGAGATACAACTAAGGTGGAGAGAAAAATACCCGAATATGGATTTTAAAACGCAGAACCTGCGCTTTGACAGCCTGGTGAATTTCAACTTTTCCTTTACCAACGAGATAGAATTATTGAATATGGAAGCGAAATAGTTGCTGGTTACTAGTTGTTGGTTTCTGGTTAAATCCTAGAGCAGGAAGTTTCCGAAAGATTAGCCCACATCGAATTAAAGAACTAGATACCAAAAACCAACAACCAGCAACATAAACGTGTTTCAAAACCATTAAGGAGTTTTCGATTTAAAGAACCAGGAACCAAAAACCAGGAACCAGCAACAAAACATGGACGCACAGCAGATCATAGAACAATACCAGAAAGCGATCATCCAGATCGCGACGTCGGGTGGTACGGGTACCGGGTTTTATGTAAAGGAATTTGACCTGATCGTCACCAATGACCATGTGGTGGGAGATAATTCAGAAGTGACCATCGCGGGAAAAGCATTTGATAAAGCCCTGTCGCGGGTCTGGTACACCGACCGTAAACACGACCTTGCCTTCCTCGAAGCGCCGAAGAACGTGGAATTGCCGGGGATACAACTGGGGCAATATGAAAAAATGAAGGACGGGGATTCCGTCGTGGCGATCGGGCATCCTTATGGGTTGAACTATACCGCCACCCAGGGTGTGATCTCCAAAGTGGATCGTATCCGCGAGGGATTAAAGTTTATACAGATCGACGCGGCCATCAATCCCGGTAACAGCGGGGGACCATTGGTGAATACAGATGGGGAGGTGATCGGGGTGAATTCTTTTATTATCCGCGGCGGTGATAACCTTGGGTTTGCCTTACCGGTAAATTATTTACGGGAAGCGCTTCTGTTGTACCAACCCAACAAGGGTAAAGCAGCCACCCGCTGCTTTAGCTGCGGTTACCTGGTAACAGCGGCCAATCTTGATTCGGGCAAGTACTGTCCCAGTTGCGGAACGGAGGTCAAGCTTCCCGAGATGCCCGAAAAAGAAGCCGAAGCGGTTGGTGCCGCCAAAACGATCGAAGAAATCCTGCGCGAATTAGGGAAGGATGTAAAACTGGCGCGTGAAGGGGTGAATGCCTGGAGTGTAAAAGAAGGTTCGGCAAAGATCAAGATCACCTATAACGCCGAGAATTTTTTTATTGCCGGGGATGCTTATCTCTGCCAGATGCCTTCTGATGCGACGAAGATCAAACCACTATACCAGTTCCTGTTGCAGGAGAACTTCCGCGTAAATGGGCTGGTGCTGAGTTGTGTCAAACAAAATATTGTTCTTAGTTGTATCATGTACGACCTGGATATGACCAAAGAAAATGGCGCGGCATCCTTCCGCAATCTTTTCCAGAAAGCTGATTATTACGACGATTTTTTAAAAACGGAATACAGCTGCACTTCCCGGCTGGAGGAGTAAAGTCCCTGTCCCCGCCGGCTGGCGGGGAACTTGAGCAGTGATTTCATTTTTATATAACAACTACTCAACTGGAGCAATGAATAAATTCTCAAACTCTTCCCGGCCTCCGCCAACCGGCGGACGAGGGGGGCTTAGCAAAGAACA
>JANMKG010000142.1:0-1559 GCA_031371915.1 Chitinophagaceae bacterium | reverse complement strand
CCAGGAAGAACGTGCCGATAAATTCAGTTATATATTTTTTCATAACAGTAGTTTTGGTGAAAAATAAATAAATAACGACTAACCTTTTTGACAGTTATTTGTTGGTTTGAAGGTAATTGAATCGTGTTTTGATTTATTCTTATTTTGTTCACATAAAAATGATCCATGAAAATTGAAGCTGGACAAGCTGCCCCTGATTTTACCTTATACAACAGTGATAAAAAACAGGTAACACTTTCTGAACTCAGGGGAGGAAATGTACTTTTATTATTCTTTCCACTGGCGTTCACGAGCACCTGTACACAAGAACTTTGTGGAGTAAGGGATAATATAAGCTGGTACAACAATGCTAACGCAACCGTCTTTGGGATATCCGTAGATGCACTGCATACACTGGCAAAGTACAAAGAAGATCAACAGCTCAATTTTACATTACTGAGTGACTTTAATAAGGATGTTTCGTCCGCTTACGGTTCGCTTTATGAGATCTTCGGTTATAATATGAAAGGGGTATCAAAACGTTCGGCCTTTATAATCGATAAGGAGGGGATTGTTCGTTATGCAGAAGTGCTCGAGAATGCAGGTGAGATACCCGACTTTAAAGCCATCCAGGCTACCCTGGCCGGTTTAAACTAAGTTTTCGTTAAAATCAGTTGAAGTAGCAGTTATAAATCATTGATTTATAATATTTTTTAAAGTATAGTAGTTTTACGTTGCACAGATAAAAAATTCGGCCTACTTTTCGAATAATAAAAGTAAATTTGTTTCGTTGAGACGAATTCTACCTATACTATCCTTTATTCTGTTGATTGCCACCCACTCACAGGGCCAATCGTCCAGAACAACTCCACCCGCTGATGCAGCGGACAGGATAATAAAACTGTATCCCAACCCGGCCACGACCTATATCACTTTTGATCTGCAAAAAAGCTATAAGAAAGGATTATCCATTGATATCTATAATGGGTTGCTTGGGAAAAAGATGTATGAAACACAGAACATCCCTGAAAAACTCACCATTGATCTTAATGAATTCACCCGGGGCATTTATATCTATCATCTTGTAGATCCTACCGGGAAGATCATCGAGTCTGGTAAATTCCAGGTATCGCGGTGATTTTGCTTCGCTCGCAATGACAGCTCCGCTCGCAATGAAGCATTTCCCGCAATGACTTTACCCCAATAATTTTATTGTACTTGTATCACCAGGAACTTAAGGTATTGTGTATTGTCCATTCCCCTGATGATGGGATGATCGCCCGCTTGTGTTTGAAATGTCACCTGTCTTATTTTTCTCCTGGCATCTTTGGCAGCCATATCAATGGTCTGGAGAAATAATTCGGGACTTACAAGGCTGGTGCAGGAAGATGTGACTAAAAAGCCTCCCGGTCTTACCAGTTTCATTCCGCGCAAATTGATCTCCTTATATCCCGTTATGGCTTTCTGGATAGTTTCCCTGCTTTTGGTAAAAGCCGGGGGATCGAGCATGACCACATCATATTGTCTTCCGTCTTTCGCCCATTGTTTTAAAGCATCAAAAGCATTGGCTGTTTCAAAAC
>JANMKG010000099.1:0-2238 GCA_031371915.1 Chitinophagaceae bacterium | reverse complement strand
GCGCGGAGGAGAATTTCCTTGCGATCTGTATAACCTTTACAAACGCCGCGTCGCCGCTCCTTTGCGTGCGCCGCGAGAAATAAAAAATGCATTTCACGCATCGGGCGCGGAGGAGCAGCGAGCGCAGAGAAGAATTTCCTTGAGATCTGTATTACCTTTACAAACGCCGCGTCGCCGCTCCTTTGCGTGCGCCGCGAGAAATAATAAACCATCATTTAAAAATATTTACATGAGTATTGGAACTTTCTCTTACCCCATGCCCGTCAATGAACCCGTATTAAGTTATGCACCCGGTTCACCGGAAAGAAAAAGATTAAAAGAAGTACTGGCGGAATTAAAAGGCCAGGAACTGGATGTGCCCATGTATATCGGTAGCAAAGAAGTCCGTACCAATAAAAAAATGGCGTTACGTCCCCCGCACGAAACCAAACATATATTGGGATATTTCCATGCGGGTGAGGAAAAACATGTGGAGCAGGCTATCGAAGCAGCTTTGGCAGCCAAAGAAAGCTGGGCCGCTACGAGTTGGGAGAACCGGGCGGGCATATTCTTAAAAGCCGCCGACCTGATGGCGACGAAATACCGGCCTTATATGAACGGTACCACCATGCTGGGTCAAAGCAAGAATGCTTACCAGGCAGAGATCGACGCGGCCTGTGAACTGATCGACTTCTTACGTTTCAATGTGCATTTTCTCTCCGAGATCTATAAACAACAACCGATCAGCAGCCCGGGTATGCATAACCGGATGGAATACCGGCCACTTGAAGGATTTGTGCTCGCTGTTACTCCTTTTAATTTCACCGCGATCGGGGGTAACCTCCCGACTTCCGCGGCCATGTGTGGGAATGTAGTGGTATGGAAACCCGCGAATACACAGGTCTATGCCGCGCAAATGACCATGCGGATCTTAAAAGAAGCCGGTTTACCGGATGGCGTTATCAACCTGATCTATGTGGATGGCCCTACGATCGGTAAAGTTTGTTTCAATCATCGTGATTTTGCAGGCGTACATTTTACCGGATCTACAGGTGTATTCAACAATATGTGGGAAACGATCGGGAAGAATATGGCGAATTATAAATCATATCCAAGAATAGTAGGAGAGACCGGTGGGAAAGATTTTGTGCTGGCACATAAAAGTGCTGATCCGGATGTGGTGGTAACAGCTTTGCTGCGCGGCGCCTTTGAATTCCAGGGACAGAAATGTTCGGCCGCATCCAGGGCTTATATCCCTTCCAATATCGCGGAAGAAGTAAAGAAAAAATTGATCGCGGGTGTTAAGAGTTTTACCATGGGTACCGTGGAAGACTTTTCCAATTTTATCAATGCCGTGATCGACGAAAAGAGTTTTAATAATATTAAACGATATATCGATAACGCGAAGAAGGATCCCAAAGCAGAGATCTGGGTAGGAGGCAAATGCGATAGCAAAGAGGGATGGTTTGTGCAGCCGACGGTCATCGAAGCAAAGAACCCGAAATATGTAACGATGTGCGAAGAGATCTTCGGGCCCGTGCTCACAGTTTACATTTATCCTGCTAATAGTTTTGAGAAAACACTTGAACTGGTGGATTCCACTTCACCGTATGCATTGACAGGCTCGGTGATAGCAAAGGACAGGGCCGCCGTGGATCTTGCAACGACGAAACTCCGGAATGCCGCCGGTAATTTTTATATCAATGATAAGCCTACAGGTGCTGTTGTGGGGCAACAACCTTTTGGCGGCGCCAGGGGAAGCGGAACCAATGATAAAGCCGGTAGTATTCTGAATTTATACCGCTGGCTGAGTGCCAGGACGATCAAGGAAACATTTAACCCGCCAACGGATTACAAATATCCCTTCCTGGAAAAAGATAAAAGCAACCGGCCCTGACCTGGATAATAGCGAAAGGGTTTATTCAGAACAGTTTTCTTTCATGAATGCCTGGTAAGCGGGAAGTTTTCCAAACTTGCCGGCCCATTTCTTCATTTTTGTGCAACCATAGAAGCCGTATTCATACATGCTGGCCGCTACCTCGAAGGCCTTGCCTGTTTCTTTGGAATAGAGGTAGGAGTAGATCAATTCTTCCTGGAAGTTTTTTTTGTCCTGGTCATCGTAATCATTCGTTTTTTTAAGCCATTCCCTGATCTCTTCCTCGCCATACGATTTCTTCCGCAGGTAATAAAAAAGCCCGTACATATATTCAGCTTCATGAGGATCCAGGATGACAGCCTGGGTATAGAAATAATAAACCG
>JANMKG010000017.1:0-4721 GCA_031371915.1 Chitinophagaceae bacterium | reverse complement strand
TTACCGATGAATTCAAAGATGTAACGAATCTTTCCCTGGTTGTAAACCAGGATGATTTTGATATGAATAAGGAAGCAGCTTTACGGAAAGCCTTTGAAGAACTTAACAGGTCCAGGAAAGGTTTGTGATGATTGATCATTTAAACTGTTATGATTTCGACAATGATGAAGCCACCTTGCAGCGTCTTTGTTACCTGGATAAATAATTACAATGACTTTTTATGAATGATCAGCAAACTACACCGAACCAGCTAAATATTGAGATCTCCGAAGAAGTCGCCGAAGGAAGTTATGCGAACCTGGCAATCATAACGCACTCACATGCGGAGTTCGTGATCGATTTTGTAAATGTAATGCCCGGCACTCCTAAAAGCAAGGTAAAGTCAAGGATCATTCTCACCCCGCAGCACGCCAAACGCCTGATGAGGGCGCTTACAGAAAATATACAGAAATATGAATCGGTGAACGGACCTATCAAGGACCTTGAAGAGATCCAGTTGCCGATGAATTTTGGAGGACCAACGGCGCAGGCATAGAATGGAAGAATAGATAATAGATAATAGATAACAGATAATAGTTTCTCACCGGTCAGTATATTCTTTTATTTGGAGACACTCCGATCTAAAACAACTATTATCTATTCATTATTATCTATTATCTAAAGAAGTCCTTCATCCGCAAAGCTATAATACCCCTCCCCGCTGACGATGATATGATCGATCACCGTTATATCAAAGAAACGGGCAGCTTCCTTTATTTTAGTAGTGAGTTGTTCATCGGCACGGCTGGGTTTCAGGCTGCCAGAGGGATGATTATGACAAAGGATAATATTCACAGCATCTTGTTCCAATGCCTTGCGGAGAATGATACGGGGGTCGGCCACGGTGCCTGTGATACCTCCTTCACTCACGATTTCAAAATGATTGATCTTATTGGCCCGGTTCAGGAAGAGAACGGCAAATACTTCATGCCGGTAGTCGCTGAATTTTGTTTGAAGATACCCGGCGATATCGGCACTTGAACTAACCGCGGTCTTTTGGAGAGACAGGGCAGACTGGCGTCTTCTTCCCAGTTCCAGCGCCGCCGCGATACTGATGGCCTTGGCCTCCCCGATACCTTTTATTTTCATGAAGTCTTTCACAGAAAGTCTCCCCAGTTCCCCGAGGTTATCCTTTCCAAGTTTGAGAACCTCTTTAGCCAGGTCTACCGCTGTTTTTTCCCGGTTGCCGTGATGGATCAGGATGGCCAGCAGTTCAGAGTTGCTGAGGTTTTCTGCACCCTGGACTAGTAGTTTTTCCCTGGGGCGGTCGTCCTTTGCCCATTCCTTTATTGAGTACTTGTGCTCTTGCATACTACAAGTTCAGCTAATATTTTTATCTCATCAATACCGCTTTCGTGGTAGCGAGAAAGCCACCAGAAACCAACTTTGAAAAACCTAAAATCTGGTACACATGAAAACCAAAACCTTTACTCCCATGGGCTCCCTGCACCCTATTCTTTTCTTTGCAGGTGTATATGTAGTGGCCCTGTTCTTTTCTATTTTTATTTGTTCTTCCCTGTTTTACAGCTGTAATTCAAGTCCCACCACTGCCAGCAACGAAAACCTTGCGCCCGTGGAAAAAACGGCTACCGTAGCGGCTGTGGTCCCTCACGGAACAATTGCTGTCCGTTAAGAAACTGTTCCGGGTCAATATTTTTAGCAGTTGCCAGTGGCGATTGGGTTGATAGTAATATCTTCGCCGCACATTTCTAAGCTATGCAAACTGCTAAAATCTTCTCTGGAACCGGCTCACAACAACTGGCCGAACAGATCTGCTTAAGATATGGAACCCGGCTTGGTAAGGTTAATATCCAGCGGTTCAGCGACGGAGAGATCAGCCCTATTTTCCTGGAAAGCGTAAGGGGCGATTATGTCTTCCTTATACAAAGCACTTTTTCCCCCGCGGAGAACCTGATGGAGCTACTCCTGATGATCGATGCCGCCCGGCGAGCCTCTGCCGATAAGGTTATCGCCGTGATACCATATTATGGATACGCCCGCCAGGACCGTAAGGACCGTCCACGTGTGGCCATCGGAAGTAAGCTGGTAGCCAATATGTTAGTAGCGGCGGGTGCAGACAGGGTCATCACCATGGACCTGCACGCCCCCCAGATCCAGGGCTATTTTGACATACCGGTTGACCATCTTGACAGCCATGCTGTTTTTATCCCTTATATCGAGAATCTGAGGCTGGAAAACCTTACCTTTGCGGCCCCTGATGTGGGAGCTACCAACAGGATCAGGGAAATCGCCAGTTATTTTAATGCGGAGATGGTGATCTGTGACAAGCACCGGAAAAGGGCTAACGAGATTGCCAGCATGGTAGTGATAGGAGATGTGACAGGGAGGGATGTCGTGATCATCGATGATATCTGTGATACAGGCGGCACCCTGGCGAAAAGCGCGGGTCTTTTAAAGGAAAAAGGGGCAAGAAGTGTAAGGGCATTGATCACTCACCCGGTATTGAGCGGTAAGGCTTACGAGAATATCGAGAACAGTGTATTGGAAGAACTGATCGTATGTGATACGATACCGGTAAAGAAAGAAAGTTCAAAGATCAAAGTGCTCAGCGTGGCGGAACTTTTCGCGGTAGCGATCCGGAACGCGTATGAGAATAAGAGTATCACGAGTCTCTTTATTCATTCTCAGCGGAGAGATAAATAGGAATAAGAAATTAGAAATGAGGAATAAGGAATGAGAAAGTGGGCTCCGTAGGAGCCAAAGATCGGTAGGAGTTCAACAAACAGGTAAACAATTTAAACAACATACAATGAAATCAATTACAATCGAAGGTCAACTGAGGACCGGATTCGGGAAAACAGCCACCCGGCAACTCCGCTCTCAGGAACTGGTGCCCGGTGTAATTTATGGCGGCTCACAGGAGATCAACTTTCATGCTCCTGCTGCAGCTTTCAAAAAATTAGTCTACACACCAAGTTTCCAGATTGCAGAAGTCGTATTAGAGGGTAAAACCTACAAGACCATCCTGAAAGATCTGCAGTTTGACAAAGTGGATGATAAACTAATCCACATTGACCTGCTGGAACTGGTAGAGGATAAAAAAGTGATCGCGGATATTCCTTTGAAATTTGTTGGAACTTCCATCGGCGTAAAAGACGGCGGTAAGCTGATCACGAAAATGAAATCACTGAAGGTAAAAACATTACCGAAGTACCTAAAAGAGCAGATCGAGGTTAGCATTGATAACCTCGAACTAAACGGGAATATCCGGGTGGAAGATGTGAAAATAGAGCACTACGAAATACTGAACTCTCCCCGTATCCCTATCGCTTCTGTAGTACTGACAAGACAACTGAAACAGGAAGAAGCTACGACCCCTGTTGCGGGCGCTGCTGCTCCTGCCGCCGCTGCACCTGCTGCTGGCGCTGCTGCTCCTGCCGCTGCCGCTGCGAAAGCTCCCGCGAAAGGAAAGAAATAAATTTTTTCTTCAAAGACATACCAACCCGTTCCTTCAAACCGGAACGGGTTTTTTATTGGCTAAATCCGATATTTGGCCTGCTTAAAAAAATCTGATGAAATTCTTGATCGTTGGTTTGGGAAATACAGGTGAGGAATATGCCCATACAAGACATAATATAGGTTTTGATGTGGTGAATGCGTTCGTCCTGAAACACGAAGGAAAGTTCCGGGTGGACAGGCTGGCGTATGTAGCGGATATAAAATGGAAAGGGAAAGCTTTTACCTGTATCTGCCCGACAACTTATATGAACCTGAGCGGCAAAGCTGTCAAATACTGGATGGATAAAGAAAAGATCAGTTTAGCGCATACACTGGTGATACTGGATGATCTTGCCTTACCGTTGAGTAAACTCCGGCTCCGGCCTTCCGGCAGCGACGCAGGGCATAATGGTTTAAAGAGCTTGCAGGAGGTACTGGCTACCACGGACTATCCTAAACTACGCTTCGGCATCGGTAATAATTATCCTAAAGGGATGCAATCAGCGTTCGTCCTGGGCAAATGGAAAAAGGAAGAAGAACCTCTTGTAAAATTAAAAATCGACAAGTCAGTTGAAGTTATTGAAACCTTTGCTGTACAGGGTATTACAACTGCTATGAACCAGGTAAATAATCAGGACTTTTCACTATGATAAGTGAGATTGATTACTTACTTTAGCAGCCTGCCTACCGTCAGGCAGGCCCGATCCATCCCGGCAATGATAAAACCAGCCGACATACCGGGATCCTTAAAATCCAATTGACATATTGATGGCCTGAATATATGGGAAGAACAGTTCTTCATGTATCCGATGTATTTATTAAAAACACCACTTTCTGTTTATGAAAATTTTCTGTGTTGGCCGAAACTATGCAGCGCACGCTGAAGAACTTGGCAACGAAGTTCCTGATGAACCGGTGATCTTTATGAAACCTAAGAGTGCTATGCTGCAACCGCATACACCTTTCTATTATCCCGAATTTACCAACGAGCTCCATTACGAATGTGAACTGGTCTTGCGTATCAGTAAGAACGGGAAATATATCCAGGATAAATTTGCCGGTAAATATTATGATGCGATCACTGCAGGGATCGATTTTACAGCTAGAGATATTCAAAACGAATTAAAAGAAAAGGGATTGCCCTGGGAAAAAGCAAAAGCCTGGGATAATTCGGCTGTGATCGGTAAATGGATACCGCTTACCAGTATCAAGAATAAAAAAGA
>JANMKG010000012.1:0-8887 GCA_031371915.1 Chitinophagaceae bacterium | reverse complement strand
GACGGTGAGTAACTGTTCTGCAGGTCAGTATACAGCATCTGCTGCCTATGAGCCCGGGAGCGGCTCTACGATCATGAGTTATGCAGGCATTTGCGGTTCTGATAACCTTCAACCACATAGCGACCCTTACTTTCATACGCGTAGCTTTGACCAGATCGTTGCTTATTCCACAACAGGCACAGGGAATAGTTGTCCTGTGACAACTTCCACGGGTAATGGCGCGCCTTCGGTGAATGCCGGCCCCAATTTTACGATCCCCAAAAGCACTCCTTTTATCCTGACAGGTTCGGGCACTGATCCCAATAGTGACCCGCTTACATTTTGCTGGGAAGAATTTGATCTTGGGCCTGCGGGACCTCCCAATGTTTCAACGACTACCGGCCCGATATTCCGGTCCTTCAATCCTGTCACAAGCACATCAAGGACCTTCCCCAAACTATCCGACATTCTTGGCAATACCACTACGATCGGTGAGATACTTCCTTCAATTGCCAGGACCATGACCTTCCGCCTGACGGCAAGAGACAACCGTGCAGCAGGAGGCGGTGTAAATTATGGTTCCATGACATTAACGATTGCCAATACGGGACCGTTTGCTGTAACAGCACCGAATACAGCGGTTATATGGTGCCCCGGTTCTCATACAGTTACCTGGTCAGTGAATGGATCTGAAGCACAGGCCACCAATGTCAATATACTTTTGTCCACAGATGGAGGAAACAGTTTCCCGGTTACCCTTGCTTCCAATACGGCAAATGACGGGACACAGGATGTTACTATTCCCTGCACCTTCAGCAATACAGCGAGAATAAAAGTAGAAGCCGTGGGAAATGTATTCTTTGATATATCCAATGCCAATTTTACCGTAGGCGATAATACCAAACCAACTTTTACCGTCCCGGCAAGTGTTATAATTTATAAAGATGCTAACTGTAATTATAATGCATCTACAACCGCTACTGGCGATGTTACCGATGAAGCAGACAATTGTGATAATACACTGGACGCGACAGCTTCGGACGCGACAGCAGCAGGAAGTTGCGTGGGAGAGACCGTCATCACACGCACATGGACACTCACAGACGATTGTGGCAACAGCACCGTGAAAACGCAAACGATCACGATCAGGGACAATACAGCACCCACTTTTACACAGCCGGCGGATATCACCATTTTCAAAGATGCCAATTGCAACTATAACGCGTCAGTGGGAGTTACAGGCGATGTAACAGATGAAGCTGATAATTGTGATCTGACGCTGAATGCGACCTTTACAGATGTAAGTGTTCCTGGTAGTTGTATCGGGGAAGAGATCATTACAAGAACCTGGTCCCTTACCGATGATTGCGGTAATACCACCACGCATAACCAGGTGATAACCGCGAAAGATGTAACAGCGCCTGTTATTTCCGGTAGCAGCGCCAGCCCTGCTTCATTATGGCCACCCAACCATAAAATGATCAATGTTGCGATCGGGTATACTTTACATGATAATTGTTCACCGGTTTCGGCCATTACAAGTTCGCTTTCCGTTACCAGCAATGAGCCAGAGAACGGAACAGGTGACGGGGATACCGCCCCGGATTGGATCGTGGTCGATAATCACCATCTCAAATTGCGGGCAGAACGTGCAGGTGGCGGCAGCGGTCGTGTCTACACTATAAAGATCACCGCTACGGATGATTGCGGAAATACAACATCACAAAATGTCCTTGTTACCGTTGCGCATGACATGTCAGCCCCGATTACAGTAAGCAAAGAACCATGGATAGGATTCAGTGACGGACTGGCTGTGCGAGCTACACCAAATCCCAGTACAGGCAACTTTACTATTTATGTCAACAGTGAAAATCTCAAAGAAAAGATCACCCTGCGTGTCATCGATCTTTCAGGCAGGATCATTGAAGAAAGAACAGTAACGAACGAAGCTCCCGTTAGTTTGGGGGATCGTTATACAGCTGGCGTTTATTTAGTAAGGATCATTCAGGGGAATAAGCAACAGGAAGTGAAGCTTGTGAAGCAATAGAAGAATGTGATTATTTATTTTGAATCTGCCGGCCCGGTTTTATGGGCCGGCAGATTTTTTAAAAAAGAAAAGATCGTCCGATTTAAAGGGCTATCATATATTTTTTTAATTCCTCGGCAAAATGCTTTATTTCTCCTGTTAGTGCGAGTGTGTTGTAGTCAATGAAGAATTTCCTGGCTTGCTTTCCCTTTCTTGTTTCCAGGTATAATACATAGCCATCGCCACAACCAGGGCAAGCTCCAAATGATTTGAAATCTTCATGGCATTGCAATATTACGGGTGGGATAATAGATAGGATTTTTTGAACGATTTTTTGGTTAGAATTATTTGTAATCTCTTTATCAAACTGCAAATGATTACCCCAGGGAACATCCCAGAATTTTTTTGAATTATCGAAATATACTTTATTGCTGTTAATATCAAACTTATACATTATTTGGCAGCTATCAGAAAAACATTCTTCGCGGAATATTCCGAAAACCAGATAATCTAAAGATTCGGCAGAATTGATATTATTAATGTTGTGCTTACTAGCAGTTATATCAATAACACAAGGAATTATAACAATCTTCTGACCAATAAAGATGGGAAGGAGAATTGCTGTAAAAATGTTTTTTAATAAAGACATTGTATTCATTTAAACCGTTCACTCACCACTAATTCCTTACTCCCCGCAGTGTAAGCATAAAACCCTTCCCCGCTTTTTACCCCGAGTTTACCGGCCATGACCATATTTATCAATAATGGGCAGGGTGCATATTTGGGATTCCCAAAACCATCATGGAGTACATTCAGGATCGAAAGGCAAACATCAAGACCAATAAAGTCTGCCAGCTGTAAAGGCCCCATGGGATGGGCCATACCCAATTTCATGACGGTATCTATTTCTTCCACACCGGCGACACCTTCAAAGAGACTGTAGATCGCTTCGTTGATCATCGGCATTAAAATGCGGTTGGCAATAAACCCGGGATAATCATTTACCACGCAGGGAACTTTTCCCAGTTGTTTGCTGAGTTCAACGATCGTCTCCGTCACTTCTTTTTTAGTGGCATAACCATTGATGATCTCCACCAGTTTCATCACCGGTACGGGGTTCATAAAATGCATACCGATCACTTTACCCGCACGGCCTGTGGCGGCTGCGATCTTTGTAATGGAAATGCTTGACGTATTGGTGGCAAGGATAGCTTCTTTGGGTGCGTAGGAGTCGAGTTGCTCAAATATCTTCATCTTCAATTCTACATTTTCTGTAGCGGCTTCCACAATCAATGCTGCATCTTTCACACCTTCAATAAGATTAGACTGTATAGTAATATTCCCCAGCGTTGTTTTTTTCTGTTCTTCTGTCAGCGATCCTTTGGCGACCTGGCGATCACAGTTCTTGCTGATATTGGCAACAGCTTTGTCCAGTTGAGCGAGTGAGACATCCACGATAGTGACTTTAAAACCTGCCTGGGCAAATACATGGGCGATGCCATTACCCATGGTGCCGGCGCCGATAACGGATATACCCCCGGATATAGTCATAAAATTGAAATTTTCCTTTACCCCTAAAGGGGTGAATTCGAGAATTCACTTTAGGGAAGCGTTAAAAATGTTTACAGGCAAATGTAAGCAGATTGAAGATGCCTAAATAAAGGCTAACTGCTTTGAAAATAATTGTAAACATTAGGGACCTTACGATCTAAGTCTCCCCTTTAGGGGGTCAGGGGGTATTCTTATTCTTAAAATCACCCCTCTTCCATGCCTCTATAAATTCCATCCAGGCGGCCGGGTTGAAGATATTCTGGGGAGGGGTCTGTCCCTGGTAGACGGCCCGGTTGGCGATCTTGTTGAATTGTACTTTAGCAGCTTCGCCACCATCGCCGGGAATAGTACGCATCAGGACCCTTCGTTTGGAGGTACTGGTATTTTGCCTTGCCACTTCGATATTGTCATCGGGTACTTTGGTATTCACAAAATCCCTGGCAAACTGTTCCGGTGTTGGTCGCGGCCGGATGATCGTTGCAGGGAGGTAAACGGTGTCGATCACCATCAACTGTACTACACTATATTGATTACCCTCGAGATTGCGGGGTATTGTAATTGTTTTTGGTTTATAGGTTACGTGGGTGAATTCAACCTGGTCGCCTTTTAATACCACGATGGAGAAAACCCCCTGGGCATTGGAAATGGTACCACGGTTCTGGCCTTTTACCATAATGCTTACGGCAGGTACGCCAACAAGGCTGTCTGCCGTCATTACAACACCATATAACTGTACGACCGAATCACGGGAGGTTTCAAACTGGGCTTTGGCAGTCCTGGGAAGTATAAAAAGCAGTAAGCCTGTATAAAGTAAAAATTTCTTCACTGCGTCAAAAATAAAGACAAGTTGCTGATTTCGTAAAACAAATTGCCCCCTGTATTGGTTAACTTTGCTGCTTCGGAAGACTTTTAACAAATACTTGGAAAATGACGACGGAAAAAGTACTGGAAGCGCTTAGCAATGTGCAGGAACCTGACCTGGGGAAGGATCTCGTAACGCTCAACATGATCAAAGACATCGCGATTGATGGGGATCATGTTTCATTTACATTGGTGCTGACAACTCCTGCCTGCCCGATGAAAGATATGATGCAGACGGCCTGTACAAATGCTATCAAAATATTGGTGAATAAAAATGCAGTAGTAAAAGTGAATTTCACTTCAAATACCACCACGAAAAGGACGGATGCCAAAACGATACTGCCCAATGTTAAAAATATCATTGCTATAGTAAGCGGAAAAGGTGGTGTGGGCAAATCTACCGTAGCTGCTAACCTTGCCCTGGCTTTATCACAGGGAGGCGCCAAAGTAGGGTTGATGGATGCTGATATTTATGGACCAAGTGTACCGATCATGTTTGGTGTGCGGGGCGAGCGACCGATGATGATCGATGTGGGCGCGGAGAAGCCCATGATCGCGCCAGTGGATCGATATGGTATAAAACTGATCAGCATTGGTTTTTTAGTGGATGAAAAAAATGCAGTGGTCTGGAGAGGACCCATGGCCAGCAGTGCTATCCGCCAATTTGTAACAGATGTATTCTGGGATGAACTGGATTACCTGGTAGTTGATATGCCGCCGGGAACAGGAGATATTCATTTGACACTAATGCAAACGGTGCCTGTCACAGGTGCTGTAATTGTTACTACTCCTCAGGATGTGGCGCTGGCGGATGCCAAAAAAGGGATCGCCATGTTTGGACAGGCGCAGCTCAATGTACCCATCATCGGGTTGGTGGAGAATATGAGTTATTTCATACCGGCAGAGTTACCGGAAAATAAATATTACATTTTTGGTAAAGACGGCGGTAAGCGCCTGGCGGATGAATATGATCTTCCTTTCCTGGGACAGATCCCGCTCGTGCAAAGCATCCGCGAAGGCGGTGACATGGGCGTTCCCATTATGATGAGTGATGATCTTATTACGAAAAAAGCTTTTCAAGGATTCGCGGCGCATGTGGTAAGAAGTATCGCGATGCGGAATGCGAATATCAGCGGGGAGAAGATTGCGGAAACGGTTTGAAGTTTATGGTTTGAAGTTTGAGGTTTGAGGTTACTTTAATTTGAAAAGCGTGTGTGATGGGAACAGTGACAAGATTTGAAGACCTGGAAGTATGGAAGTTGGCCAGGCAGCAGGTAAATGATTTCAATGAAATAGTTGCGACAACAGGTCTAGGGAAAAACTATGAACTGCGTAATCAAATGGATGCATCATCCGGTTCTGTAATGGATTGTATAGCAGAAGGATTTGACAGGTCCGGCAACAAAGAGTTCAAGAATTTTCTCCTCATTTCAAAAGGTTCTAATGCAGAGTTCCGTTCCCAGTTATACAGGTGTCTGGACAGGGGACATATTATAAAAGAAAAATTTGACGATTTGTATGCTAAAAACATAACCTTGGGGAATAAACTCATGTCTTTTATCGTATATCTTCAAAAATCTGCTTTTAAAGGGCAGCGATATAAGAATGAGGAATAACTCCGCTGTCAGGAACCTCAAACCTCAAACCTCAAACCTCAAACCTCAAACCTCAAACCTCAAACCAAGTATGTACGATCTGCCCAATCACAAAGAACAAGACCACGAAGAGATCATCAGGTTCATGAAAGAGCACCCTTTTGTTTTTCTAACGGGATCGGATGCTTCTAATAAACCGGTAGCTACCCAGGTCCCGGTATTTATAGATGAGAAGGACGGTAAATATTTTCTTACCGGGCATATTATGCGAAATACAGATCATCATAAAGCATTTGAACAAAATAAAAATGTCCTGGCGGTTTTTACAGGCCCACATACTTATGTAAGCGCTACCTGGTATACCAAGCCGGTGGGGAGTACCTGGAACTATATGAGTGTGCATGCGCATGGTACTATACGCTTTGGAGATACGGATGAATTAAGAGCTGTTCTTCAACGGCTAACCCTTCATTATGAGAATAATAATACCGCGTCATCAACTGTGTTTGATAATTTGCCTGCGGAGTACACGGAAAGAATGATGAAAGCGATCGTACCCTTTGAAATCGAGATCAATGACCTGCAGCATGTTTTTAAACTAAGCCAGGACAGGGACGAGAAAAGCTACGATAATATCATTCAGCAACTAAAGCAAAAAGACAATGATGCGAGAACAATCGCTGAAATAATGGAGAAAAGAAAATCAAAAGTGTTCCCTGCATGAAAAACTTATTCGCTTTATTTACATTACTATCCGTTATGGCCTGTTCAAACCAAAAGACTGTTCAAAAGCCCCCTTTAGGGGGTTTGGGGGTTGACTTCGACAAACAAGGTCACCGTGGTTGCCGCGGATTGATGCCAGAAAATACCATTCCGGCTATGCTGAAAGCTATTGACCTTGGGGTGACCACCCTCGAAATGGATGTAGTGATCACCAAGGATAAGAAAGTGCTTTTGTCGCATGAGCAATGGTTTGGCCAGGAGATCACTACCAAACCCGATGGCACGTATATGGGAGCAAGGGAAGAGCGGAAATACAATATTTACTGGATGACCTATGAGCAGACAAAGGATTTTGATGTGGGAATGAAGCCCCATCCGCGTTTCCCGCAGCAACAAAAGATGAAAGTCACAAAACCGCTTCTTAGTGATGTGATCGACAGTGTGAACAAGGATATGATGACAAGAAGAAGGCCTTTCCCGTATTACAATATTGAAACAAAGACCAACCCCGAATTTGACGGTGTGTTCCAGCCGAAGCCGGATGAATTCGTTGAGTTGCTGATGGCGGTCATAAAAGAAAAAGGGATCGAAGACAGGGTGATCATCCAGTCCTTTGATTTCAGGACCCTGCAATACCTGCACAAAAAATACCCGGGGATCAAAACAGCCATGCTGATCGAGGATTTTGATAAAAGAAGCCTGGATGAACAGGTGAAAGCACTGGGGTTCATCCCAACAATTTACAGTCCTGCCTTTAGCCTTGTGAATGAAAAGTTATTGAGCAGCTGTCACAAACAAAACATGAAAGTAATACCCTGGACGGTCAATGATAAAGCAAAGATCGAAGAGTTGAAGAAAATGGGTGTTGACGGGATCATCACCGATTACCCCAATTTATTCAATGAATAAGATTAAAACTCCGGGAGATTCTTTTCATCCAGTCCTAGCCATTTCAACGCATTTTTAGTGAACAATTTGCGGGTCGTCTTCTTACCAAGGTCCATTTTCTCGATCAGTCTGCCGGGTTTGTCTTCGCCCAATGGAAAAGGATAATCACTTCCCAGGCAGATACTGTCTTCTCCTATTACATCAAGAATATATTGAAATGCTTTTTTATCATGGACCAGGCTATCAATCCAGAATTTTCCAATATAGTCGCGGGGATTGATAGGATTATCTACGGCCACGAGGTCGGGACGTACTTTAAATCCATGTTCGATACGGCCAAGCGTTAAAGGGAATGAACCACCCCCATGCGCAAAAGCGACCCTGAGCTTGGGGAATTGTTCAAGTATACCGCTGAATATCATAGAACAGATAGCGCGGCTGGTTTCCCCGGGCATACCGACCAGCCAGGGAAGCCAGTACTTTTCCATCTGCGTCTCACCCATCATCTCCCACGGGTGTACAAATAAAGAACAGCGCAGTTCTTCTGCAGCTTCATAGAAAGGAAAGAATTCTTTTTCGGAAAGATTCTTTCCATTGATATTGGTCCCGATCTCCAGTCCCGGCATCTTGAGTTCTTTTACACAACGCTCCATTTCTTTGATGGCAAGGTTGACATCTTGCAGGGGGACTGTTCCGAGCCCGATAAAATGGTTGGGTTCTTTACTCACCGTTTCCGCGATATGATCATTGAAGAAACGGGAAGTCTGGTAACCATCCAGTGGTTTTGCCCAGTAATTGAATAAAACCGGGATGGTAGAAAGCACCTGGATGGATACATCCGTTTCTTCCATTTGTTTCAGGCGGGTATCCTGTTTGTATACATTTTCTTCCACGACCCTGAATACTTTATCGCCTTTCATCATACAGGCCTGGCAGTTGCGTTCTTCCAGGTGAATGAATTCCCCATAGCCGAACTTTTCCGTCCAGTTGGGCATTTTTTCCGGCATGATGTGCGTATGGATGTCGATTCTCATTTTTTTCTCGCGGCGTACGCAAAGGAGCAGCGAACGCAGAATTAACAGGTTGAATTAATTACGCTGCGTACTTTGCTCCTTTGCGTACGCTGCGAGAAACTAATTTTTTCTTACAGGAGGCTCCATCACGGCCCCGCATTTATCACAGGTGCGGTGCATGCTTTCCTCCCAAAACCGATTCATGACCGGTGGTAATTGTTTTACAATATCATCAACATGCAATGTTTCCT
>JANMKG010000003.1:0-3962 GCA_031371915.1 Chitinophagaceae bacterium | reverse complement strand
AGAGGAACAGAGAAACACAGAGTGTTGGCTTTCCCTTAATCTCTCTCTGTGCAACTCAAAAACTCTGTGACTCTGTGTTGTACCTTAGCTCACACAGCCAGCATTTCCTCCAGTTTGATGACCAGCTCCGTTTTCGTGATCGGAATTCCCATGATCTTATTGTAACCTTTGGCATCCACGAAATAAACATCCCGGATTATCTTGATCAGCTGGCCGTTATTGATCTCGGGGATCAGTACCGTATCAAAATTCCTGATGATCTCCCCTAAATTTTTGGGGAAAGGACGGACATAACGAAGATGCGCATGGCTGATCGGATGCCCCTTCGCCTGCAATTCCGTACACGCGGATTTAATAGCCCCGTATGTAGAACCCCATCCCAGCACCAGTATCTTTCCTTTATCAGGACCACTGTCTAATTTTTGTTCCGGTATATATTCCGCGATCTTATCCACTTTTTCCTGCCTGATCTTTACCATCAGCTGGTGGTTCTCGGGTTCATAACTGATATTACCTGTTACGTTTTGTTTTTCCAAACCGCCGATCCTGTGTTCCAAACCAGGTGTACCGGGCACCGCCCAGGGTCTTGCGAGTTTTTCATCCCGCAGGTAAGGTTGTAATTTATCTTCATGATCACCCAGTTCTGTTTTGAACTTCACCGGTATCGGGCGCAGTTCTTCACTGGTCGGAAATTTCCAGGGCTCCGCGCCGTTCGCTATATAACCATCACTTAAAAAAATAACCGGGGTCATATGTTGTACAGCGATCCTCACAGCTTCATATACCGCATCAAAACAATCCGCAGGAGTAGAAGCGGAAACAATGGGCATCGGGCATTCACCATTCCTTCCATAATAGGCCTGCAAGAGATCCGATTGTTCGGTTTTGGTTGGCAATCCTGTTGAAGGACCACCGCGTTGGATATCGCAGATCAATAAGGGTATCTCCAGCATCACGGCCAGCCCCATGGCTTCCGCTTTTAATGCCATACCGGGACCCGAAGTTGTTGTCACCCCCAGCGATCCGCCATAAGCCGCGCCGATCGCTGAAGTGATCGCGGCAATCTCATCTTCTGCCTGGAATGTTCTTATACCAAAATTTTTATACTTGCTTAATTCATGCAATATATCAGACGCAGGTGTAATAGGATAGGAACCAAGGAACAAAGGCAGGCCACTTTTTTGGGAAGCCGCGATCAATCCAAAAGTTACCGCCTGGTTGCCCATGATCGACCTGTAATTACCAGGAATCATTTTCGCTTTCTCCACCGAATAAGTAGTGGTAAAAGTTTCAGTAGTATCGCCGTAATTATAACCGGCCTGCAATACTTTTATATTGCTTTCCATTATATCCGGCTTCTTGCCAAACTTTTCCCTGAGAAAATTAAGGGTATTGTCCATGTTACGGCTATACATAAAATAGATAAAGCCCAGGACAAACATATTCTTGGCCCTGTCCTTTTCTTTCATACCCATGGTAAAATCCTTTAATGCTTCCCGGGTCATCTTGGTCACATCCATCCTGATCACTTCATAATTATCAAGACTCCCATTCTCAAGTGGATTTTCTCCTTCGGGATAATTGGCCAGCCGGAGATTCTTACTGTCAAAACCATCGGTATTGACAATGATTTTGCCGCCTTTCTTTAACGCAGTAAGATTGGTCTTCAGCGCAGCTGCATTCATGGCTACCAATACATCACAGGCATCCCCGGGTGTAAATACACGGTCGGATGAGAACCTCAACTGGAAACCGCTCACCCCCGGTAACGTGCCCTGGGGCGCCCTGATCTCCGCCGGGAAATCCGGAAACGTAGAAAGGTCGATACCCAGTAGAGCCGTATTATTGGTAAACTGCGTTCCGGTCAATTGCATCCCGTCACCACTGTCGCCGGCGAATTTGATGACTACATCCTGTAAAACTTCCTGTTTTCTTGTCATGCCATAAAGTTGTACTGCGAATTTAAAACAAGTTGTGATTGATTGGGGATAGTTTTTCGGGTTCCCGGGCACGCAGGGTGCGCAGGGACCGCAGTGATAACCTGTCTATTTTTAACCTCTGCGCACTCAGCGACCTCAGCGTGGAAATTCAAGTTGACTATTCTCTCAATTCTGGACAACAATTTTTATATTGCCAGTTACAAATAATAGCATGAAAACCTGTTTCACCCTGTACCTGATCTGCCTTCTCCTTCCGGCCAGCTTGCTGGCACAGGGAGACGATGATATTTTTGAAGCCAACCGGTTAAAAAAGGTCTTCCCCGATGACCGGGTGGTCGCCACGATCGTGGAGGAAGAGTTCAATTTTGATAAGGGCCGCAGCGACGATAAACTACCCGTTGTAACCGCCACTAAAAGTACCGGTATCACTTTTCTCTCCCTCCGGGAAAGGGCCAGTATCCAGTACTATGATTTTTATAATTCCTTTTGCAGGATCACTTCCTTTAAACAACTGGAAAAAGCAAAAGGAATGTTTGGGATCAAGAAAAATTACAATGTGGGATACGCCATCGACCGTTCGGCCAGCTCCAGCGATTATTTTTCCGATGACAGCCGGGTGAAATACTTCAATATCGGTTTCAGCGGTTATGGCGATGTAACAAGAGTGGAGACCGAGAAAAAATATTTTGACAGTAAGTACCTGACCACCGCTTATTTCCACAGTTGGTTCCCTGCTAAAGAAAAAATTATACGCGTCAGGGTACCCGACTGGCTGCAACTCGATATCCGGGAATTCAATTTTGCCAATTATAAGGTCACCAAACAAAAGACGCAGGAAAAGAACCTGACCATTTACACCTTCCGGCTGCAGAATATTTCGGCCATGAAAGATGAACCCCGGGCGGTTGGTGCCGCTTTCGAATACCCCCATCTTGTATTCGTGGTCAAGTCATTCAACTATGACGGCAAACAGGAAAAGGGGTTTGGCGATGCCGGTGATCTCTACAGCTGGTATAACTATCTCTATAAAAAAGTCGTTAACAAACCCGATGAATTAAAAGCCAAAGTGACTGAGCTCACCCGGGGCAAGACAACCGATATCGAAAAAGTAAAGTCGATCTTTTACTGGGTACAGGATAATATCCGCTACATCGCTTTCGAGGACGGGCTGGCTGGTTTTGTGCCCGCTTCGGCGCAGGATGTTTTTAAATCAAAATATGGCGATTGTAAGGGCATGGCCAACCTAATGACGGAAATGCTGAAACTCGCGGGTCTTGAAGCCTACATGACCTGGATCGGTACAAGACATATCCCCTATGATTATACACTACCATCCCTGGCCGTGGATAATCATTGTATCAGCACAGTGATCCTCGGGGGAAAAGAATATTATCTCGATGGCACAGAAAAATATATCCCTTTTGGCGATTATGCCTGGCGGATACAGGGAAAAGAAGTGCTGATCGGGAAAGGCAATTCCTATGATGTAAAGAAAGTACCGCTGATGGACAAGGACAAAAGCAAGGTCCTTACGCAGACCACGTTCCAGCTGCAGGATAATAAACTCAAAGGGCATGTAAAAGCCACGCTGAGCGGCGAACAACGGACCAGTTTTCACCAGTACTATCATGACCTGCCGGCTGATGACAAGAAAAAACTGGTCCAGCGTTTTTTGGAATTTGGAAATAAGAACCTCGTGGTAACCAATGTAAAGACCTCGGACCTGGATAACCGGGAGATACCCGTGGTGATTGAAGGCGATATCGACCTGAGTAATTACGTGATCACGGAAGACAAGGAGATCTATGTGGGGATCGACTTCTTCCCGGAAGATCTTCGTGGATATATTCCTGACAAGGACCGGCAGCAGGACTATGCTCTTCCTTCCAGTTATTTGTCGCAAGATGAAACTGAATTAATATTACCTGCCGGTTATAAAGTGGCTTCGCTTCCCGGCACGATCAGTGAAAAAGCGGAAGACTATGAAGTAAACGGGTCTTATACAAGCAAGGATAATAAAGT
>JANMKG010000442.1:0-5862 GCA_031371915.1 Chitinophagaceae bacterium | reverse complement strand
CATAAAACTTCCGTACAGGGAGCGGACCGATGCATTAGGGTTAGGAGATCGTAAGGATCGTTGTGAAAGCCAGAAGGATAATGCGGTCGCAAGAAAAACGATAAAATTACCAACCAGGAGCACATCCCCATTGATTCCTGCTTTTTCCAGGATATGTTTCCTGTCAAGAAACAAAATCAGGAAATTGGAGAATAACCAGAAATAATTAAACGATTGCCTGATTGAAAAGCTGCTATTCATCTTTCTTTCGCCTGCTTGTTTCGCGGTATATCTTATAAAAAAGGCCCGCCAGGGTGAGCAAAGGTAATACACAGACCAGCAACGGAGATGTATTCAACCATTTGTCGCCTTTATAACCTAAAAAAACAGCCAGCCCGAGCGACACAAATATTTGTGTGCCCATGCTGGCATAACGAATTAAGTCGCGGTTATTGTTATTTGACGGCGGCCTGTTGATCATTATTGTTCATCTCCACGATATTGGCACCCATATGGCATTGCCCGTTGAAAGTTGCCGTAGGTTCCACCTGTAATTTACCGGCATAAAGATTACCTGTTACTACTGATTCTCCCCGGAGCTGGAGTAATTCTTTGGCCCGTACATTACCGGAGACCTTGCCGGTGACATCCGCCTGGTTGCCGGAAATATCACCTTCTACTACCCCGCTGCTGCCGATGATGATCTTCGCCGCGCTGTGGATATTGCCGATCACTGTACCATCGATACGGAGATCGCTGTTACTGCTGATGTCGCCTTTCAGCGTTGTCCCGGAACTGATAAGCGTGGCGCCATTGCCATTGTTGGTTGATTGTTGCATGTCGGTTTTGTTTTTAGCGTTAAACATAGGTATTGATTAATCGTTGGATATTTCTGTCTTGGGTACATTTAGTTTTGTCGTGTCCAGTTGTACCGTTGTATTTCCAGCCAGTGCTTTTTTGATCCCGTCAATATATTGTGCTTTATAGGCGTTTTGTTTTTCAGCCACATCCACCCGGTACTTGAGCTGCCGCAATTCCATCGCTGATCTATAATCGGTACTGGCGCCTGGGATATAATATTTCAACGGTGTGAAAACGATAAGGGCCACCGTAAGTCCCACGAGGAGCACAAAAATGGTGCTCAACATCACATAAACGCTCAATCTGGATAACTTAAAGGTCACCACTTCCTCGTAGGTATCATCATTCATCACCACCAGCCGGTAGCGGTTCCGGAGCCGTTTGAGCGTTGTCCCGGCATCTAATTTTACCATAACCAATATTTAATGAATTAAAGGTAAGCAATGGGTCTTGCTTTTACCAGCTCCCCTTCATCAAATTCAGGTCAAAAAAATGGCCTACTTTTATACTAAAATATTTGAATTTCAGTTAATAAGCCTTTAGATTGCGACGGAAAATGCGACCCAACCGATATAGTGTTATAGCCATCCTTTCCCTTATCTTCTGCCAGGTTAGTTTCCCCTCTTTCGGCCAGCTGGGGATCCCTATTACTATCAAGAAACCACAGGAATATGATGAAAGGGTGCTCCGGTCTGAAAAGTCAGATTCGAAGAAATTCTCCCTGCCCAACCGTTTTATCCAGAATACGGTTACCCATTACAATTATTACTTCAATGCCAATAATAAACTGAACGAGGTCCTGGAAAGGGCCAAGACGGCTTTTAAAGAGGACTATTCCCGGCTGCTTCCTTTTTACAATTATAGCCTCGATGTTACGGCAAAAGACTCGGTACAACTCGATTCGATCACGTATAAATCCTCTACAGGTATTGCCTTGCATGATCTCCGCGGCGATTGGGTAGATAACCTTTACCTGCTCTGGGGTGCTTCTTTTTACCTGCAAAAGAAATTCGACTCGGCCTACCTGATGTTCCAGTTCATCAACTATGCCTTTGCCCCGAAAGAAAAAGACGGGTATTACCTGACCATTGGCAGTAACCGGGATGGCAATTCAGCTTCCAGTATTTCTACCAAGGAAAAAAACAGCCTCCCTAAAAAGATATTTTCCGAGCCCCCCAGCCGCAATGATGCATTTATCTGGCAGATACGGAATTTCCTGGCGCAGGACCAGCTTGCCGAAGCAGCCAGCCTGATCGTTACCCTGAGAAATGATCCCGTATTCCCCAAACGACTTCAAAATGATCTTCATGAAGTCCAGTCCTATTGGTTTTATAAGCAGAATATGTGGGATAGCTCCGCCATTCATTTGGTGGAAGCACTGGACAATGCCACCAATAAACAGGAAAAGGCAAGATGGGAATACCTGGCTGCCCAGCTCTATGAAAAAAGCGGTCATAACAAAGAAGCAGAAAAATTATACGGCAAGGTCAGTAGTCATACAACAGACCTCGTCCTCGATATCTATGCACGGCTTGCTGCTATTCGTGTGAACAAGGATGGCGGCGACAAGACCATTGATAAAAATGTGGCCACCCTGCTGAAAATGGCCAAACAGGATAAATACGAAGATTACCGGGATATCATTTATTACATGGCAGCGCAAATGCAACTGGAAGGGAATAACACCGAAGCAGCCATCCCCCTGTTGGTGAAAAGCACACAGTTCAACAGTAACAATAAAAGCCAGCGAAACAGGACCTTTTTGCAGCTTGCCGAATTATCCTTTGTCCGCCAGCAATACCGCCAGTCGTATAATTTTTACGACAGTCTTGACCTGAATGATCCTTCTATCGAAAAACCAGATGAGATCAAAGTCCGTAAAAAATCCTTGGCCGTACTTGCCAGTAATATGGAGATCATCGAAAGGCAGGACAGTCTCCAGCGAATAGCTGCTATGCCTGAAGATGAACGCCGCGATTTTATCAAAAAGATCGTCAGGCAACTCCGTAAGGCCCAGGGACTCAAAGATGAACCCATTAACGGTGGTTCGGGTCTGCCCACGTTACCCACCAACAATCTTTTCCCCGTTAATGAACCTAAAGGAGAATGGTATTTTTATAATCCTACTTCCCGTACCAGGGGATTAAATGATTTTAAGAATAAATGGGGCAACCGTCCCAACACCGATAACTGGCGGAGGATCGCAGCTGTCACGTCCGCGGGTAATCCCAGTACACTCAATCCTAAGCTTCCCGGCAATA
This sequence comes from Chitinophagaceae bacterium, assembly GCA_031371915.1. GTDB lineage: Bacteria > Bacteroidota > Bacteroidia > Chitinophagales > Chitinophagaceae > JJ008. Next base: position 2,761 of record JANMKG010000442.1, on the reverse strand, counting down.
ACCCGGGGCAGGGCAATAACCCGCAGGGTAACGATATTTCTTATGATGGATTACTTGCCAACTTACCGCTCACTCCCGAAAAAATAAAGAGTTCAAACGATTCTATCCAGGCAGCCCTGTTTGAACTGGGAAAGGTCTATATACAGGAAATTGAGAATTGCGATGCCGGTACCGCGACCTTTGAACAACTGCGCACCCGTTTCCCGCAATTTGAGAAAATGGATGAAGTGCTGTTCAACCTTTACTATTGTTATAAGAAAAATGGAGAGACTGCAAAAGCAGAAGCTATCAAAAAACTGCTGGGTGAGAAATACCCAAAAAGTAATTTCACCACGATCGTTACAACGGGTAAGAACCCGGCCTCCACTTCCGCCAATCCTGATGCCACAAAGACCTACGAAAAGATCTATGACCTGTTCATCGAAGGAAATTTCGCGGAAGCTATCGCGCAAAAAAAGGAAGCTGATAAATTATACGGTAAAAATTACTGGACGCCGCAATTATTATATATCGAAGCTGTTTATTATATCCGGCAACGGGACGACAGTACTGCGAAGAATATACTTAGTTCGATCGTTACACAATTTCCAGGGACACCGCTTGCGGCGAAGGCCACGAACCTGATCGATGTATTGAGTCGCCGCAAGGAGATCGAAGACCAGCTTACCAAAATGGTGGTCACAAGAGAAACAGATTCCACCAGTACTCCCCAGGTTGTAACAACGGTTCAACCTCCCAGGGATACGAGCACTCACAAACCTCCCCCGGTAGTGAACAACAATCCTCCGCGGGATACGGTGAGTGTCATTCCACCGCCGAAGATCAATTCACCGTATACCTATTCACCTGATCAGCCACATTATGTTGTACTGATCCTGAATAAAGTGGACCCTGTATTTTCCAACGAAGCCAAAAATGCGTTTGCACGTTACAATAAAGAGACTTTTTATAACAAGAATTTTTCGATCGATCTTTTCCAGCTTGATCCCGACAATCGTTTAATGCTGATCGCTCCGTTTGCTACTGCCCAGGAAGCGATAACTTATATTGAAAAGACAAGGCCGAAAACAGCCAGCGAGATCATTCCCTGGTTAAAAGGTGGCAAATACACCTTCAGCATACTGAGTAACAGTAATTACGAGTTGCTGAAGAATAACAAGGATATCGAAGCGTATAAAACCTTCCTGGATCACTATTTACCCGGTAAATTCTGATAGAAAAAATACACCCGGGAGGCTGAAACGGACTGTTTTGGCAAAAAATTAATTTCCCTTCCGGTTCTGCCGCTGTGGTTTTTCTTAATTTCGGTACTGAGTTTGTCGATGTGTCCATTACCATGTTCCTGGAAACTGCCCATATAACCACAACCGTTTTCCATTTATGAAAAAAGCTGTTCGTATTTTCTGGCGTCTTTTTGCCGGTGGGTTTATCCTGTTGATCTTACTGGTCCTTCTTGCCAATTTTGGTGTTTTTGGGAAAATGCCTTCCCTGAATGATCTCGAAAATCCTTCCATCCTCCAGGCATCAGAGGTTTATGCTGAAGACGGCACGCTGATGGGAAAATATTATACAGAAAGAGGTAATCGCAGCAATGTAAATTATAAGGATATCTCACCCCACGTTATTGATGCGCTGGTGGCTACCGAGGATAAAAGATTTTACAGTCATAGCGGTATCGACCTGAGATCTACCTTGCGGGCTATATTCACAGCGGGTACACAGGGCGGTGGCAGTACCATTACACAGCAGCTGGCGCTTAACCTGTTCAATCAACGTGCTTCGAACAAGGCCATCCGTGTTATACAAAAATTGAAGGAGTGGATCATTGCCGTAAAGCTGGAAAAGAATTTTACCAAGGAGGAGATCATTACCCTTTACCTCAATGCAGTTCCTTTTGGCAATAACATTTATGGTATCCGGAATGCTGCCAGGACCTTTTTCCAAAAAGAGCCTGACCGGCTGAACATTGAAGAAGCCGCTTTATTAGTAGGCATGCTAAAGGGTAATAGTATTTATAACCCGGTGCGAAATCCCAAGGCAGCGCTTGACCGCCGGAATACAGTACTCAACCAAATGGAAGTGAACGGCAAAATAACTTCTGCCGAAGCAACACGGCTGAAAGCCTTACCCATCAAACTCAATTATAAAAAACTGGATCAGAATACCGGTTATGCCCCCTATTTCCGCGAAATACTAAAGGATGAAGTGCGGAATGCACTAAAAGACGTAAAAAAATCCAACGGTGATTCCTATGATATCTATGATGACGGGTTAAAGATCTATACGACCATCAACCCCCAGATGCAGCAATACGCGGAAGAAGGAATGGCCCTGCAGATGACTTCCATGCAAAAAGGGATCAACGCCAGAGCTTCTATAAAAAATGGCAGTATCTGGAAAGACCATGAAAAGATACTGGAACGGGCTGTACACGAATCCGATCGCTGGAGAAATTTAGAAGAGGACGGCCTGAGCGATAAAGAGATCAGGGCGAGCTTCGATGTGAAAGTGCCGATGAAGATCTTCGCGTGGAATACCCGGCGCGAAAAAGATACCGTGATGACCCCGTATGATTCGATTAAATACCACCGGCAGATGGAGCAGGCTTCTTTTATGGCCATGGACCCTGTCACGGGTGAAGTACGCGCCTGGGTAGGCGGGATCGATTTCAAGACCTACAAGTATGACCACGTGAACCTGAATACAAAAAGACAAGTAGGATCTACGATAAAACCTTTTCTCTATACACAGGCGATGGAAG
>JANMKG010000405.1:0-15358 GCA_031371915.1 Chitinophagaceae bacterium | reverse complement strand
TCGGGTTGATACCTGTTGGCGGCGCCGTGATCTGTTTTTGTTTGAACACTTTGAATTTGCTAGGCGGTTTGATATCACCGTAGGTATTATTGCTTTCGTCAATATCGGCTGTCTCTTTATAAGGGTCCAGTTTGATGGAGGCGACTTCTTTATCCTTCATAAAGGTCTTGATAACTTTCTTTTCGTTTTGTCTCCAGACTTGGGCGGGGATCCGCTCTATTTCCTTTGTTCCGTCCTTATAGGTCCATTCAATAATGATCGGCATCACTAACCCGCCTTTATTACTGAAAGTGATCTCGTAAAGATTTTTATTCCCATATTTATTCTTCCCTTCCTCATCCAGCGCTTCGGTTTGCGCTCTTTGCAGTACGGGGTATTTCGTGGAATCATATTTCTCGATCTCCCTGTCGTACTTCCAGTAAAAGTCACGCAGGCTGGTATCCTTATCTGTTTCGAAAGTGATATTCTTGTCTTCCTTGTTCCGGATCTTGGAAATATCTTCAAAGGGATTCACGGCCGGTTTGCCCAGTGCCAGCATCACCGTGGTATCTTTTGTTTGCGCGGGTACCGCGTTTACATCGGGCACCGCATGTCTTACCGTATCGATGGAAATATCACAGGCATCAGTACCGTAGAACCATCCTCTCCAGAACCAGTCAAGATCTTCGCCGGTGGCGTCTTCGAGCGTTCTGAAGAAATCAGCGGGGGTAGGGGATTTAAAGGCCCAGCGTTTGGCATATTCACGGAAAGCATTATCAAAAGCTTCCCTGCCCACGATGGTCTCTCTTAGAATATTCAAACCCGTCGCTACTTTGGAATAGGCGTTGGCGCCAAAGTTCTGGATGTTCTCCGAGTTGGTCATAATCGGCTCCAGTTGATCCTTTGGTAATTTCATATAGTTGGTGATCGTCCAGGCAGGTCCGCCATTGGAAGGGAATTTATTATCCCATAATTCCTGGGTCAGGTATTGCAGGTAAGAATTCAATCCTTCATCCATCCAGGTCCACTGTCTTTCATCGCTGTTCACGATCATCGGGAAGAAAGTATGCCCTACTTCGTGAATGATCACAAAGATCGCGGCATTTTTACTGCCTTCGGTATAGGAACCATCCGGCAATGCACGGCCCGGGTTGAAACAGATCATCGGGTATTCCATTCCCTGGTTACCTTCTACGCTGATCGCGACAGGGTAGGGATAGGGGAAAGCAAATTTAGAATAGCTACGGAGCGTATGGGCTACTGCCTTCGTTGAATATTTGCTGTAAATGGGATACGCTTCTTTCGCGTAATAACTCATCGCCATCGCTTTTTTCCCGTCGATCATTACCGGCATGGCATCCCATACAAAACGACGGGAAGAGGTCCACGCAAAGTCACGTACATTATCGGCCTTGAATATCCAGGTCTTTTTAGCTGCACTTTTTTGTTTGGAAGCCGCTAATGCTTCATCCAGGGTGATGATCTGCAGGGGTTCTTTAGCTGTTTGGGCTTTTTGCCAGCGGGCCATTTGCGTGGGCGTTAATGTTTGCGCGTAATTCTGGCACTGGCCTGTACCGCCGACCATATGATCAGCAGGTACGGTCATCTCCACTTTGAAATTACCAAAGCATAAGGTGAATTCGCCGGTGCCGGTGAACTGGTGATTCTGCCATCCCTGGTCATCACTGTAGCGGCAAAGACGGGGATACCATTGTGTCATGGTATAATTATTATTATTATCGGAAGGGAAATTTTCATATCCACCACGGGCGCCACCAAAGCGTACAAAATCACCACGGTTGACGATCTTATAATTCCAGTCTACTTTGAAAACAAATTTCTGACCGGGTTTCAAAGGAACCGCCAGGTCCACTTTCATCATGGTCTTATTGATCGTATAAGGAATAGGTTTGCCTGCTACATCCGTGAGCTTCATGATATTCACACCATAACCATTATCGGATCTTTTTTCTTCAAAACGATCGAGTGTTTTATCGGTGTATTGTGGTCCCAGTGGATTTTGATTCTGGTAATTCGCATTATTCACCGTGCTGTGCTGGTTCTCATCCAGCTGCATCCAGAAATAGCTGAGCGTTTCCGGCGAGTTATTGAAATAAGTAATGGTCTCGCTGCCGGTGAGCTTATTATTGGCTTCGTCGAGCTCGCATTTTATATCATAGTCCACCCGTTGCTGCCAGTATTTGGCGCCGGGTGCGCCACTCGCTGCCCGTTGTTCATTGGGAGTTGGGAGGATGGTTCCCAGTTGCTCAAATTTATTGGCATGGTTGGAAGCCGAATTGTTCTGTATCTGGGCCTTTATGCCTGCTGACATTGTAAGCAATAAGACACCGCAGAGGAAGAGATTTTTTTTCATTGGTTAATTTTTATAAAGGAAAACGTTCTACTAACATTTTTAATGAGAGGGCGAATACAGCCGCCGATAAAAAGATCACCCATTCGCGGCGATTGACCTTTAACAGGCTTACCAGCAGGTAAGATACCAGTAATAATATCGATACGACGAATACCTGCCCGACCTCCAGGCCTACATTGAAACCAAAAAGGCTCCAACCAAGGTTCTGGTCATCCGCCAGGATGAAACGGATGGAATTGGCAAAGCCCATTCCATGGATCAGGCCAAAACTCAGCGCCAGGAAATAATTGATACGGATGGATTTCGCGGTGAATTTTTTCTGGAACAGGTTGCTCAGCGCCGTGATAACAATGGTCAGCGGTATCAGGAACTCCACCCATTTGTTGTTGAAACGGATGACATCATACACACTTAACGCCAGGGTCAGCGAATGCCCGATCGTAAAAGCAGTAACAAGGACGAGTACCTGTTTCCAGTCCTTCACAAGGTAAATGGCCACCAGGGCCGCAATAAACAACTGGTGGTCCAGCGCATTCCTGCTGATGATGTGGTGCCAGCCTAAACCAAAATAAAATCCGAGATCCTGCATCTTATCAATGAGTGTTGCCGTCCTTACCTGCCTTGTATCTTTTAACGATTAGGGTGAAAACGGCATCAAAATAATCCAGACTTTTGTAAAACAAAAAAATATTGTGTCAATGGTATCATCTGTCTATAAGTGGTTGGTTTTGCCCCTGCTGGGTGGAGTTTTGCTCTCGGCCAAACCCGCACCAGTCCATCCTTTCCATGTAACGGTCACGGAGATCAATCATAATGCCGCTGACAAGACCCTGGAGATAAGCTGCAAACTCTTTACCGATGATTTTGAAAAAGTGCTGGCAAAGAATTACAATACTAAAGTGGACCTGATCAACCCGCCGAACAAAGCAAAAATGGATAGCCTCGTCAAAAAATACCTTTATTCGCATTTATCGCTGAAGGCCAATGGCAAACCGGTTGTTTTTACCTATATCGGTTATGAGAATGAAAGTGAAGCAGCCTATGGTTATATAGAAGTAGAGAATATTCCTTCGCTGAGCAAACTCGAACTGACCAATACACTCTTATACGATATGTATGATGATGAAGTAAGTATTATGCATGTGATCGTGGGGGGAAACAGGAAGAGCAATAAGCTGGATTATCCTAATAAAGAAGTCTCTTTTAGTTTTTAATTAATAGAGAATAGATAATAGATAATAGTTTATTAAAGCAGTAAGAAGCCTTTAATACAGTACCGGGTTTAAAGCACTATTATCTATTAATTATTATCTATTATCTTATTCTTCAATATCTTCCTTCAGCTCCTCGCTCAATGTCACCAGCACTTTATCGATCCGGTGACCGTCCATATCGATCACTTCGATGCGGAAACCTTTCCAGTCGAGTTTATCACCGGGCTTCGGAATTTTTTCCAGTTCATGCAAAATAAAACCGGCCAGGGTATCGAAATCATGTTCGCCTTCATTCATCCATTCTGTCTTTTCAAAACGGGTCAGGAAATTATAAAAAGGGATCTGCCCGTCCACCAGGTAAGTGCCATCATCTCTTTTGATGATCTCGTAATCATCCCCCTCAGTTTGCGGGATATCGCCGACAATGGCTTCCAGTATATTGTTCAGCGTAAGGAGACCGAGAATGCTTCCATATTCATCTACGATAAACGCGGAATGGATCTTTGATTCCTTGAATTTTTCCAGCACCTGGTAGGGTGTATTATTTTCAGGGATAAAGAGGGCCGGTTGCATGATATCCTTGAACAAGGTATTGTCGGGACTCACATAAAGATCCTTGATGGAAACGACACCTTTGATATTGTCGATCAGTTCATCACAGATCGGGTAAGCCGAGTGTGGGTCCTGTAATATCTTTTCTTTAATCTTTTCTTCGCTGTCGTCCAGGTTGAACCAGATAATATCGCTCCGGTGCGTCATCAGTGAAGTGATATTGCGGTCACCAAGGTGAAAAACCCGTTCGATGATCTCCTGTTCGGCCTCATCGATCGTGCCTGCTTCTGTTCCTTCGGTGATAAGTGTCTTTATCTCTTCTTCTGTTACAGCATCATCTTTGGACCGTTTGATATTGAAAATGCGAAAGAAAAGAATACTGATCTTATTCAGCAACCATACGATCGGGTGGGTGAAGCTGGCAAAGAAATTCATCGGCCCCGCTACCATTTTAGCAATTTTTTCTGCTCTTAACAGGCCGATCTGTTTGGGTATCAGTTCACCAAAAATGATGGACAGGAATGTAACGATGATAACGATAATGGTAGTGGCAACGGTATCCGCATAGGGCCGGAGAAACTCTATCTTTTCAATAGATGGCTGCAGGTGCCTGGCAAAGCGTTCGCCGGAATACACACCCGTAAGGATCGCGATAAGGGTGATACCGATCTGGGCAGCGGACAGGAATTTTTCAGGACTGTTGGCAAGGTCCAGCGCTCTCCTGGCTTTCAGATCACCTTTTTCAGCCAGGTGTTCCAGTCTTGATTTACGGGCAGAAACTAATGCAATCTCTGACATCACGAACAAACCGTTCACAAAGATCAATGCCAGCAGTATGATAATCTCCATTTACACAACAGGTTGGCTGCCGAAGATAGCAAATCCAAACCGCTTATTGAAGAAGGTTCCCGAGCTGATGCCAAAAGCCGCACCCAGCAAGGCTCCGCCGATCACATCCAGCGGGTAATGAAAGCCCACATATACCTGTGCATAAGCGATCAAAGCCGCCCAGCATAAAGCGATCCAGGCCCACATGCGAAACTGGTGACGGAAAGTGATAAAGAAGAACAGGGCCATTCCAAAATGATTGGCGGCATGGTTGGAAACAAAACTATACCCTCCGCCGCAACGGTTCAATAAGAGCCGGACCTGCATGTAAAAATCTGGATCGCTGCAGGGACGTAACCGTTCAAAACCATGTTTAAAGACATAGGTACCCGTCATATCGCATAAGGCAACCGTAGCCAGGAAGAAAACTGCCCACCATAATCCTTTCGTTTTAAAATTCAGGAGCACAAAGACCAGCAGGAATAAATAAAGAGGCGCCCAGTTAACGGAATTGCGTACAAAAGGCATGATGGAATCAAAAAAAGGATTGGCCCAGTCGCTGTTGATCTTTATGAACAGCCGTTGGTCCCATTCAACCAGTCGTTGCCAGAAATTGATCGCTAAAAAAAACATTGCTGCAAAAGTAGTGGATGCCGGTGAATGACCGGCTTGCCCGACTTAATAGGAGTAGATTTTTTACCACAGATTACAAAGATTATGGCACAGACCTGGCTGCCGGCAGGCACGGTAACAGTGTGTAATCTGTGAATAGCTCAATCTGTGTAATCTGTGGTTATCCTTATGCCTTTCAATTTGAGACACTACTACTTGTTAAATAAGCAGGGCAGAAATTGCTGGAACGGCTTAAATTATATTCTTTTGTAGTCCTTATGCTGTAAGGGCTCGCTGTGTAATGCTGATAAAATTTAAAATACCAAAAACGATCTTGTGGGTGATTAACCTGCTCATGATCTTTTTACTGATCTTCACCCTGTTCAGGCTCGCCACATTTATTGCCTTCCGGCCCAGCGGTCTTTCGTTTACAGATGTGATCCCTTCTTTCCTGATGGGTGTCCGGTATGATCTTCGCTGGATCGCTTTTATCTTGTTACCTGTCATATTGATAAGTATGTCGCCGCACCTGTCACCTTTTTATTCCTCCCGGAATAAAAAATGGTGGACCTGGTATCTCGCGGTAAGTACCTTTATTGTTTTTTTCTTTTTCGCTGCTGGCTTTGGGAGTTTCTCTTATAACCACACGCCGCTTGATGCAGGCGCGATGAATTTCGTGGAAGACCCGGGGATCTCCCTGAAGATGATGTTCCAGACCTATCCCATGGTATGGATGATACTGGGACTGGTCGTCGCCGTACTTTTTTTTCGCTGGATGTATCACCGCAGTCACTGGCAGGTGATCAACCGGACAGATGGCAAGGGTATTCCTTACCGCAGGAAATATTTTGTGATCACCGCCCTGGTCCTTTTTTTATTTGCCTGGGGTACCATATCATGGCCGCCATTGAGCCGCAACGACAGTTTTAAATTCAGGAATGCTTTTAAGTCCTACCTCGCCATAAACCCGTTACAGAATTTCTTTGCCACGCTGAAACTGAGAAAACCTGAATTCAATGAACAGAAAGCAAGGGCTTCCTTCCCGCTGATGGCCGAATGGATGCAGTTGCCCAATGCTAATACGTTTTCCTATCGCAGGGAGATCGGGCCCCGCAGTAATTCCCTCGAAAGCAGGCCCAATATCATTCTCGTGCAATGCGAATCATTCAGCATGTACAAAAGCACGATGAGCGGGAACCCGCTGAACGCGACTCCCTTTTTTGATTCGCTTTGCCGCAATGGTATATTCTTTGACCGTTGCTTTACACCGCATTTTTCCACGGCAAGAGGACTGTTTGCCATCCTCACCGGTATACCCGACGCGCAGTTATTCAAATTCTCCAGTCGTAATCCCGAAGCGGTAAAACAACACACTATCATTGATAACCTTGAGGATTATGAAAAACATTATTTCCTGGGGGGCAGTCCCGAGTTCAACAATTTTGAAGGGTTACTGAAAAATATTGACGGACTGCAGATGCATACGGAAGGAAGTTTTACCTCCCCGAAGATCAATGTATGGGGGATCAGTGACAAAGACCTTTTTATGGAAGCCAATGATATCTTCCGGAAAAAAAATAAACCCTTTTTTGCTTTTATCCAGACCTCGGATAATCACCGTCCCTATACGATCCCTGACAGTGATGCTGATTTTGAAAAGAAATTCGTCCCTGATGAAGAATTAAGTAAATATGGATTCGAATCCCTGAAAGAATATAATTGTTTTCGTTATTCGGATTATTGTTTCAGGAAATTCATCGAAGCCGCTCAAAAAGAAAGTTATTTCCAGAATACTATTTTTGTTTTTGTAGGTGATCACGGTGTGGCGGGGAATGCTGAAGCCATGTATCCTTCCGCCTGGACCGAACAACGATTGACTGACGAGCATGTGCCTTTATTGTTCTATGCACCCGACCTCTTAGCTGCGCAGCGAAGAAGCGAAGTGGTTTCCCAGATCGATATACTTCCCACGATCGCTGGAATGCTTCACCAATCTTATGTCAATACGACGCTTGGAAGGGATTTGCTGGACCCGGCGAAGAAGAACAATTACGCATTTATCACCAATACCGCGGGTGGTATAGGAATGGTGACCGATGATTTTTATTTTACCCGCAATATCAATTTCCCCGATGAACAATTAACCCCCCTGCATCCTGGTGTATCGCATTTCAGCAAAGAGCAGCAGGATTCCATCCAGAAACAGCTTTCTTCCTTTACCTCCGCTTTTTATGAAACTGCGAAATACTTGATCATGAATAATAAGAAGGACTAGAAAACTAATAGCTAACAGCTAATAGCTATTAGCTGTTAGTTTTAGGTCAGCGGATCGGTTGTCCTGCCGTCACTGTACAATCTTTTTTCTTTATCAACGGTCCCGTTAGCTTTCTTTTTGGCAACCAGGATGAGCCGGGGCGTTTCTTTTACATGGTATTTATGGAACTGGTAATCTCCAAACACTTCCTGCACCTGCATATCCTGGAAAGCCAGCATGTCGGTAAAATCGCCAAGGGTGAATTTGGCCACTTTCTCGGTATAGGCAACCGGTTCTTTTAAGGAAGGATCATCCACCACGATCTTTTTAAAGAAATGATGATCATCATGCCAGCGAAGGATCCGGTAAGCCGTACCGTCCAATAGTTTTTCTTCGTTGTGTACGATATGGTCCTCGGCATAATGTGTATTGAGATAGTCGATCACGAAGATCCCGCCGGGTTTCAGGCTTTTGGAGATCGTGCGGATCGCATCATTATGCTCCCTTCTTGTTTTGAAATAGCCAAAACTGGTAAAGAAATTAAAAGCGTAATTAAAATAATTACCCCAGAAAGGTAGTCGCATATCATGTACAAAGAAATCAAGGTTCTCTTTTTCAAATTGCTTGGCGTAAGCAATGCTATCGGGGGAGATATCGATCCCGGTTACAATAAAACCGGGTGCTGCGAGAGTCTTGCTGTGCCGTCCTTTGCCACAGGCTACGTCCAGCATCCGGCTGCCGGCAGGAGGTTTTAAGTAGGCCAGCAATTTTTTAATAAAGGCCTCCGCTTCTTTCTCATCTCTTTCAAAATACAACTTGTGATAAAAAGGAGAATTGAACCAATCTTTATACCATGCCTGTTCTGCCATACGCAAATGTAAGCAGGCTGGGAGTAACGGGTTGAAATTGAAAAACGTACTTTTGCCCTCCCGGTGGTTACCGGGATAAAAAAGATCCTGTGGCATTAATAAAGAGCATATCCGGTATAAGGGGAACGATCGGTGGTAAACCCGGCGATAACCTCACACCGGTGGATATCGTGAAATTTTCAGCGGCATTTGGCAGTATCGTTTCGACCGGTAAAGAACATTGTACGATCGTTATCGGCCGGGATGGCCGGATGAGCGGCGAAATGGTGCAAAGCCTGGTGATCAATACGCTGGTTGGACTGGGTATCCATGTGATCGATCTCGGGTTGTCAACCACTCCTACGGTAGAAGTGGCCGTTAAAATGGAAAAAGCAGACGGCGGGATCATCCTTACAGCCAGTCATAATCCCAAAGAATGGAATGCCCTGAAATTACTGAACCACGAAGGAGAATTCATTTCCGCCGAATTGGGTGCCCGGGTGCTGGAACGGGCCGCGAAAGAAGATTTTTCTTTTGCCCCGGTCGACAAACTGGGGACGGTTTCGCTAAATAATAGTTACCTCCAAAAACATATTGATGCGGTTTTAAAATACCCGCTGGTCAATGTAAAAGCCATTGCCAAACAGGAATTTAAAATCGTGGTGGATGCCATCAATTCGACCGGCGCTATTTATGTTCCTGCCTTGTTGAGAGCACTGGGCGTAAACGAGGTGATCGTTATCAATGGTGAGGTCAATGGCAAATTCTCTCATAACCCCGAGCCACTCCCGGAGCACCTGCTTCAACTGAGCAGTGAAGTGGTACACCAAAAGGCCCACCTGGGTATCGCCGTCGATCCCGATGTGGACCGGCTTTGTTTTGTGAATGAAGACGGCTCTATGTTTGGCGAAGAGTATACACTGGTGGCCGTGGCCGATTATGTAATGGGTAAGAAAAAAGGGAATTCGGTGAGTAATATGAGCAGTACGAAGGGGCTCAAAGAGATCACCCTGAAACACGGGGGTGAATATTTTCCATCAGCCGTGGGAGAGGTGAATGTTGTGACAAAAATGAAAGAGGTAAAAGCGATAATCGGTGGTGAAGGCAACGGCGGTATCATCGTTCCTGATTTTCATTATGGCCGTGATGCGCTGATCGGTATTGGATTGTTCCTGAGTCATCTTGCAGGGCATAAAAAAGGAATGCGATCCTTCCGCAACCAGTTTCCCGATTATTTTATTTCCAAGAATAAAATTGAGCTGGAGAATGGGATCGATGTAAAAGCCATTTTTGAAAAGATCAAAAAGAAATATAAGAAGAATCCCGTCAATACTGAAGATGGTCTAAAGATAGAATTCGATAATGACTGGGTGCATCTCCGCACTTCCAATACAGAACCCATCATCCGCATTTACGCGGAGAGTGATTTTGAGACCAAGGCGGCGAATATTGCCATGCAATTGATGAGGGATATAAAAGAGTTCAGTGTATGAAATGGTAGTTAGGAATTTGGAATTAGGAAACCCTCAAATCGATAATTAATTTACAGGTTAGAGCCCCCAATTCCTAATTACTAATTCCCAATCCCCAATCCCCAATCCCCTCCACAGCGTGCATCGCCCTTTACCGATCATTTCACGATTACTTATCTTTGCGGCTCTTAAGAAGGATTTTTCATGATGGACCGTATCTATTTCGATAACGCCGCTACTACAGCTCTTGACAAGGAGGTGCTGGATGCCATGCTGCCCTATATGACGGAGCAGTTTGGTAATCCTTCTTCTATTTATTCCTATGGAAGAGAATCCAGGCTGGCAATTGAAACAGCACGGAAATCGGTAGCTAAACTACTGAATGCCCACCCGGGTGAGATCTTCTTTACCAGCGGGGGCACTGAAAGCAATAATACTGCCATCTTATCCGCCATCCGTGACCTGGGCTGTAAGCATATCATTTCTTCACCGATCGAACATCACGCGGTATTACATACTGTAGAACATTATGGCTGTGGCGAAGAAGTGACCAGCAGTTTTGTAAAATTGCTGCCGGATGGTCATGTTGACCTGGCCGACCTGGAAGAACAATTGGCCGCACATGAAGATCGTTGCCTTGTGACCCTGATGCATGCGAATAACGAGATCGGGAATATCCTTGATATCGACGCGGCAGGAAATCTTTGTAAAAAGTACAATGCCATTTTTCATTCCGATTGCGTGCAAACGGTGGGACATTACCCGCTGGACCTCCGCAAAACGCCGGTACATTTTATTTCCGGGGCCGGGCATAAATTCCATGGACCCAAAGGAGTTGGTATCTTATATATCAACGACAATGTAAAGATCAAGCCTTTCATTTTTGGCGGCGGGCAGGAACGAAACATGAGAGCAGGCACAGAAAATCTTTATGGTATCGTAGGTTTTGCCAAAGCCCTGGAAATGGCGATGGCGGGACAGGAGACAGACAGCCAGTACATCCAGTCATTAAAGACCTATATGATCAGCCAGCTCCGGGAGCATATCAAAGGCATCCAGTTCAATGGCGACCAGGAAGGTAAATGCCTGTATACGGTCTTGAGCGCGGCTTTTCCCAAAACCGAAAGATCAGAAATGATCCTCTTTAACCTTGACATGAGCCATATCTGCGTGTCTGGCGGAAGCGCCTGCAGCAGCGGTGCGGATGTAGGCAGTCATGTGATCCGGGCTATCAATAATAATCCCAATCTAGTTACGGTCCGCTTCTCGTTTAGCAAGCATAATACGAAGGAGGAAGTGGATGCGGTGGTGGCAAAGCTCAAAGAATTGATATAGTCCGGAAGTCCGAAAGTCCGAAAGACACTTCCGCTTATTCATAGACCCGGATTTTTGGGGCTAATTGTTTTTCTCAGGGCATTGATCATTACCAACAATTCTTCACAGGATTTGTATATTTTTTCAAAATCCACTTTTTTTAAATACCCTCTTCGCTGTGCCAGGTAGATGCATCCAACAACTTCAATATCCGACCTCAATGCCATGCCAAGAAACCTGTTAAATTCTCGATTGGACTGACCAGTAGAACCCTCGGCAATATTTAGTGAAACAGAATCTGCTGCCCGCCTGATTTGGGATGTCAAAATATATAGTTCCTCTTTTGGAAAAGTTTTAGTCAAATTAAATACAACATCAGAAAGATCAACAGCCTTTTGCCAAATGATCAGTTTTTCGAATTTGAATGCCATATTATAGAGTTTGAATGAAGCTATAAGATGTTTTAGGATCATCCCGGTGTATTTTCCCCCAAAAAAATGGTTTTTTTCTGAGGATCATCGGGAGTTAGTACAATCAACGACCGTCTTTCCGACTTCCCGTCTTCCGGACTTTCGGTCTATTATGTTTGCCGTTCATCAAAATAGATTTGGAGCGTTACGAAATTTTCGTAGCTTTACGAAAACTTCGTAGAAATGGAAAAACTCACTCATGTTGAAGAAGAAACCATGCAAGCGGTTTGGCGCAACGGTGAAGGCAATGTAAAAGCCTTTATGGAACACCTCGATGAGGCTATTCCTTACACAACTGTAGCTTCTATTATCAAAAATCTTGAGAAAAAAAACTATCTCGTTAGCCATCTTGTAGGCAATGCTTATTTGTACAAACCTGCCATTACTGAGGAAGAGTACAAAAAGAAATTCATGGGTAACGTGGTGAAGGAATATTTTGATAACTCTTATAAAGAGCTGGTGAATTTTTTTGTGGAGCAGAAAAAATTATCAGCCAAAGAGCTTAAGGAAATTATAAGCATGATCGAAAAGGAAAAGAGTTAACCAGTAAAACTAATTCTATGTCTTTCTTCTTTATTTATATCATAAAACTATCAGTAAGCCTTGCCGTGGTATTTTTATTTTATCATTTTGTGCTTCAGAAACTGACATTTTATAACCAGAACCGCTGGTACCTCGTTGGTTATACCCTGCTTTCTTTCTTCATTCCTTTTATTAATATATCATCTGTACTGGAAAAAAATAACTGGACTACCAATGAGGTGGTAACCTGGATCCCGGTTATTCATACAACAACTTTAACAAGGTTGCCGGAAAATTCTCCCGGTGGATCTGATCTATTGAGCACGGTCATCTTGATACTGGCTGCTGGTATGGTTGTCATGCTGGGTCGCCTGTTATTGCAGTTGCTCTCTTTTCAGCGCATGATGAAAAAAGCATTGCCGGTCAACACAGAAGGCATGAACCTATACCAGGTCAATGAAAACATCATCCCTTTTTCTTTTGGCAATTCCATTTTCATTAACCGCCACCTGCATAGTGAAAAAGAACTGGAAGAGATCATCCGTCATGAATTTGTGCATGTAAAACAAAGACACAGTCTTGATATCATCTGGGCAGAAATACTCTGCCTGGTCAACTGGTTCAATCCTTTTGCATGGTTACTGAAAAGATCCATCCGTCAGAATCTTGAATTCATTGCGGATCATAAAGTGCTGGAGAACAGCATCAACAGAAAAGAATATCAATACCTGTTGCTGAAAGTAATAGGAAACAATCAATATAGTATAGCAACCCAGTTTAATTTTTCTTCACTTAAAAAACGTATAGCCATGATGAACAAACTGAAATCAGCAAAAGCGAACCTGCTTCGGTTCCTTTTTATCCTGCCTTTACTGGCAGTTATTTTATTATCATTCAGGAACCAGTTGAATGAAACTTTGATAGTCAGGGATAGGCCTGCAAAAACTACATCTGTTTTCAATAACGATACCATTCCTGGTACAAAAAGTTTAAATGACAAAGGTTATTTTATTGAATTCCATAAAAATAAAATGAAGGATAATCCTTTGATCATAGTAAGGGATAAAGACAAAAAAGAAGTTAAAAGATTAACTATCGATGAGTGGAATAAACAAATGGATTATTATGTAAACCTGTATGGGAATTTGCCTCCTCCTCCACAACCACCAGATGCACCAACCCCTCCGCCACCACCACCACCGCCGCCACCGGCACCTGTTGATGGTGTCACCCCGGTTGTACCAGCTGTCCCCGTTACACCAGCTTCCCGTGTTCGCAGTGATCAGATTATTTCTTCAACAACACCCAAAGCAATATCAAATGGCGATGAAATTGATCTTTCGCGGATCAGCAGCGAATATGAGATCACGGATAAAAAGGCAGTCATTAAATTGAAAAATGGTACGACAGAAAAATATGATCTTACCAACAAGCATGAACGATCTGATTTCGAAACAAAATATGGTAAGATCATCAACATGAATACGAATGTAAATACTAATGCAAATGTTAATGTTAATACCAATGTCAATGCATCAGTAAATGTTACACCGGTAGCAGTGTCTGTTAATGGGAAATCAATAAGTTCAACCGTTACTCCTGTGAGTGTAGCAGGTATCAACAACGCAATAACCATGATCGCCCCGGCTAAAATAACGAAAGGTGTTTCTGCAATATCAGTTACGCCGTCTGCAATAAGGACCGCTGTTTCAGGAACTACAGTTATCGCACCCATGGCTGCAACGGAAGGAGTAACTATTATTGATGATTACGGGTATACGATCACGGGCAATGAAGATATCCTGGTCACAATTACAAAAAATACGACCCGCCCGCAACTCGAAGATTTTATTAAACAAATGAAAGCGAAAGACATCGAATTGACCTACGACAATATAGATTACAATAGCAAGGGTCAATTAATAGCACTTAGCGGTACGATGAAATCAAAAGACGGTCATAGCAATTTTGTAGCCTCAGATTTTGAAAAACTTATTTTGGCGATGATAAGGAAAGGAGAGAAGACATGGTTCAAAGTAAGTGTGCAGGATAAAGAAGTGATCTGATCGTCAATAGTGAATGGTGAATGGTGAATGGGTTTCCTGTGATTGTGAATTCTATTGACTATTCACTATTCACAAGTAGTACCAGGGATTCCGCTTTGCGGCCCAGATATACTTCCTCATATTTCTCCAGAATGCCAATATCAGGTAAATGATAATAGGAGAGCCCATCGCAAGGATGGATGTGTACATAAAATACTGCCGGATCTTACTGGTAGATATCCCCAATCTCAGGCCAATGGCCGTACAAACGCCGAAGGCATTCCACTCAACAAAGTTTTTGAATTTGTTCACAGCACTAATATAAAAAAATTATTCCTTTCATCATGCAATGACTTATTCAGACCCCTGATTTTCGTACTTTCGCAGCAGATTACAGTCAGTAGGCCTTGTAACTGAACTATTTGACTCATTTGACCAAAACCCTCAAATTTAATCGAATGATCTTTGACCTTGATCTCATTAAAAAAGTGTACGCTGAAATGCCCGGCAAAATTGAAGCAGGCCGGAAAGTAGTGGGTAAGCCACTAACGCTTACAGAGAAAATATTATACTCCCATTTAACCAACCCGGCAGGCCAACCACATGCTCGGGGAAAAGACTATGTGGACTTCGCCCCCGATAGGGTTGCCATGCAGGATGCAACGGCTCAAATGGCTTTGTTACAATTCATGACGGCAGGTCGTTCTACGGTTGCTGTTCCTTCAACGGTTCATTGCGATCACTTGATACTGGCTAAGGTTGGCGCAAAAAAAGATCTGCAGCTTGCTTTAGAAACAAACCGGGAAGTTTATGATTTCCTTGCTTCCATTTCCAATAAATATGGGATCGGCTTTTGGAAACCGGGCGCCGGTAT
>JANMKG010000202.1:0-3213 GCA_031371915.1 Chitinophagaceae bacterium | reverse complement strand
ATAAAGTAAGAACAGTGGTGAGTTCATCTGCGATCGGCTGGTATGGTCCCGATCCTGCTCCCCTATCTTCTTTTAAAGAGCCCGATCCTGCAGCAAAAGATTTCCTGGGCGATACTTGCCGGCAGTGGGAAGAAAGTATTGAGCCCGTTACTACATTGGGCAAAAGACTCGTGATACTAAGAACGGGGATAGTAATGAGCGGGCAGGGTGGTGCGTTGAAAGAATTTATTCGTCCACTCAGATTTGGGTTGGCTACTATTTTGGGCAATGGGAAACAGTTCACCAGCTGGATACATATTGCGGACCTTGTAAGAATGTATATCGCTGCGATCAGCGATGATAAAATGAAGGGAGTATATAACGCAGTGGCGCCGCAGCCGGTGACCAACAAAGAACTGGTACTTACACTGGCAAGGAGCAGGAAGAAAATCTTTATACCTCTTCATGTTCCTTCCTTTCTATTGAAACTGGTGTTGGGTGAGATGAGTGTAGAAGTGCTAAAAAGCGCAACGGTTAGCTCCCAAAAGATCATCGATGCAGGGTTTGAATTCAGATATCCTGCAATCGAAAAAGCACTGGCGGATATTAAATGAATACTAACCTGTACCCACGTCTGCATGATCGGAATGCCAGATATTGGTGAACTCACCGAGGATCGCCTGTGCATCCACAAATGCTAACCGTCCCAGGTTTAGGTTATCAATATCTTCCTGCAGGACACGCCGGTTAACGGGATTTAATGTACCGCCTTTCGTACCTGCTTGTTTATCCGGGTCATACTGGTATTGAGGATCGACAAGCGTCCCCCTTGGATACATAATACCCGGGACACCTTTACCGCGCAGGTCAAGATCATCTGGATGCCCGAGTCCTATTGTGTGTCCATATTCATGTGCGGCCGTGGTGGAGCCTTTGTACAGGTTCTCCAATTTGAAATAGCCACTGTTGCAGCCGAGGCCATCCACAAAAGAGATATTACCCAGGGCAAATTCTTCAATGCGGAAATAATTATTGCGGGGATCAAGATTCTGGTAGATATCAAGGTCCGTGATAGCGGGTTGAAAAGAAGCTGTGATCCTGAAGACAACGGTGAACCCGGATCCATCGAGTACAAGCTTTCCTTGTGGTTCATTCCACATCGTCTCGATCTCCTCCCGCATTCTTTCTGTTACTTCTGTCCCAGCGGCATTCCCGTAGGTAATGATATGGGAAGAAATGATGAACAGCTGTTGTTCTATTTCCGCAGTGCCCATGATCGTTTATTCCGGCTTCCCGATTTTGACAGCCGATTTTTTCATCCAGCCGTAGATGAATTTTCCTGAAGAAGTAATATTTTCTGTATAAACAGCTTTCTCTGTTTGAACAATTCCCAGCATCGACTCACCTTTGACAGAATATTGCCTGGGTGTAAAAGGATAGAGCAGGCTTTCGTCCCGGAATAGCTCGGCTTTGTCATTCGTGATCACGATGGTCGGTGCTTCGGGGTATTCTTTTCGCAACCATTGATTGTTGAGTACTGGTTGTTTCTTTAACCACGCATATTCACCATCGGCCGTCACTCCATTACCAAAGCCACAATTGTAGGCGGATGAGAAGCCATTGATGCTGACAGTACTATTTGTAAACTTAAATTTCAATATACACGGATTGACAGCATCCTCAAAAGTATTGTCAAAGGAAGCGGTATCATTCACGAAGCCGAGTGTGCCGTCAGTCTCCCCGCGATTATAGGATGGCCAGCCTACCGTAACATCCAGCCAGAAGCGGTATTTATTACCTTCCATTTTCATCAGGACCAGGTTTCCCGAAGGCCCGGCATTCAACGCTTCTTTTGGAGGGTTCCCTTGTGGCTTCAAGGAATAACCGTAAGTGCCGGTTAGATCTTTTTGTGCATAGCAGGAGACTGTCCACAGGAACAGTAAGGAGGTGATAAGGTTTTTTTTCATGCTGGTTAAGGGTCTGACCGTCGCGGTCTGACCCTTAAATTTAAGTAAAAAGATCAATAAAAGTTTCCTTAACCTTTTTATAGGAATGTTCGTAAAATATTTCTTCTTCAAAGCCACAATGTAATCTTGCTAGCCCTTTTTCACAAAGACTTCCATTACGCAGACCAGCATAGTCGAGAAAAGAAGAGAATTCCCAGTTTTCCAGATACTCTGTTAGCCCAGCTCTTAACGGATTTTGATGAATATAATGAAAGCAGTTGATGTAATACTCATGTACCTTATTAGGGCTATCTTCCCTGGCCGGGATTGCTGATAAACATTTTGATTTAGTCTTCTGGCGGAAGACAGAACCTGTCTGCCGGTAGTTGTTATTGAAGATCCGGGCATAGCCGCTCAGTAACTTCCTGATGCTATTCGTTATGGGATCGATATAAATTCCACCTTGTTTGATGCGAGATGAGCACCTTTCATCTGCATAGATCATAAAATGGAAATGGTTTGGCATCAGGCACCAGGCAATTGTAGAACAGACTGAAGGAAAGAGGCGTTTATAAAGGGTTAAGAAAATGAGATAATCTCTTCGTTGGAAAAAAATAATTTGCCTGTTATTACCCTGGTTATTGACATGATAAATGTTATTGGGGGTGAAGGGCATAGTATCATTTGAATAATAGTATTCAAAAATGATAATAAATTAAAAGAAATGCAGGTGCATGATAACGCAGTAAGACGTATTAAAACGTCAGGTAGACCATAAAACAACATAACAAGGGGATAAAATGACGGACCAGGACGTCAGAAGGGCCAGGCCTCAAGTAGGGTCAGACGGAGACCGTCAGACCCGGTCGGACCCTAATTCCTTACCGGCCTTCCGCTCTTCAGTACACTCTGGATCCTTTCCAGTGTTTTCTTTTCACCGCAAAGCGACAGGAAAGCTTCTCTTTCCAGGTCAAGCAAGTATTGCTCGGAAACAAGAGTAGGTTCACTCAGGTCGCCACCACACATCACGTAAGCGAGTTTTTTTGCCACTACAGAATCATGTTCTGTCGCATAGTTAGCGGTCTTCATTGCATGGATGCCGGCATATAATGCGCCGAGCGCCGATTGGCCCAGTACTTTTATATCTTTCCGCTGGACTGGAATGGTATAGCCACTGTCAGATAATTCTATCACAGATCTTTTTGCTTCAGCGATCCGTCGTCCCTGGTTCATCACGATCTCATCCAATCCTTTGCGGTACACCCCCAGGCTAAAACCTTCCTGTGCT
>JANMKG010000377.1:0-1873 GCA_031371915.1 Chitinophagaceae bacterium | reverse complement strand
TATATGCGGCAATCAGAAATGGGGAAAATATTTATCCCGGTTGGTAATAGGGATTTTCTAAAAAATTGTCTCGAGTACCTGGTGAGTAACCCTGCAATAAGTGAAACCCGGAACAAAGACATCGTTCTTCGCTTACTTGATCCGCAAAAAGTAAAAGATCAAAAAACCACCTGGCAATTCATTAATATTGCCTTGCCCATCCTGCTCGTACTTCTTTCAGGCTGGATCTACCAGCAAGTGAGAAAAAGAAAATATGCTGCGTAATTCCAGCCCCCGTTTGCCGTAAAGCAAGGGCGAAAGAGAATGGCTTCCTCGTATCTTTGCACACTATAACAAAAAGGAATGACGACTGACCAGATCACCTATTTAGTTTTCGGGGTTGTTTTAATTGTGGCGTTAATATTTGACCTCGGTTTGTTGAGCAAAAAAGGGAAAAAGGTTACGATCAAACAGGCATTATACCAGACTTTCTTCTGGGTAGCACTGGCGCTGGCCTTTTGTGTTTTCATGTGGGTGCAGAACGGGCAAAAACCTGCCCTGGAATACCTCAGTGCTTACCTGATGGAATGGAGCCTGAGTATCGATAATATCTTTGTTTTTATCCTGATTTTTTCTGCTTTTTCCGTCAAGGAAAAAAATTATGGTCGTGTACTCCTCGCGGGTATTTTAATGGCCATCCTGTTCAGGATCATTTTTATTACTGTGGGCGTAGCGCTCGTCGAAAAATTCTACTGGATATTGTACATCTTTGGAGCCTTCCTTGTTTATACGGGGTATAAAATGTTTACTTCGGATGACGATGAAAGCTTTAAACCCGAAGAAAGCAGGATCTATAAATGGGTGAAAAAATTCCTTCCCCTCGTTCCCCACGATGGGGAGGGGAAATATATCGTCCGCGTCGAAGGAAAAAAATTCTATACTAATCTATTCGTGGTCGTTATCATGCTGGCGGCTATTGACCTGGTCTTTGCGCTTGATTCTATTCCTGCCGTAATGGGTATCGTGGATACCAAAACGGAAGACTACCGGGATACTGCCAGGCTGGTCATTTATACGTCCAATATATTTGCGGTACTTGGACTTCGCTCCCTGTTCTTCCTCCTGAGAGGCGCGGTAAGCAAGTTTGATTACCTGCAACAGGGAATTGCGATCGTACTGATCTTTATTGGAATTAAAATGCTGGGAGAACATTGGATCAGCGAATGGATCACTAAGCAAAACCAGGTTTTCATTTCATTGGGAGTGATACTAACTTGTATTTCCGGGTCTATTTTCTATTCTATTTTTATGAAGAAAAAAGGCGTTCCTGAAGATGTGGTAGACGAAAGTCAGTAATACATATAAACGCAGTTGAATTATAACATAGGTCATATTGCCCGCATTATCCACGCCCAGGCCACTATCAGTGAGGATACGGTGATCGAACACCTCCTGCTCGACAGCCGTAAAGTCTATGCGCCGGCATCTTCTTTATTCTTTGCCCTGAAAGGCGATCGGCGGGACGGGCACCAGTTCATCGCGGTTCTTTATAAGAAAGGTGGGAGGAATTTTGTTGTGAGCGAGAAGATGGACCTGACAGCTTATCCCGGGGCCAATTTTCTGCAAGTAAGCGATACACTGGATGCGCTCCAGCAACTGGCCAGCTGGCACCGGCAGCAATTCTCTATTCCTGTTATCGGTATAACCGGCAGTAATGGCAAGACGATCGTAAAAGAATGGCTTTACCAGTTGCTACACAGTGATTACAATATCGTGCGAAGTCCGAAAAGTTATAATTCCCAGATAGGGGTGCCCTTAAGTGTATGGCAAATGAATGACCAACACACCCTCGCTATTTTCGAAGCAGGTATATCACAAGCTGGTGAAATGGAAA
>JANMKG010000301.1:0-4983 GCA_031371915.1 Chitinophagaceae bacterium | reverse complement strand
AGGAAAGCGAGAGAACTGGTGCAGCGTAAATCGGTTTTAAGCGGTGGTGGTTTACCCGGCAAACTCGCCGATTGTTCTGACCGTGATCCTAAACGTTGCGAATTATTCCTTGTCGAGGGTGACTCCGCCGGGGGTACCGCTAAACAGGGAAGAGACCGGAGTTTCCAGGCTATCCTGCCTTTAAGAGGTAAGATACTCAACGTGGAAAAAGCCATGGAGCATAAGATCTATGATAATGAAGAGATCAGGAATATGTTTACAGCACTCGGTGTAAAAATGGGTACTCCCGAAGATCCCAAGGCGCTTGACCTGAGTAAGCTCCGTTATCACAAGCTGATCATTATGACAGATGCGGATGTAGATGGTTCACATATCGCTACCCTGATCCTTACTTTCGTTTACCGCTATATGACGGAACTGGTGGAACAAGGATATGTTTATATAGCGCAACCCCCTCTTTACCTCGTTAAGAGAGGAAAAGAACAGGCTTATGCCTATAACGAGAACCAACGTAAAGCCCTGATCGAAAAAATAGGAGCGGGTAAGGACGATTCAGTGAACATTCAGCGCTATAAAGGTTTGGGTGAAATGAATGCCAACCAGCTTTGGGAGACAACAATGGATCCGGCTACAAGGACCCTGAAGCAGGTAACCATTGAAAGCGCTGCAGAGGCGGACCGCATCTTCAGCATGCTGATGGGCGACGAAGTGGCCCCCAGGCGGGAGTTTATCGAGAGCCACGCTAAATATGCCAAATTGGATGTTTAATGGATAAATATTTGATAACAAGACATTTAGCCCCTTTAAACGGGGGCTTTTTTTTTACTCTTCGCAAATTTTCCCGTTTAAAACCCGCTGGAATGCTTAATTTCAGGAATTACTAACTCAAAAACTATCGACCATGTCAGATGTAACAATTACAGCGTATAACGTAAAAACAAAAGAAAAAGGCGTTACCATGCATGATGCTGTCATCACAAAAACGGCAAAAGGCGCCTATATGGCACAGGGTAACGATGGAAAAGGTAATAAACTCACCACCCTGATGAACGAAGAAAAAGCTATGGCCGCTATTAAAGCAGGGATAGCCAAGCAGGGCTGGTAAAAAAAACTGATTATAGATCCCAGGCCCTTCTGTTTTGAACAGAAGGGTTTTTTATTGTTTAACCAGCCTGAATACCTGTTTTTTTGCCCCCGCTGAAGCTTCCAGCAGGTAAAGGCCAGAAGCAAATACCTTTTCCTGCATATCAACGGTCATTTTCTGAAGGAACCCTGTGGCCAGCGTATTATATTGCTTGACCATTTTACCCGCGCCGTCATAGATCTTCACCGTCAGCATCTCCCCTTCTGTTACCTGGTAGACGAGATTAAAAACTCCCAGGGAAGGATTGGGGTAGACCTGCCATTGCACATCATTTGTAAACACTACCGGTCTTACGGGTGAATAACTGAAGCTGCCATCCTTATCGATCATCTTCAGCCGGTAATACCTCACACCTGCTTTATTATTTTCAACATCGGTGAAATCATAGTGTTGTTCACTTACAGAATTCCCCTGGCTGCTGATCTCACTGATCCTGGTGAATTGGTTTTGCTGGAAACTGCTGTTTCCTTTCGCCAGTTCCAGTTCAAAATGATCAACATTGTATTCAAAAGCTGTTACCCATTCAGCCAGCACATCTTTATTGTTCTGCTTCCTGGCAGTAAAGCTGAGTAGTTTGAGCGGCAGCGGCGTATTCCTGTCAAGACCTCCATTGCTGAGCCAGAATTCTGAGAAGTCTTTCACTTTGAATTCCGCATAATAGCCTTTGTCAAATGGGATGATCTTTGTATTTGACGAATTGATAAAAGTATGTTGACCTCCCGTATTATCCGCCAGGGTTCCGTTTTCCTTACTGTCATCCGCATCGCTATACTTTGTCACTCCCAGTTCATAGGCCATCGAAGGTTTGAAACAATACGCACAGCCGGTGACATTTATCAGCCTCTCCGTTTCTGTATCGAGGAAATAGAATCGCACCGTCGCTGA
Source organism: Chitinophagaceae bacterium (assembly GCA_031371915.1). GTDB lineage: Bacteria > Bacteroidota > Bacteroidia > Chitinophagales > Chitinophagaceae > JJ008. The sequence goes on along the minus strand of JANMKG010000301.1, from coordinate 2,954 downwards.
ATCGGTTAGTGCAACTGTCGTTGGTTTAATCGTAATATTCCGGTCATGGTAAAATTGGTTACTGTTAATACGCACCGCACCAGTATTGATATAGGCCTGTGCATCTGTAGTTCCCATGGATTGTACAGGAGAATTCACAGAAGTTACCAGTTTACCCGAAGCAATGAAATCAACCCAGCCCCCTCCCCCCGTTATCGTTTGGGTAACAGGTGCGCCCATGGTAGCACCATCATAAATTCCATTGGGATTATTGTAGATATGGATATCATCCACAGCCACCCCATCACGATTCACGGAAGGATCGGAGAGAACAACAAACCGAAGCCTCAATTGTGTCAACTGGCTGACAGGCACGGGTATCGTTGTTAAAGGAATAGTAGCCACATGCCAGCGGGTATAGTTTTGAACACTCCAGAGTTCAACCCCTGAAGCATAATTTTTATTATACCAGTTGGTGCCTTGGCCATAAGCTCCTAATGTATCCCAGGTTTTTCCATCCACAGAATATTCCATATAGGCCCCATCACAAAGCCCGCTACCACAATCTTCCAGGTCAAGGGCCAGGCTAAAGCTTAAAGCAGGGGCTGTCATAGTGGAAATATTGAAGCAGGGAGAATAGAGATAAGATTTTTCAAAATCATTATAGTTGCCGGTTATTCTAGTCTTCCATGCTTTGCTGCCGCTGGCCGCACGCTTGATAGCATACGAAGAGGGTGTGCCATATTCCCAGGAACTGTTCTTCCCGCCACTGTACCAGGAGCCATTACCTGTTTCAAAATTCTCAAGGTAAACGGTTGAATTGGTAACAGTAATCACCGGAGAGTTGATAAGCGTAATCCGTGCCGTATCGTTATCATGATAGGTGTCGGTTAGATAATCTGCGACTGCCTCAACGATATGCTGGCCGGGCAGCGATAGGTCTCCTGTCGCTGTGAACGTATACTGGATCGTGTCATTAGCGGGTATGGCCGGGGTAGTTTCAGCTGGATTCAACCAGGCTCCGCCGTCGACGCGAAAACGAACCGGTACTCCTGCAACAGCAGCATTGTTACTGTTTCTTACTGTTATTTTTATGGGTGTATTAATACTCAGCCCGCAACTTGCGACAACAGGCGTATCGATACTGATCATCTGCATATCATCAATTACCTTGTACAAACGAATATCATCGAATGTATAGCCAGCTCCCCCATCATTATCTGCTGCCTGTTGCTTTCCAAACTGACCCCAGCGTATTTGGAAACTGCTGCTGAAATTTTGCAAAGGAGGTGACACATTCCGGAGAAGGTCACTCAGCTCTATACTTGTCGTTTTTTTATACGATCCATCCACCTCATTCTGGTTAGCAAAAAGATCATAGGCTTCGATCCAGACCTGGTCATCCTTACCCCTGATCCACACTTTATTGGCGGGGTTAGATCCCTGTCCGTGATTTTTATACCGGAAATCAAGCCTCATATCCGCTGTTGTAGCATCATAGGTTGCCAGGTTATAGGTCCCCGTAAGAGAATCTGTTGTCCCTGTATTCACCCTCGTTGCATCCAGTGTAAGGGCCCTGTTGCCCGAATAAGCAATACCTGTATTAATAAAGGTCCTGATCCTGCCATAATCCGAGCTGTTCACAAAATCATAGCGGTCCAGTCCCTGGAGTCCTGTTTGAGACGTATTATAAGATTGAATAGGGGCAAGGTCAAAATTATCAAGGAAGGGAGCGATGGGGGTAATACCGGTAATAGCCGGGTTATCCAATTGTTTATAGGTTTTTATCAATGTATTATTCTGTATCACCGGGTCCATGGTCTGTGGTGTCGCTGTTACCTGCAATACATAAGTACCCGCAGCCGACATATCGATCGTTGGAATAAATGTATGAAGGATGGTTCCCCCTGGTGCAATTCCCGGGTTGATAAGCGTCTCTGATACCGTGGGCCCCCCATTCAATACATAGGTTACCGTAATATCACCTGTTGTAACAATATCATCCAGGTTCTTGATACGGATGGTCACGGGTACGCTATTTCCTAATTCAGTGGACGTGAGTAGTCGTCCTGAACGAAGCGGGGACAATATTGAATCTATTTTGATATCATTATTGGAAACGATCCCGCTGCATGATCCGCTATCAGGTTTCCTGAAGATGGCTACTCCTCTTCTCCCTGGATGACCATTGATCCTTGGTCTTACCGTTACCCAGTATACAGAATCTTTGGACAAACCGCTGAAGGTATAAGTCAGTGTTGTATTCGGAACGATGGCTACCGAAACCATTTCATCTCCCCGTAACATCATTACTTCATAATCAGCCACGTCATTTACGCCGGTTACTGTAAGCCAATAGGGTGTAAAAACACTGGTCCAGTCTATAGAAAAATATCCTTCACACTGGACAGCAGATGGAGTAATCACTGTCTTTGGGGTGATCGTGAAAGGAAATGTTGTATTAGTCAACCCGGTACCATTCCTGCTGATCCGCATCAGCGCCTTATCAGTAGTATCAGCGGGAACAATGAACCATTCACTGGGAACGGGGTAGAAAAAATAAAGTCGCTTACTAGCAGGAATATTATTGTTCAGGATTGTCCAGTTAGTACCATTGTCCTTTGAATACTCAAGGGTAAAAGGATTTGCAGGATCCCCATAAGAATCCCAATTGACGATCATGTACTCCCCCGGCACATAGGTTTCACCGCCGATAGGAGACACCAGTTTTGTTTGTACGGGTACAAGATCATACACAACAGCATATTCCTGTGATGGATTTTGCGTTATGGCGGTAGGCTTGATATGGAAAACATAGTTACCCGCAGCCGGGTTATTCATCACGACCTGTTCAATATTATTTATATGATCCGCCCCGTTGGTGGCTGCTAGCTTAATATTATTATGTGTTGTATCCAGTATCAGCGGTAAAACAGTAACCGAAGAAGGGGTCTCCACTTCCAGGTCAAGATCAT
>JANMKG010000239.1:0-2158 GCA_031371915.1 Chitinophagaceae bacterium | reverse complement strand
AGGCGGATTTGCCATGATCTTTGGTATCTATTACCTGAGAACCCGCCAGAACCTGGCGATGATCGAGAAGGGAATGAACCCCCGCCAATTTGCCAACCGGCCAGCTCCTTATAAGAACCTGAAATGGGCCTTATTGCTGATCGGGGCGGGTATCGGTCTTTTCCTGGCCTATATGCTTGATACATATGTATTACAACAGAGCAGTGTAAGCACTTATGTAGTAGACGGTGTTACCCGTCGGTACAATGATCATGATCATAACCCGGCCATCTATTTTTCCCTCATCGCGATCGGCGGTGGTCTTGGATTGTTTGGTTCTTACCGGATGGAGAAAAAATGGTGGGACGAAAACAAAGACAATATATAACGCTTACAACACACCTTATCCAAAGGCAATGGCGAAAGCTGTTGCTTTTTTTTTGGAGCACAAAGAACACCAAGCAAGCACAAAGTGCACAAAGAGTTTATTGTACTCACTTGGTGTCGTTTGTAGTTCTTAGTGCATTTTGTATTCCTTTTTTGGAGCACAAACAACACGAAGCAGGCCTGAAGTGCACAAAGAATTTATTGTATTCACATTGTGTCCTTCGTGGTTCTTGGTGCTCTTTGTGTTCCTTGCATTTACTTGGAAATTACTTCAAGCGCTTTATTGATTACGGGATCGCCGCTGTTCAATACCTGGAAAAAACCACTGTTTCTCCATTTATACCTTGCCAGTAATGCTTTGAGCCGCTGTTCGAGCATTTCTCTTTCTTTCGTATCGATGCCTTTTAATTTAAAGGAATCATTGGTTTGTTCCAGCAGGCTGTTCCAGAGACTGGTACTGTTAAAACCAGCGGTATAATCCGTCGCTGTCTTATATTGCTCCAGTTGCTGTTTATTCTGCAGGTAATAATTATAAATAAAACTGTTGAAGCTGCTGTTGCTAAGGAAACGCAGGAATTGTTGACGGCTGGTATCCAGCGGTACAAATACATTGGGGGTGATACCGTCGCCTCCAAATAAAGTGTCACCGCAGTTCGTGGTGAATCTTTTACCATTGTTATGGATCTTCACGGAGTCAGCTGACAGCATTTCACCACTGTTATAGCGATTCCAGAGTTCGTCCATATACACTTTTTTACCCTTACCGTAAGAACGCTGGATGCTGCGGCCAAGCGGAGTATAATACCTGGCCACGGTCAGGCGCAATGCAGACCCATCACTAAGAGGGTACTGCTGCTGTACCAGGCCTTTTCCAAAGGTCCTGCGACCAAGTATCGTAGCCCTGCACCAGTCCTGTAAGGCGCCGGCCAGCACTTCGCTGGCGCTGGCAGAAAGTTCATCTACGAGCAAAATAAGTTTTCCTTTTTCAAAAAGACCCGGCCGCTTACATCGATATTCCCTTTTTTTATCGTTCACCCCTTCGGTATATACGATCAGTTTATCTCCATCGAGGAATTCATCAGCAATATCCACTGCTTCATTCATAAAACCACCACCGTTGCCACGCAGATCAAGAACAAGATTTTGCAGCCCTTGTTTTTGCAGGTTTTCCATGGCCTGCATGAATTCTTCATAGGTATTATCCGTGAACTTATTGAGTTTAATATATCCCGTTACCTTATCGGCCAGGTAAGCAGCATCAACGGAGGAGACAGGGATATTCCCTCTTGTGACAGTAACGGTTTGAAGCTTACTATTTCTCAATACTTTTAATACGGCTTTAGAACTTCTCTCGCCCCGGATATATTTTTTTATCTCGTCAACGGTAAACACCCTGCCAGTAAGTAAAGAATCGTTGACGGCAATTATCTTATCACCGATCATTAAACCGGCTTTATCACTTGGTCCATTGGGGATCACGTAGACGACGTTGACGGTGTCGTTGAAAACATTGAACTCTACACCGATCCCTTCAAAATTCCCGGCGAGATCTTCATTCGCTTCTCTGAGTTGTTCGGGAGGGAGGTAAACGGAATGAGGATCCAGTTCACTCATCATTTCGCGGATAGCATGACCTTGCAGTGAATCCAGGTTAACGGAGTCCACATATTTCTGCCGGATGAATTCAATGGCTTCCTGTAGTGTACTCCTGCTATCGGATGAAAAAAAACCTTTGTTATTCCCATTCTGGCTTCCCATTTTATACCCCAGGAACATCCCCGCTATCAGCACG
>JANMKG010000205.1:0-2803 GCA_031371915.1 Chitinophagaceae bacterium | reverse complement strand
AGTCAGAAGTCCGGAGCCGGTCGCTCAAAGGTGGGAGTTAACTTCCTTCTATCATAGTCGTCACTTTCTTATTTCTCATTCCTTATTTCTTATTCCTCATTTTCACCATCCTTTCACCGGTTTCTTCCACAATGCGGGGGCAAAGATGATATAATAAAAGAACATCCACATGTCAAGCAGGATGAACCAGGGCCAAAGGTCTTTCTCTCCCATCTTTTGCATGGACCGGTAAAGTACAAACCCCTGGAGCAGGAGACGGATCGCGAAAACGGGTACTACAAATCGCCAGTCGTAAAAAATGAGGGCGGCGGCCAGCACAGGATAAAACATAAACTGTGTGGCAAAATATAAACCCAGCAGGAATTTATGTTTTGGTTTATAAAACCGGGCCGTTGTATAATGCCTGGATTTTTGACGCAGCCAGCCCGCCCAGGTTGTCTTGGGAATGGAGCGGGTCACAGCATCCGGGTCAATTACCACGGCTGTATTTTTTTTTGTGGCCGCTTTATTAATAAAAAGATCATCGTCCCCGCTGGGAATATGATTGATGGAAGAAAATCCTTTGTTGTGGAAGAAAAGTTTTTTACGATAAGACAGGTTCCTGCCCACACCCATATAAGGCATGCCGGCCAGCGCATAGGATAAATACTGAAGGGCGGTGTGAAAGGTCTCGAAGCGGATCAGTTTATTCAACAACCCTTTTTTCTTATGGTAGGCCCCGTAACCCAATACGATCTCGGTATCATCCGTATATCCATCCTGCATTTTTTCTATCCAGTGTTCGCTGGCCGGGACACAATCGGCATCGGTCAGTAACAATACCTCGTGCTTTGCTTCCCTGATACCGACCGATAAGGGATATTTCTTCCCGGATATATGAATGGCTTCCTGTGTCAGTTCAACCACGTTCAGCGAACGGAAGGTCTTCTTTAGTTCCTGGAGTATGTATTTTGAATCATCCAGCGAATTATCATTGACGACGACGACCTCGTAAGTGCTTTTGTAGGATTGCACCAGCACACCGGGCAGGTTGCGTGCAAGGTTCTCATCCTCGTCGCGGGCACAGATGATGACGGAGACGGCGTGCTGCTGTGATTGTGATTTTGGCCTGGACTGGTAAAAAGCCACGCGACAAAAAAAAGCTATATAATAAAAGACCTGGACGATGGTTACGGCAATAAAAACATAAAAGAGGAGGGCTCCCCAGTTAATTGGTGGCATGAGCGCAAAGTAAATAAGAAATAAGGAATATGAAATAAGAAATAAGAGGCATACAAATGTAGAGGCAAGGCATGCCTTGCCTCTACATTTGTATGCCTTGTCCCTACCTTTGCAGGCCATGGCGGCGTTACAATTTCAATTACAGCAAACCGATAACGGGTCCAAAGCAAGGGCTGGCAAAATAACCACTGATCATGGTGAGATACTGACACCGATCTTCATGCCGGTTGGAACAGCGGGCAGTGTGAAAGCAGTGTCCCAGCAGCAACTGGAGCAGGATGTAAAAGCGCAGATCATTTTGGGGAATACCTATCATTTATACCTGCGACCCGGGCTTACTGTCCTCGAACTGGCAGGGGGGCTGCATAAATTCAATGGCTGGCATAAACCCATTCTTACAGACAGCGGCGGTTACCAGGTCTTTTCACTGGCGGGTACGAGAAAGATAAAAGAAGAGGGAGTTACTTTCCAGTCTCATATTGACGGGAGCAAACATTTATTTACTCCCGAAAATGTAATGGATATCCAGCGCAGTATCGGGGGCGATATCATTATGGCTTTTGATGAGTGTCCTCCCGGTGGCTGTGAACTGAATTATGCCAAAACATCGCTTGACCTGACCCATCGCTGGCTTGACCGTTGTTTTGAACGATTCAATACTACTGAACCAAAATACGGGTATACTCAAAATCTTTTTCCCATCGTACAGGGGGGCACATTCAAGGACTTGCGTAAACAATCCTGTGACTATATTGCTTCCAAAGAAGCAACGGGAAATGCTATTGGCGGGTTAAGCGTGGGTGAACCCGAACCGGTAATGTATGAAATATGCGACTGGTGCTGCGATCACCTTCCTGCCAATAAACCCCGCTACCTGATGGGTGTGGGTACTCCCTGGAATATCCTCGAATGCATCGGTATGGGTATCGATATGTTTGATTGCGTGATGCCGACAAGAAATGGCAGGAACGCGATGTTATTCACTTCCAAAGGGGTGATCAATATTGATAATAAAAAATGGGAACATGATTTTTCACCACTGGATGACGGATTTGATTCCGCGGTAAGCCACTATTACAGCAAGGCCTATCTCCGTCACCTGATGAAGGCCAAAGAATTTTTAGGTTATACGATTGCCAGTATCCATAACCTGGCTTTTTATCTCTGGCTCGTTGGTGAAGCGAGGAAACATATACAGGAGGGTGATTTTTCGGGGTGGAAAACAGGGATGGTGGAGCAGTTAAAACAAAAATTATAAGCTATCTTATTCCTGTGGCTAATAATACAGGAGCTCTGGTTCATTTCTTATGTTTTTCTTTTGTGGGATTTGTGCTACAGGCGAGAGTACAAGTATACTAACAGTATGAAGCTAACAAAACTATTCTCCGATTTCTTTAATAGTGAAACAACAGGAGGACTAATCCTGGTTTTGGTAACTGCTTTTTCACTTTGCATCGCCAACTCACTATGGCAGACAAGTTATATTAACTTTTGGCACAGTGATCTTGCCGGGCATAGTATTGTTCATTGGATTAATGATGGTCTTATGACCATTTTTTTTCTACTGATCGGGTTGGAGCTG
>JANMKG010000204.1:0-3532 GCA_031371915.1 Chitinophagaceae bacterium | reverse complement strand
GAGAAAGACCTTTGGCCCTGGTTCATCCTGCTTGACATGTGGATGTTCTTTTATTATATCATCTTTGCCCCCGCATTGTGGAAGAAACCGGTGAAAGGATGGTGAAAATGAGGAATAAGAAATAAGGAATGAGAAATAAGTAAGTGACGACTATTATAGAAGGATGTTAACTCCCACCTTTGAGCGACCGGCTCCGGACTTCTGACTTCGGACCTAATAAATAAGCACAGCATTAAATGGAGATCATTCTCAAATATTTCAGTGAATTTTCGGAGGAACAAATCCGCCAGTTCAAATTGCTGGAGCCCCTCTATAAAGAATGGAATGAAAAGATTAATGTGATCTCCCGTAAGGATATTGATGGTTTGTATGAAAAACATGTGCTGCATTCGCTAAGCATCGCTGCCAGTTTTGAGTTGACAGATGAGATGGAGATAATTGATCTCGGAACCGGTGGTGGTTTTCCCGGGATTCCCCTGGCGATTTTTTTCCCAAAAGTAAAATTTCACCTGGTAGATAGTATTGCGAAAAAACTGAAAGTGGTAGAGGCGGTTGCGGAAGGCATCGGGTTAAAGAATATAACGACCCAGCACAGCCGTGTAGAAGATGTAAAGAACCGGAAATTTGACTTTGTGGTTTCCCGGGCAGTTGCCCCTTTGAAGGATCTTTGGAAATGGAGCAGGCCCTTGCTCCGTAACACGAAACCAACAGACGATCAGCATAAACCAGGTCTTATCTGCCTGAAAGGCGGCAACCTCGCTGCCGAGATCTCTGATAGCGGTACAAGACCCCGGGTAATGGAAATAACGGAAATTTTTCCTGAAGAGTTTTTTAAAGAGAAGTTTCTGTTGTATGTTCCCCGTTGAATAGTCGGAAAGTCCGGAAGACCGAAAGTCCGTAAGCTTCTGTCCAATTACACAATAGTCTTCCGGACTTGCGGACTTTCCATCTTTCGGACAGTATTAAAAACTACCTTTTTGTGGTATTGCTGGAATCTTTTGTAAAACTGAACTTTACGGGGTATGAAGGAAATTTCTGTCTGCATAGTGGATGATAATAAGGAACTCAGGGATGCCCTTGAAGAGATAATCAGCATGTCGGGTGGCTACCGCTGTATCGGTACTATCGGTACAGCCGAAGATGCCCTGAGCCAGCTGCCCTTGCTGCGACCTGATGTGGTACTGATGGATATCAATTTGGGAAGCCCCGAAAGTGGTATTGATGTGGTCAGGATGCTCAAACCCCGGATACCTGGAACCAATTTTATGATGTGCACGGTATACGAGGAGGACGAAAAAATATTTGAAGCCCTGAGTGCCGGTGCCAGCGGTTATATTCTAAAGAAAACCGATCCTGCCCGGATGCTCGAATCGATCCGGGAATTATACGAAGGTGGTGCACCTATGAGCAGCCAGATCGCCCGGAAAGTAGTCGCCGCCTTCCAGCAACAATCCCGCAACAACAGCAATGCCGATGCGGAAGTACTGGATATCCTCACCAACCGGGAAAAAGAGATCCTGCAGTTTCTCTCCAAGGGTTTAATGTATAAAGAAATAGCAGCTCAAACATTTCTCAGCCCGGAAACTGTCCGCAAACATGTCTACCATATTTATGAAAAACTGCATGTTTCTAACCGGGTAGCCGCGGTCAATAAGTTTTACGGTCGTTAGTTATTCCTTTTTTACCTCCCAAAACGTCTTTTTCGCCAAAAAATACCACGAAAGTGGTATAGGCTCGCTTAGTCCACTACGTTACATTTGGGTGGTAGATCAAGTTTATACCCCGGTTCCATTAACCATTAACCTTCCTTGAGCAAGCATAAAGGGGCCTTGATTCAAACCGTCAACAAAAAAGCCCTTCGTTTCATACGAAGGGCTTTTGTATTATTGGGTTTTTACCCTACCATTTTAATTCAAGCTTATTGTTTTTCCGGTCCACATCTGCCAGGCGAAGGGAAGGATCTATCTCTACAATGGAGAAGTCAGACAGTTTCCTGTTTGTTTCGATCGTGTACGTACTGTATGTCCATTTCCAGGGATCATATGTTTTACGCGGGACCTGTGGATCTTCCACCGGTTTTTCACCATACATCAGGTTCATGGGAATATAATGAAGTTCTTTTGTTCCGTCTTTAAAACTGATCTGCAGGTCGACAGGCATCGGCATCAGGCCGATCCTGTTCAATCTTACCCGGGTCTTACCGCCTTCTTCCCATAAAGTGTCAATAGAGTAATCGATCGTTTTTGTTGAATTGATCCAGTATTCCTTATACCAGTCGAGTTTCATATCACTTACTTTTTCAGCGATCCGGATAAAATCTGCTGCATTGGGATGTTTGAAACGCCATTGCTTGTAATATTCCAGCAGGATCTTATCTCTTACGGGTGCCCCCACGATATATCCCAGTTGTTCCAGGAATACGGCGCCTTTTGAATAAACAGCCGCGCCATAAGCTGCATTGAGATTATAATGATCGGCATGTGTGCTGAGCGGCTCTTCTTTCCCACTTTTTACCAGCGCATAATAACTTTTATAATTGCCATCGTATGCAAAGCCTGGGTCCTTCTCAAGAAATGCACTTACCCTGTCTTCGGCATAAGAGGTAAAGCCTTCATCCATCCACGGGTAAAGCGATTCGTTTGTGCCCAGCATTCCGTAATACCAGTTATGCAGCCATTCATGCAGCCAGGCACCGGGACCGATACATAAAGTAGCCATCGGATATTCCATTCCTCCGTCTCCCCCGTGAATAAAAGAGAATTGTTTATAGGGATAACCACCAAAGGTCTTTTCTATAAATGGAAAAGCTTTTTCCGCATCCTCCAGCACTTTCTCCCATTCTGCAGCAGTGGCATTGGTGGGTTTGTATAATAGATGAAAAGTCAGACTATCTCTCACTTTCCTGGTTTTATGAATAAACTCAGGATCTGCCGCCCACATAAAATCATGTACGTTGGGCGCGAAAAAATGCCAGGTCAGTTTTTCTCCTGCAGGCCTGTTTACTTTCACTCCCAATTCTTCGTACCCATACCCGACCTGGTTGGGATTCTGTAAATAACCTGTTCCCCCGAGAATGTATTTCTTATCGATGGAAATGGTCACATCAAAATCTCCCCAAACCCCGTAAAACTCACGGGCCACATAAGGTGTGGGATGCCATCCTTCATAATCATATTCGCAGAGTTTAGGATACCACTGGCTCATGGAATACCGCACTTTGCTGGTAGGGTTATCTCTGCCGCTGCGTCTTACCTGGAGTGGCACCTGTGTTTCAAAATCCATATCAAATACCACTTTTGATCTGGGCAAAATAGGTTTGTCGAGTTTTACTTCCAGTATCGTCTCCAGGATCCTGAAGTTTTGCGGGCGGCCATTCATTTTCAGGGAAAGGATCTTCTGGTAGCCGATCTCATCCGGTTTAAGATTGAGTATCCTGTCCTTTACCCGTGCATCCCAGTCGGGTCTTGCACCCGGACCATTGATAGCACCCTGTCTGCGGCTCCTGGCATCCATCATGCTTCCCGGCTGGAAG
>JANMKG010000178.1:0-3188 GCA_031371915.1 Chitinophagaceae bacterium | reverse complement strand
AAAGGCCTGGCGTTGTTCCAAGCAAGGTTGTCTCCATGCTGCTAAAACTGGTTGGCTTAAAACTTCCTTTCGCCATATTACCGGAAAGCGAGATCGTATTACGGTTATCAATAAAATAATCAAACCCCGCACGTCCAAATCCAAAATTACCCAGCATCGTGCTTTTATCGGTTTGGTATAACTGGCTGTTGGGATTACCATTTGTAAGGCGATCAGTTGTTCCTTTGCTGATGGATTTACTCTGATTGAAATTACCACTCACAAAGAAATTTATTTTCTCCTGCTGCACATTGATATCCGTTCCTAAACCGACCCTTCCCCTGGAATCGATACTGGTCCTTACACTCCCGTTATAACCCACTTTTTTATTCTTTTTCAGCACCACGTTGATGATGCCTGAAGTACCACCGGAAGCGTCAAATTTTGCAGAGGGATTCGTAATGATCTCCACGCTTTCAATAGCATCGGCGGGTATCTGGTCAAGACTCATCGTCGTTGGACGGCCATCCACGAATACCTGCGGGGTATTATTTCTCATGGTCACATTCCCGTCCAGGTCAACACTAACGGAAGGAACGTTCTTCATAACGTCCACGGCAGTACCACCAGCCGAAACAATATTCTTGTCGACATTAAAGACCTTCCTGTCGATCCCTAATTTTAAACCCGGGTTGGAAGCTGCCGTTACGGTTACGTTCTCCAGTAATTTCTCATCCAGTTCAACTTTCACATTGCCCAGGTCTTTATCCAATGCCCCGATCATCGCACTCATGTCGCCGTTATTTCCACCGGGTTTAAAATCAAAAGAAACCTGTTGTTCAAAAGATTTAAAGCCCACCACGGTGATCTTTAATTTGGATTGGCCCATTATTGGGATATTCTCCAGGCTGAATTCTCCATTTACTTTGGTCAGCATACCACTGATGACCGTCTCTTTTCTTTTTTTAGTCGCTGTATCCATTTTATTCTGGATCAGCTGGACTGACGCGTATTCAATGGGTTTACCCGATTTTGCCTCTACTACTTTGCCATAAAAGCGACCCGTTGGTAACTGGCCGCCGCCTGGTCTGCCCCCGCCAGTTTGGGAAAAGGATATAATTGACTGAAAGACAAGGAATAATACCAGTATTGAAGTTCTCATTTATCGAAATTTAATGTTTAGACGGGCAAAGCTGCTCCAACTTGCTGAAACGCTGATTACCATTTGATGAATGGCAGTAAGACAATCTCAAAGGGAAATAGTTCCTTTAATAAGTAATTGTTGATAAGAATCAGGACAGTATTTGCAGGAGGAGTACTTGTAAGAGACCCATAACAAACCCGATGAATGCACCGACGAGCCCCGCCAGTCTAAACTCACGGGAAAACTGTTGCCAGAGCATTTCTTCCAGTTTGAATGGTGACAGGGCAGCGATCTTTGTTTTCACTAGCTGACTTATATCGAAGTCCTGCTTCAGGTTGGATGCGTATTCTTTCATGATCTGCGGGAACATAGCGGCGATCTCTTTCATAAATGCTTCTTTGAGCTTGTTGATGGTTTTATCACCAATAAACATACTGATCATTGGCATTTCCTTGCCCAACCGGTTGCGCAAAAAGTCATCAATATGATTCTCTACTACGGGCAATATCTTTTCCAGGTTCGCCGGATCGCTTATCTTTTTTTCAATACTATCGAAGGATATAAACCCTGCACTGGCTTGCCTTCCCAGTTGTTCTGCGATTTGCTGTTGCCGTTGTGGAAAGACTCCCTGGAAACTCATACCGAACATCTTTTTTGGTTCAAGGGGGTGGAACAGGAACTTCAACAAAATACGGATCGTGATCCAGCCTATAAAGGCGGAACTAAGAGGGATCAGAATTATGAGCCAGTAATTCATGTTTTTAAAAAGAATTGCAAAGAAACTGAAACAGCCCCCGGATTCAAAATCTGCTTTTGGTATAAGGTATGATTTTCTATATTTTTGTCGCCCAAATGGTAGCCATAGCTCAGTTGGTTAGAGCATCAGATTGTGGTTCTGAGGGTCGTGGGTTCGAACCCCATTGGTTACCCAAAACCCCATCCTTCATGGATGGGGTTTTCTTTTATCTGAAATAAGAAATAAGGAATAAGGAATGAGGAAGTGGAGCCCATTTTGGGGAGAAATAAATCTCCAGGTTGGAGAACTGGGCTCCGGACCCCGGACTTTCGGACTTCGGACTTTCCTTCCATTCATCAAAAACCCTTGTTAAAAGCCCCTAAAGGCAAGAAAAACAAGCTTTTTGCGTTATTTTTGGGTAATGTCTGATACACTTAAATACCTTTTGAATATGAAAAGACTCCCGATTGTGATCATGATGGTGGTAGCAGGTTCCTTTTTGGCTTTTAAGACGATGGGAACAGGGAAAACCAACTCCGCACCCCCCTCCAAGTATGAACAGATCCTGAAACTGGTTGGCGAAATGCTCAGCCAGGCTCATTACAGCCCGCAAACCATCAACGATGCCTTTTCCCAGAAGATCTTCAAAAAATATATGGAGGATCTTGACAGGGAAAAGAATTTCTACCTGAAAAGCGATGTTGATGCATTAAAGAAATACGAGAATAAGATCGATGATGAAATAAAAGGGGCACCCGTTGAATTCTTCCTGGCAGCCGGAAAAACTTTTAATACAAGAATGGAAGAAGCCGGTAAAATTTACAACGAAATCCTTTCGAAGCCATTTAATTTCAACATCGATGAAGATGTGGTACTGGATGGTGATAAACTTGATTATCCAGTTACCGACGCGGAAAGAAAAGACCGCTGGAGAAAAAAAGTGAAATTCATGACACTGGAACGCTACACCGATCTTTTAGATACCCGTGAAAAGAATAAAGGAAAGGAAGGATTTGTCTCCAAATCAGATGCCGACCTGGAAAAAGATGCCCGGGATAAAGTAAAACGTATACTGGACAGGACCTTTGAACGCTATCGTTTCAAATTCACCGATGATGATAAGTTCAACATATTTGTAAATGCCGTTACAACAACGATGGATCCCCACACGGAATTCTTCCCGCCGGTTGATAAAAGATATTTTGATGAAGAAATGAGCGGCCGTTTTTATGGTATCGGTGCTTCCCTTCAATACGATGACGGGAATATCAAAGTCAGCAGTGTGCTGACCGGCAGCCCGGCTTCTAAATCAGGCGAGATCCAACCCGG
>JANMKG010000165.1:0-10475 GCA_031371915.1 Chitinophagaceae bacterium | reverse complement strand
TAGTATAAATGCCGATATGGGCACCAATATCGAGACAAATGGTCCCGGGCTTTATCATTTCCGTTAGGAATTGGAAATTATCCTGCTCATAGCTTTTAGAAAAATAGCGGTAGTAGCGTCCTGGTACCCGTAACCTGGCATCATTAAAAGAAATGCTGATGCCTTTTCTTCTTGTAAACCTGTCAAGGAGGCCGAGGGCCCAGGACCTAATCTTTATATATTTTATTTTCATTCGCAGCAGTTGTTAAAGTCCGGGATTCTTATGATTTTTTCCGGCCGTAGCTGCGGGGAAATTAATATTTTTGTAATTAAGGTAAATAAATACGATTTTATGAAAACATCCTCCGTCATATTTGCCACCTGTCTTCTGCTGATTATCCAGGCCTGCGGGAAGAATGATTCACCTGCAATCGTTGTGGATGCGAATTTTTCCATTTCCGGCTATGAAGTACCGGCTCCAAGTACGATCACTTTTATCAATATCTCGCAAAATGCTACGAGCTATTTATGGGATTTCGGCGATGGAAGCAGTTCTACTCAGGCGGCACCCGTGCACACGTTTGCACTCGACGGTACCTATCCGCTCCGCTTGAAAGTTACGGGGCCAACAGGGGTTGACTCGATCTGCAAACTCGTTTCCATCAGTGCACCACCCGCCGGCAAATCCTCCATGGGTTATTTTTTCGACAGGTGTAGCGGCACTCCTGTTGGGGGTTTGTTTAAATCGACCAACCCACTTTCAACAAATGTGATATGGGATTTTGGAAATGGTTCTGTTGCTGCCAGCAGGGATGCGGTCGTTCAGTTCACTTTGCCGGGTGATTACACCGTAAAACAAAGCTCCCAGATCAACGGGGTAAGAGATACGTTGGTAAGGATCATCCAGATACAATAACGAGGTCTATATCTTTTTGCATTATGGCAAACTCCAGCGGCTGCGTCGGAATACCAAAACGGGCTTCTACAGAAACTGGTTTGGTCTCGCCTGTTTTTTTATAACCCTGTCTTTCATACCAGGCAACTAATTCATGCCGGATGGAAATGACATTCATAAAAATGCAGGAACAATTTTTTTCCCGGGCATACTCTTCCGCCGCAAGCATTAACTCCTTCCCAATCCCGCCGGCTTGTAATAGCGGGGAAACAGTGAGCATTCCGAGATACAGACCTTTTTCCTGCTTTTCCAGGTAGACAGAACCGATGATAGTTCCATCAATGCTGGTATACTTAAGTAATACCGCGTCTGAACGTTTTAGGATGTCCGTTAGCATGGGAGTATCTGTACGCATTTCTCCTTCCAGCAGGTCGGCTTCTGTTGTCCAGCCTTTTTTAGAGGCTTCACCCCGGTAGGCGCTGTTGATAAGGGCTACCAGGGCTGGTATATCTGCTATGGAAGCAATGGTAACAGGCATGAAATGAAGATACTTATTTCTTATAAATACAATCGCATTCTCAAGCCTTTCAACACAGCGTTACAGAGGTTTTGAGTTACACAGAGAAATTAAGTAAAAAACATGACGCTGTGATACTCTGTTTCTCTGTATCTCTGTGTTGAAACCCTTTTTGGATCATCCCCAGTCAAAATCCTTTTTTATCTTCCTCCAACTGCTTTAGCATCTTCCTTGAATTATCCCCCGTCGCCCCATTCGTATCTTTACTGATCGCCACTTTATAATTTTTAATCGCTTCATCTTTTTTGCCAAGTTTCCAGCAGCTTTCGGCATAACTGTCATATACATTGGCCGATTCAGGAAAGAGTTGCACATTCATGTTCAGAACCTTGTTAGCTTCCTGGAATTTGTTTTGGTTCATCAGGGTGTAGCCAAAATTATTTATTTTGTTTTCCAGGTCGTCTTTATAATAACGGTGGAGGGGATCGTTGATATATTGCCGGGCCGCAGATACTGCTTCGTCATATTTACCTTCCTGTACCAGTGTTCTGAGTTGTGTATCAATCGATCCTTCCTCTTTATAGTTCATGATCGCATTCAAAGCAGGGTCTATTCCTTTTTTATAATCATCGGAACTTAGTTCAGCAGCGAGCTGCGGGGCCGTCCATTGTCTTTTATCGCGGGGATCAAGATTTTGCCACCATAACCAGCTCAGGTTAATATTAAGTTTACTGTTGGGTAAGATCTCGGTCCGGGTGTCACCGAAGAAATTTACATTTTCTGACGTGGGTTCGCCCACAAAAATCGCTTCGGAATATTTTTCCAATTCGTTAGTAAGATTTTGCGCGGCGGAAAAAGTAGCTTTCCCGGTTATAATAAAGAGATGACCTTTCTGGTTGATCTTCCTGGATTGTATGATCCCCGTGATCACGGGTTTGTTCAGGTAATTGTTACCCCCGCCATTGAGACGTATATCCAGGATGAACTTATCTACATCATTGCTGTCCACGAAACGGAAAACTTTCGCAAAGAAATCCGCAATAGATTCATTGGGCTCGTCCTGTACTGCACTATGTTTTACATACAAGGTCCTGCTGTCTTTGAGGTATTCAAAATAGCGGAGTTTGCCGGGCTCCTTCATCCATAATGGGTAGTTGCCGGTACCGGCGCCTTCGAAAGCATCTGCCCAGTTATTGGTTGCGTCGGGGCCGTGACCGGTATTCGCTGGTAAATTTTCTGCGGCCAGGACGATGGTTTTTTCAACACCATCTTTCTCGTAAGTGACAGGGACTTTACCCGTTTCACTGATAATACCGACGGCCTGCAGGAATTCCGGCAGATTCAGGTAATACTGTATCATATTCCTGAATCCCTGTTCATTTTCGAAGGCAAGGGTAGGGCGTATCTTTTCCAGTACCGCGGCTGTAGCAGTATTACCTATCCTTATGACTTTCCCACCTGCGGCTTCCTTATATCTTTGATCAATATTCTTAATATAAAGACCATCGCTGAATAAATAGAATCTCAACGGCACGGGATGTACCCATGGTATAAGCTCATTTCCTGTTCCTGCCCGCTGCCTTACCGCGGTATGCCCTACTTTGAACATCGCTACGAGTTTGGCGAATTCTACGTTCATCTGCACATCGCTGAGTTTCCCGATCTTTTTATCGATCACTCCAACCGCGCTGTCAAACTGTTCGGCTGTGACATTATAAAACAGGTTGCTGTATTTTGTATGGATAAGTTGCTGGAAGTATTGCAAGTCATTTCGCCAGGCGGTAGTGGAAAGGACCGGGGACTGTTGTGCAATAAGCGTGGTAGCGGAAAAAGCAAGACATGCTAAAGCCAGCAGCAGTTTTTTGGAGGGAAAATTCATGGCTAAATTTTTATGTAGGACGCTACCTGCCAGGGCCAGGTTACATCTTCAGGAAGCTACTTAATTTATCCATTTCGTGCAGGCCATATGGAAGACCGGTGAATTGTGCTGATAGTGGGAGTCGCAGGAGGCTGATGGGGAATATTTTCAGCAACCTGAATGCCCAAGGAGGTAGTAAACGATCACAAAAACGATTATAAATCCAAAACAACCACCGCCCCATTTCCACCCGGCATAACCGGCTACTGCGGTTTTAATCCAGTTTCTCATAAATTCTTTTTCTCTTTTTAATTAGAAAATTATGCCAGTTATTTTTGTGGTATGTACAACCGGCAGGAAGCTTCACTGATCCGTAAAAAATTCTGGACCCGGTTCGGGCAATACATGCGACCGGTTACCGGGGCTAACGGGGATACAATTAACTGGCTGAATTATAAAACCGGTATACGCCATATCTATTTCAGGATGGATGCTGATACCAACCGGGCAGTTATTGCTGTAGAACTCCGGCACCCAGACAGTGAAATACGTCAGCATAATTTTGGGAAGTTCCAACAATTGAAAACTATTTTAAAGCAGTCGACAGGAGAGGATTGGGACTGGCAATTGCAGGGGGATGATGAGGATGGGCATATTACCAGTAAACTAAGTAAAGAACTAAAGGGGGTGAATATTTTCAGGGAAGAGGACTGGCCCGCGATCATTTCCTTTCTTAAACCCCGTATCATTGCCCTGGACGAATTCTGGCAATTGGTAAAAGATGGGTTTGGGCCAGATGATAGATAGTAACTGATAGATGACAGATAATAGATAATAGATAACAGATAATAGTTCTGTTTATTGTTAACTTCCCACTATATTGTAACACCTGAAAACAGTATCTTCCTGCACTATCATCTGACATCTATCAGTTATCATCTACACAGGATTTAAATCAATTATCTTAGCAAGCAATAATGAAGGTGGATCTTTTACAGTTTTTCTTATCAATTTTTGACATTGACGCGTTGATCCGGTATGGGGGATTATTGCTCGTGGCGCTATTGGTATATGGCAGCACCGGCCTCTTCTTTTGTTTTTTTGTGCCAACCAGTGCTTTATTATTTACGGCCGGTATATTTGTTGCTACGGGCGGGATAGAATATTCTATATATGCGACCTGCGGATTGCTCGTACTGGCGTCAGTGCTGGGTAATTTTACAGGTTACTGGTTCGGGTGGAAAACTGGCCCCTTGTTGTATAAAAAAAAAGATACCCGGTTTTATAAGAAGCAACATCTTGCGACCGCTGAAACCTTCTATAAAAAATACGGCTGGCTGGCACTGACGCTGGGACTTTACCTTCCCATCATACGGACCTTTGCTGCTATTGTCGCAGGTATCATTCGCCTGGACCTGCGGCGTTTTGCCCTGCTGAGCATTACCGGTTCGCTGGTCTGGGTCACCAGCTTTGTAATGGCAGGGTATTTCATTGGCAGTAATCCCTCTCTCAAACCCTTCTTGAAATATATTGTCATTGGGTTTGTTGTACTGGTTACGGTCCCGTTGGTAATCTGGACGCTGAAAGAGTTACGAAGGATGAAGAGAGCTAATGGGAATAAGAAATAAGGAATAAGAAATAACGAATGAGAAATAAGCAATGAGAAAGTGGAACACCCTGAAAGAGATAGTAGGATCGACAAAGGGGTTCAGTGATGTTTAAAATATTGTATTTCCTTTTCATGTTTTTGAGCGGCCTGCAGGGAGCCGAATGTTCCCAGGTTGCGGCGTTTATTTGTTTTGGGATCTTTTTTGCGGGAGTAGATGCGGTATTCACCCGACTTAAGTTTGCGTATCATAAAGGATATTTTAAGAAAGGGCTGCAATCATTATGCCATCGGGTGGAGGTCAGGGGTAAAAACAAAACCGCCCTGTCACCCGGGGCGGTTGTCTTCTTTTTATGGCTTTAATTTTAGAGCCTGTTGTTGCGGTCATCTCTCCGGTCATTATAATCGTTCCAGTCCCTGTCATCACCAAAGCGGCTCTTATTCCTTTTTTCTTTGATGCTGATGCTACCAAAACGGTCAACGTTGATGGCTATATCGTTGCCACCTAAACGGAAAACAGAAGAGCTGACGAGCCTTTCACGTCTTCCCATAAAGCCACCTTTTTTCATTTCAAACACTTTGATGCTGTGCTGGCCTCCGTAGATATTATCGAGGCGGATGTTCATATCGTTGGCAAAATAGCTTTTACCATCGATCATGATCTTGAAATTGTTATTGCTGCTAAGAGATACAGTAGGTCTGCGATCGGCAGCCATTACGACGGCAGCAAATAAAACGCCGGCTACAAGAGTAAAGATCTTTTTCATTTTCATAAAGTTTTAAATGCAGTACCACAATGGCCGGGCTGCTTGCGGTACAAATTTGTTTTTTATCTCCCGGTCAGGGACTATATTTCAAAGCAAGTGCTAGTGTGCCAAAAGAAGTTAAAGGAAATGTTAAGCAGTATCCATGACAGGAAAATTTAAGGATTTTATTAGTGTGAAAGACCTGCTGATGAAGGCTTCGATGCCAACGTTATTTAACGTTAATAGGTGTATTGAAAAAGTTAAGGAGAGAACCGCCAGGTTAATCCCAAACATATTGTTCATCAAATTCCACCTTGTATTTTTTCAGGAAGGCCCGGAACTCATCCTGGAAAGCAATTTTTCCATGGTGGTTTTTTTGAGTGGCAATGTAATTTATCACTGCGTCAACTTGCGCGGGGTTAACGGAGAACGCACCGTACCCGTTCTGCCAGTAGAAATTCCGAAGGTGATCCTCTTTTGTCTTTATCCATTTGGAAGAATGAGATTTTACTTCTTCGACTAATTTCACCAGAGCTATTTTTTTTGACAGTAGACAAAGGATATGCACATGGTCATAATAGCCGCCGATCTTTATGGGTGAACATTCAAGCGTTTTACAAATTGCGCCAAGGTAACTATATAGCTCATTTTCTATTGATTCACTGATAAGTGGCTGTCGGTATTTTGTGCTGAAGACGATATGCAGGTAATTTTTCACTAATGACTGTCCCATTATATTCTTTTATGAGGAAGTTACTTCTCCCAGGGACAGCAGAGATGGTGTTTACACGACTTGTGACGAGTTTTATACTGCCAGTATGCGATGTGCTTCACTTACATACGATGGGCTTCACCCATCGTTGGGTTATACCACCCTTTCAGGGCTGGCCTTCTTGCCATTATAAGCCCTGAAAGGGCGGTAATATTTTAGATACCGGGTGAAACCCGGTATCTAAAATAAGATACTCTTCATCAGCTCTGAAAGAGCGACATACTATGATATTTTTATTTCCACGCTGAATGGTACAACCAAACCCTAAATAGGTGTTACAGCGGGCGAAAGCAAGACAAACAATCCTTCCAAAACCACCCAAATCGCTTACCTTTGCCCACCTGAAAAATGAGGTTTTAAGCGCATGAAGAACATTCGTAATTTTTGTATTATCGCACATATTGACCATGGCAAATCCACCCTGGCAGACCGCCTTTTACAGTCCACCGGCACCATCAGTGACCGGGATATGATGGACCAGGTGCTGGATGATATGGACCTGGAAAGAGAGAAAGGGATCACCATAAAAAGCCATGCGATCCAGATCAATTATAAACATACAGACGGGCAGGAATATATACTGAACCTGATCGATACTCCCGGGCATGTGGACTTTAGCTATGAAGTGAGCAGGGCTTTAGCCGCTTGTGAAGGGTGTCTTTTATTGGTGGATGCCACCCAAGGGATCCAGGCTCAGACTATCAGTAACTTATACCTTGCAATTGATAATGATCTTGAGATCATTCCCGTCATCAATAAAATTGATATGGATGGGGCGATGATCGAGGAAGTGGAAGACCAGATCATCGAGTTGATCGGTTGTAAAAAAGAAGAGATCCTGCATGCCAGCGGACGTACCGGTGCAGGAGTGGAAGCGATACTGGAAGCCATCGTTAAAAGGGTGCCTGCCCCCGTGGGTAAACCAGATGCACCACTACAGGCCCTGATCTTTGACAGTATGTTCAACCCTTTCCGGGGTATCATCGTTTATTTCCGGGTAAGGAATGGTGCGATCAGGAAAGGCGATAAAGTAAAGTTTGTCTCCACCGACCAGGAATACGATGCAGATGAAGTAGGTATCCTGAAATTGAAGATGACTGAGAAGAAGGAAGTGCTTTGTGGCGATGTGGGTTACCTGATCACCGGGATCAAGAATGCGAAAGAAGTAAAAGTAGGAGATACGATCACCCTGGCCGCTAACCCGACCCAGGAGATCATCAAAGGTTTCCAGGAAGTGAAACCCATGGTCTTTGCGGGCATCTTCCCGGTCAATACGGAAGATTTTGAGGAATTGCGTGATTGTATGGATAAATTGCAGTTGAATGATGCGTCCCTTACCTACGAATTAGAAACTTCACAGGCCCTTGGTTTTGGCTTTCGTTGCGGGTTCCTTGGATTGTTGCACATGGAGATCATCCAGGAGCGTTTGGAGAGAGAGTTCAACCAGACAGTGATCACGACAGTTCCCAACGTTAGCTTTATTGCTTATACTACAAAAGGAGAGAAGGTCATTGTCAACAATCCAACTGAGTTCCCCGACCCGGTAAAGACAGATCATATCGACGAACCTTTTATCAAGGCGCAGATCATCACCAAACCGGAGTATATTGGTAATATCATGACCCTCTGTTTAGGGAAGAGAGGGATCTTGATGAACCAGAGTTACCTGACTACTACAAGGGTGGAGTTATTGTTTGAAATGCCATTAACCGAAATCGTTTTTGACTTTTATGATAAACTGAAATCGCAGACTAGGGGTTATGCTTCGTTTGATTATCACCCGATTGGTTACCGGGAAGCAGATATTGTTCGAATGGATATATTACTGAATAACGATAAGGTTGATGCCTTAAGTGCTTTGATCCACCGGAGCCGTTCGCAGGAGTTTGGGAGAAAACTTTGCGAAAAGTTAAAAGAATTGGTACCCCGCCAGCAATTCCAGATAGCCATCCAGGCGGCGATCGGTGCCAAGGTCGTTGCCCGGGAAAATATCTCCGCGATGCGGAAAGATGTAACTGCCAAATGTTACGGAGGTGATATCAGCCGTAAGCGTAAGCTGCTGGAGAAACAGAAAGAAGGTAAGAAACGAATGCGCCAGATCGGTAACGTGGAAGTGCCGCAGGAAGCGTTCCTGGCTGTATTGAAGCTGGATGATTAAGTGAATGGTGAATAGTGAATGGTGAATAGTGAATAGCATCAGGGATGATGCTTTTTTTTATTGTATTTTAGTTCTCAATTTTTATTTTGAAACTATCACAGATCATAAACTATCCGTTGGGGCTGTTAGGGCTGAAGTTGATAAGGAAGCCTGTTAAACAAGAAGGCCCTCTAAAGGATATAGAGGCAGACAGCGATTTTCAAAGCATCTACCGGGCGATCAGGGGCTTTACCATGGTAGGGCCTGAAAGATCGTATGCGCTTTACCAGTCAGTGAGGTATATCATCGCAAATGACATAAAAGGTGATCTTGTCGAATGTGGGGTATGGAAAGGTGGTTCCGCGATGCTGATCGCTTATACATTACTCAAGGCTGGTGTTACAAACAGGCAGCTATTCTTATATGATACATTCGAAGGTATGAGTCAGCCAGGGGAGCAGGATGGAGATTTTGAGAAAAAAGAATGGGAAAGACTCAGGGTAAATGACCAACGTAATAACTGGTGTTTTTCGGCTGTGGAAGAGGTAAAACAAAATCTTGAAAGAACTGGGTACCCTAAAGAAAATTTTATCCTTATAAAAGGGAAAGTGGAAGAAACGATACCAGGGCAATCCCCTTCACAGGTAGCTTTACTCAGGCTCGATACAGACTGGTATGAATCCACTAAACATGAATTGACTCATTTATTCCCGCTCCTGGAAAAGAAGGGGGTATTGATCATTGATGATTATGGCGCCTGGCAAGGCGCCCAAAAAGCTACTGATGAATACTTTGGTGAGAACGGCCCGGCTTACCTGAACCGGATAGATTTTACCGGCCGGCTATTGATCAAATAAGATTTTTTCCTTCCATAGCTGGTAGATCGCAGTCGGTGAAAATCGCTGAACAGAACGGAAAGCATTTTCTCCCATTTGTTTTCGGTTGGATTCATCGTTCACCAGGGAAATAATTACTTCAGCAAGCTTTGCCGGATTCTCCTTTTCTACAAGCTGGCCATTTTCTTGATTGTTTATAATATGACGGGGCCCGGTTTCACAATCAAAAGCAATACACGGAACTCCATTACTCATGGCTTCAAGCAGGGTCATGGGAAAACATTCATTCCGTGAAGTCATCACATACATGGAGACGTTTTGGTATTCCGAAGCGATGTTGTGATCAATGGGAGGCTGAATGAACAGGTTGCCGGACAATCCCTGTTCCCGGATCAGCCGGTTTATCATATCATCCTGGTCAGGCTGACCGATGATCTTCCATTTCCAGTCCGGGTGTTTTTCGAAAACAATACCAGCTGCTCTTAGCAGTAGATCAATTCCTTTCACGTGGGCGATCCTTGCAACGGTCAGGATATTCTTATTATCCAGCGCTGCCTGCGTGGGGGCTTGCTGAACAAAATTGGGAATGACCACTGGCTTGGAATTAACTACCTGGAATAATTTCTTTTCATCTTCATTCAAACACACGACAGCATCAAGCAATGGGTAGGTCAGCTGGAAGACCTTTGTCCAAAAAAGATTTTTCTCCAGTTCGCTAAAATGGTGGTGTTCCCAGGAAACGACTTTTGATCTTTTCCTGGCCCTGCTAAGTATAGCTGCAGCAGCTAAAGGGTATTCACTTGCTATAACAATCCCCGGCTGTAATTGTTTCAAAAGTCTCCGCAGTTTCAGCACATCTCCCAGTAGCTTTAATTTGCGGGTGAATGGGTTGCCCTCCCGGGTAATACCAAAAGAGAGAGGGTGCTGTACCAGTTGTACGCGGGGATCAACAGGATAAAAGCTCTTTGCCGTTTCATCCAGTACTACTATGGTTACCTTATGATCTTTTGTACTAAAGAGATTAGCGGTATTCACAACGGCTCTTTCAATTCCGCCCGGGAGATCAAGACGGGAACAGAGAATGACGATATGGTTAGGTTGAGGCAGGGTTATAATTTTTCAGCCAGGC
>JANMKG010000082.1:0-3247 GCA_031371915.1 Chitinophagaceae bacterium | reverse complement strand
GTGAAAAGATCAAATAAACGGTCAGCAAACTGCGGGTCGAAACCAATTCCATTATCCGCGAAACTTAATTTTAAGTAGTTCCCGCTCACTACGCCGTGTTGAGGACCGATCTCCTGGTGGCTTACTATTACCGATCCGATCCATACCTCCGGCTGGATACCCGGTTTGCGGTATTTAATGGCATTGCTGAGCAAGTTGATAAAGACCTGGAGAAACTGGAAGGAAACCTTTACAACGGGGAGTTTTGAATAGGTGATACGGGTTTCGGTTTCTTCGATCAGGTGTGCCAGCATATTACTGGCTTCGGTCATTAAAAAAGCGAGGTCAACGGGCTCCGATGATTCATTTGCATCCGTAGTTTGAGAGAACAGCAGCAGGTCATTGATCAGGCTCTGCATGCGGGCAGAGGAAGAAATGATCTTATCAAGATATCCCTGGAATTTGGGTGGCATGTCCAGTTCTTCTTCGCGGACCCGGTTGGCAAATAGCTGGATCTTACGCAAGGGCTCCTGCAGATCGTGGCTAGCCGCGTAATTAAAGGATTCCAATTCCTGGTTTGTATGTTCAAGTTCGCGGTTCTTCTGCTCGAGCAATTGTGTCTTGTTACGCAGTTCTATCCTAGTCTGTCTTTCTTCTGTAACATCGCGGACAATGGCAATAAAGGAGCGGCGCCCGTCCTGGATGGTCTGGGAGATCGTTAATGATATATAAAGTTCTTCATTTCGTTTATTCATTGCAGTGAGCTCCGTGGTCCTGTTGATCACATTTCCCTCACCGGTGGCGAGAAAATGCCGCATACCGTTATTATGGGCCTCCCGGTATCGTGGTGGTATGATCGTATCCCCGAGATGGCGACCCAGCACCTCGGTGGCCTTCCACCCGAAGATTGTTTCGCTCCTGGGATTCCAGAGCCGGATAATACTTTGCTCATCGATAACGATCACTGCATCTGGTGCATTATTGATCAGCAGTGCCAGGTATTCTTCCTTTTCCTCCAGGGTTTTGTTGAGTGTGTATTCAGTCGTGATATCCTGGCAGGTACCATTGAATCGTACAGGCTTTCCTGCCGCATCAAGTACCAGCTCTCCTTTTCCTTTCAGGATCCTGTTTTCACCCACCGGGGTTATAATACGTAAGATATAATCATCTGCTTTCCCGATCGCAAGGGAATGTTCTATCTCCTTCATTCTTTGCTCCCTGTTATCCGGGTGTACCAGTGACATAAAACGCTCGAAGGTTATTTTTTCCGATTGAGGAATTAACCCGTAGATCCGATACATCTCATCAGACCATATAATATCGTTTGTTAAAATATCCCATGACCAGTTGCCGATATGAGTAAGTGCCTGTGCCTGTTTATGTAGTTCTTCACTTTCCTGCAATTTTTCCAGCAATTCGCTTTTAACCGTTATATCCATCAATGTACCTTTCATACCAACAGGTTGCCCATCTTCGAACTTTATAATACCTCTCGACCATATCCTTTTCGTTTTATTATTACGCGTATACCGGTATTCGCATTCATAGATACCCTCCTTATCCTTCATTGCTGTGGCTATCGATTCGCGGAGCCGGTGCCGGTCGTCCGGGTGAACATCTTCAATGAAGCTTTCGAAGTTGCTGCTTTTCTCCATTTCGAAAATCTCTAAAACAGTGGGGGTAAATACGGATTTTCCTTTCCCCTGCATATCCCAATAGAAGCTTCCCATTTGAGCTAGCTTCTGGGCTTCTAAAAGTTCTTTTTGATGTAATTCAAGCTTATCATTCATGGCCTGTATCTTTTCCTGGTGAATCCGGATATAGGCATTAAAAGCGGCAATATCGGAAGCTGCTGTAAAGCGGTCGACCTCTTCCATTGTTTTACTGAAAACGATTACATCTTTTGTATAATTTTCAAGCAATAGGCGGAATACCTGCCGCCTGACCTGAGAGATCAGGGCTATATCTTCCGCGACGATCGCATCCCGGTCGATCATTTCCAGCCTGTTTGCGATCCACTCCCGTACAGAAACATCGATATACTTTCGTGCTTTATTGCTGGCAAGGCTGTTCAATAATTCAGCCCCGGAGATCTTTCCTATCTCGTGAAGTTGTTCCTCCGTGTATTGTGAAAAGAATTTGAGAATAGGAATTTTCTCCGCACGGGATAATTGCAGTCCCAGTTTTGCATACTCATCCAGGCAATTATCCAGGATCCACCGGGCAAACGGGGGTAAGTGAACAAAATCCAGGTCGGTAGCAACTATTTTCTTTTCCCTTTTTTTAACCTCGCCCATGCATCAGGAATTAAAGGTTAGGACAAAATCTTTATGTGGCAGTCGATCGGTATTTTCCCAATCGAAAGAGAAAGCTTGCCGGATGATCGCGATCAATTCTCTGAACGAGGGCGGCTTGAGCAAATAAAGGTTTGCCCCGCCGCTGTAGGTGTCAAGTATATCTTTTTTATTGGAGGAAGTGGAATAAATAATCACAGGTATCTTTGTCCAAGCTTCATGCTGGCGAAGTTCGGTCAGGCATTCTTTTCCCGTTTTACCCGGCATATTAAGATCAAGGAAAATGATCTCTGGCTGTAATCCGCTCTTCATCATTTCTATCAGTTCCATTCCATTCTGCGCCATAGAGACAATAATTTCCGGGTCGATACATCCAATCGCTTCTTCAAAAAGCTGCCGGTCATCGTCATCATCATCTGCCAGGATTATTTTCAGTGGTTTGGATAATCCTCCTGGGTATGTTCTTTTTTTTAACTGTTCGATCTTCTCCAGTAAGCTGGCAAAAAAAACAATAGGTGTTGCCTGGTTGGGTGTCCAGCTAATCGTTCCTCCATGGAACTGTCCATTTAGTGAAAAGCGGAAAAGGTATTGGTCGGGCATATTGTGGTCCTTGAATAATGACTATTCCTGCAATCTTACTACCAAAATACGAAAATAATAATAGGATTGACAAGCCCGAATTGGTCGAATACTTATTATTGCCGGGCATAACAAAGACTCCAATCCCAAATATTGAGCGAGCTCCCTCAAATTAGAACAAATCCTAATTAATGAACTTTTATCTCCCCCCTACCAACCCCCGCAATTCCGCTAAACCCCGTACTCTTCCAATCGCACTATTGCCCGGCTATGTTTTTTTGGGCAAATCATCTGCAGCATTTTCACGAGGTCGTTATCAGGTCTTGGTCCAAACGAGCTGGTACAAAAACATATCTACGAAAAAAGCTACTCACATTCCTGTGCGTATCGTCATA
>JANMKG010000040.1:0-7544 GCA_031371915.1 Chitinophagaceae bacterium | reverse complement strand
TTTTTGGCTCATTCCTTTGGAGAGATCCTCTACTTTTTTGTTCCACCAGCTTTCCATTTCAAATTTCACAAACCATGCTTTGATCCTTGTCATGGCATCATTACGGCTCAGGCCTTTCAGCTGGGCGAGGTACATGGTCTGTTCGCCGATCTTCATCTTTTTATAAAGCCCTCTTTCTTCCGGCATATAGCCGATCGATTCCACATCGTTGATCGGGTCAAATTTTTTACCATCAAAGATGATCTGGCCCTCATCAGGGTAAAAGATCCCGGTGATCATACGGATCAGGGTTGTTTTACCTGCTCCATTCGGACCGAGTAAGCCAAATATCTGGCCCCTTTCCACGGAAAGGCTGATATCGTCTACGGCTTTTTGAGTGGCAAAATATTTCTTAAGGTTATGGAGTTCAAGGATTGGCATATCATCAATTTATAATGTAAAAATAGTCGTCCTGCAGAAACTTGTTCGGGAAATCGGCCAGTAGGTAAAAATATAAGGGTGAAATGTGAAGGGTATGGGTCTTCAGATACGGGAAAGGGCCATTTCAATTTGAAGACACACCCGTTCCCCGTCCATCGCCGCGCTTACAATCCCCCCGGCATAGCCAGCACCTTCCCCACAGGGATAGAGGTTTTTATATTGAGGATGCTGCAGTGTCACCGGGTCTCTCGGTATTCTTACCGGTGAGGAGGTCCGGGATTCGGTGGCCACTACAACCGCTTCATTCGTAAAATAGCCCTTCATCTTTTTTCCATATTCTTTGAAAGCTTCCTGGAGGCTGCGGTGAATAAAAGCTGGCAATACCTCTTTTAATAAAGAAGAATGAAGTCCGGGCAGGTAAGAACAGCCAGGCAGGGAAGAAGACAACTTATTTTCTGCAAAATCAACCAATCGCTGGGCAGGTGCGACAAATTTACCGCCTCCCGCTTCAAATGCTTTTTTCTCAACGGATCGCTGGAAAAACATACCCGCCAATGGCCCGTGTTTTTTAAAAGCCAGCAGGTCTTTTTCTTCCACAGAAACAACGATGCCGCTGTTTGCATAAGGATTATTTCTTTTTGAAGGACTCCACCCATTAACCACCATTTCCCCGGGTGAAGTGGCCGCAGGTGCTATGATCCCCCCGGGACACATACAGAATGAAAATACTCCCTTACCATTTACCTGCTGCACCCAGCTGTAAGAAGCGGGGGGTAAGCCAGTTGGTCGCAGGTTCCCGCTTTTCGTGGAAATGCCGGGAAGGTGATACTGTACCTTATCAATTAGCGATTGAGGATGTTCTATCCTGATTCCAAGTGCAAAAGCCTTGGATTCGATTACTATCTTTTTATGATGAAGTAGTTCAAATATATCTCGTGCTGAATGACCTGTTGCAAGAATGACGGCATCCCCTTCAAAGAAATCCCCATCGGCTGTTTTGACCCCTTTTACCTGGTCACTACTAAGTATAAGGTCAACCACTTTCTTTTCAAAGAGGAATTCGCCACCACAATCCCTGATCGTTTTTCGCATCGCGGTAATGATCTGGGGAAGCTTGTTGGTCCCGATATGGGGGTGTGCCTCGTAAAGCACTTGTTCATCTGCGCCGAAATGAAAGAATAAATTGAGTATACGGTTGATGTCTCCCCGTTTGCTGCTCCGGGTATAGAGCTTACCGTCGCTGTAAGTGCCTGCACCCCCTTCGCCAAAGCAATAATTGCTTTCGGGGTTCACTTCTCCTTTCTTATTAAGTTCTGCCAGGTCCCTTCTCCGGGCCCTTACATCTTTCCCTCTTTCAAGGAGTATGGGGCGGATGCCTTTTTCGATCAGCCGGAGAGCGGCAAAAAGACCGGCCGGCCCTGCACCGATGATCACTACTTTGCGGGCAGCACTGCTTACATCCCTGAACCCGAAAGACATCCGCTCCCGTGGCTGGAAGGGTTCATTTATATAGGCTTTCAGGGAAACACTGATCCATGGCTGTTTGCCACGGGCATCAATCGATTGTTTTAACGGGATATAACCACTGACGGAGGTCTGGCTTACCCCTGCGGCCTGTGCAATATATTGCTGCACCAGGGTTGGGTCACCCGCTTCCGATGGAAGCAGTTTAAGTGAAATGGTCTTTTGCATACTGTCAGGTTTTTATCCTGAAACGAGTTACAAAGATGCAAATAAAAAACCGGGATTAAAGACGTAATTCTTTGTTACGGCCATTAAATATTTATATCTTCAGGGAGACCCCGGTTATGAAAAAAAAATCCCGCTTTGCTTTATTTTTTTTACTGCTCTTGTTTACAGGTTTTTCCTGTAACACCGTTTATCAAAGTCAAAACTTACAATACAAATCTTATCGTATCACGGAAGGTCAGCCAAAAGATCCTGCGGTGGTTGGATTTTTACAACCGTATAGTGATAATGTAAATAAAACGATGAATGATGTTGTGGGTATCGCGGAAATAAGCCTGGAAAAAAAACAACCCGAATCAACACTGGGTAATTTCATGGTAGACGCTTTTTTAACCATGGCTGCTGAAAAATACCATACAAAAGTGGATGCTGCTTTTTTGAATTATGGGGGCATCAGGTTGACACAATTACCGGCAGGAAATGTTACCACGGGAAAAATTTTTGAACTGATGCCTTTTGACAATTTGCTAATCCTTCAGCAATTGAAAGGGGATATTGTTCAGCAATTGCTCGATCTCGCGGCATTGAATGGTGGCTGGCCCGTAGCCGGGATCTCGATGCAGATAAAAGACAAAAAAGCAGTGAATGTGATGATCGGGGGTAAGCCACTGGATCCTACAGCTACTTACACAACGGTCAATTCTGATTTTATGGCCAATGGTGGAGATAATGCAGAAATGCTCCGCAATATCCCGCAGATCACGAATGGTTACCTGATGCGGGATGCCATTTTTGATTATATCAAAAAGCTGAAAAGCCAGGGAAAGAATATCAGTGCCAACATTGAAAACCGGGTTACCAATGCTCAGTAGAAAAAAATTCATCCGGCAATCGGTCTTATCCGCAGGGGCTATCCTGGCCGGTCCTTCTTTGGTAAAGGCAGCCGATTATTTCAGTCCCCTGAAACTGACCATTTTACACACCAATGATACGCATAGCAGGCTGGACCCTTTCCCGATGGACGGGGGCCGAAACCAGGGACTTGGCGGGATCGCCGCCCGGTCGGCACTGATCAGCAGGATCCGGCAGGAAGAAGAACAGGTATTACTACTGGATGCGGGAGATATTTTCCAGGGTACTCCCTATTTCAATTTATATAAAGGAGAGCCGGAAATAAAAGCCATGTCTGCCATGAACTATGATGCGTGTACAATAGGGAATCATGATTTTGATGCTGGCATGGAAAATCTTGCGATGCAATTGACGAAGCACGCAAACTTCCCGATGCTGGTTGCCAATTATGATTTTACCGGCACACCGATGGAGAATAAAACTTTGCCGTATAAAATTTTTAAGAAAGGAAAATTAAAGGTCGGCGTTTTTGGAGTGAGTATTGAAGGAAGAGGATTGATACCGGATACTTTATTTGGCGAAACAAAATACCTTGATCCTGTTCAAAAAGCCAATGAAACAGCTGACGGTTTGAAAAAACAAGGCTGTGATATGATCATTTGTTTATCGCATCTCGGGAACCAGTACAAAGAGAGTACGAAAGTGAGTGATGAAGTGCTGGCAAAAGAAACAGCTAATATTGACCTGATCATTGGTGGTCATACGCACACTTTTTTGGACAGCCCGATTGAATATAAGAATAAAAAAGGAGACGACGTGTTGGTCAACCAGGTGGGTTTTGCCGGCATCATTTTGGGACGTTTAGATTTTGAATTTTCCAAATTTTCCGGTAAAAAAATGACCAAAAATCACAATATTTCTGTTTCACAAAAATCAGGTGGATAAAAGTTTTTTTTTATGAAAGAAATGTTGATATTCGCCTCCCTGTCCAACTTTTTTTACTGACATTGTGTGAAGATTTTTTTTGGACCTTTTGCGAAGAATTACTATAGTTAACCCGGTATAAACTGCTTACTAATCTGATGGAGAAGAATGCTGAAAAAATCTGGACCAATTGTTTAAAGATCATCAAAGACATTGTTGAATGGCAGCATTACAAAACCTGGTTCGAACCCATCCACCCGGTCTCCTTAAAAAATAATGTACTCGTTATCCAGGTACCCAGTCAATTCTTTTTCGAATATCTCGAAGAACATTACGTAAATTTATTAGCGAAGACATTGAAGAGAGAATTGGGTAAAGATGCCCGTCTCGAATACCGCATCATGGTGGACAGTGGTAACAGCAAGAACAAACCTGTTACGATGGATGTAAGCGGCCAGGGTTTTAAAACTTTTTCAAATAACGAAATGGATTTTCCTCTTGTCATAAATAACCCTGTCAAGAATCCCTTCGTTATCCCGGGGCTTAAGAAGATGCAGATCGACCCCCAGTTAAATCACATTTATACCTTTGAGGCTTTTATAGAAGGTGACTGTAACAGGGTAGCCCGGAGGGCAGGGAAAACGGTGGCGGAGAAACCCGGGACCAATTCTTTTAACCCCCTGGTAATCTATGGCGGGGTTGGTTTGGGTAAGACCCACCTGGGCCAGGCCATTGGAAACGAGGTAAAAAGACTCCACCCCAATAAGGTTGTCTTATATGTAAGTTCGGAGAAGTTCATCAACCAGTTCATGGATCACAGCCGGAATAACGCGATCAACGATTTTATCCATTTTTACCAGTTGATCGATGTATTGATCATCGATGATGTCCAGTTCTTCGCCAAAGCGGAAAAATCCCAGGACGCTTTTTTTGCCATTTTCAATCATTTGCACCAGTCGAATAAACAGCTTATTCTTACTTCGGATAAGTCACCCAAGGATCTTGATGGGGTCCAGGAAAGATTACTCAGTCGTTTCCGCTGGGGTTTAAGTGCTGACCTGCAGGTACCCGAGTATGATACCCGGATCGAGATACTGGAGAAAAAGATGAAAAATGACGGGCTCGAGATGCCCAAAGAGGTAGTTAAGTATATTGCTTACAATATCAGTAATAATGTAAGGGAGCTGGAAGGAGCATTAATCTCACTGTTGGCACAATCTTCGCTGAACAGGAGGGAAATAGATTTAGACCTTGCAAAAAAAGTGCTACGAAATTTTGTAAAATCATCCAGCAAAGAGATCACGATCGAGACTATCCAGAAAATGGTTTGCGATTACTTTGATGTGCCCTACGATAAACTCCTGCAAAAGACCCGCAAAAGGGAGATCGTACAGGCAAGACAGATCACTATGTACCTTGCCAAGGCTTTTACAAAAAACTCATTAAAAACGATCGGTGAGCATTTTGGCGGCCGTGATCATACGACGGTCATCCATTCCTGCCAGACGGTAAAAGACCTGATGGATACCGATGGGGTATTCCGCGAAAACGTATTGGAATTGCAGCAGAAAGTGCAACTGGCTGCGATGTAATCCCTCGCTTTGCTCGGGATGACGAACCCTCGCTTTGCTTCGATCCTCTCGCAATGACGTGCCCGGGATGACAAATTGGTTTACAACCAACATAAAAAAGATACTGGACGGTTTCAATAGGATATTGAAACACTGCCCTGGCCAAAGCCGGGGTTTTTTATTGCGATAAAACCTGAAATAGGTTGCCAGAAAGCAATTAATCTTTATTTTTGCTCCCCGGTTGAATATTCAATAGACAATAGACAATATTCAATGTTCAACGGATGGAGAGGTTCCGCCAATTGGCGGACGAGGGCCGGAAAAGGCCGATAATGAATAAAAAATGAGTATTGCCTGATTGTTAAATTGTGGCATTACTTGAGACTTGAAAATTGAGCGTTGGTTGTTGAATATTCAATATACAATGCTCAATGGTCAATGTTCAACAATAAAGGAGAGGTGCCTGAGTGGCCGAAAGGGCCGGTTTGCTAAACCGTTGTACGAGCTTAAACTTGTACCGAGGGTTCGAATCCCTCCCTCTCCGCTGAAATGTCAAGCTTTGCTATAATGGCAAGGCTTTTTTTTGACTTTAATATACCGTGTAATGGGTAGTAGAAGGATCCTGAAACGTTGCTATATTCGAACAATTAAAATGTAACAATATGAAAAGGTTCCTGGCTCTCTTTGTTATTTTAACGTCCATTGGACAATATGCCCAGGCACAAAAATTTCCCAAAGTACCTTGTACAACGATTGTGGGGGATGCGATGCTTGGCCAGGTTGACACCACGAAACCCCGGGGAGTACTGGATAATTATCATACCTGGGAGAACGGTACGGTACTGACGGTGAAATTCATGCCTGGTGGAAGCAAGACACTCCGGGATAAAGTGATCCAGAACGCGAAGGAGTGGGAGAAATATGCCAACATCACCTTCAGGTTCGTATCGGATACAGTGAAGCGTACAAATATTCGTGTCAAATTGGGAAAAGGATATGGTCATAATTCGGCAGTGGGTACGGAAGCCAATTTCAGGTCACAGTCAGAGCAAACCATCAATTTTGACACACTGTTTTTCGCGGATGCTGATTATTATATTGAGGTACTAAAGAAGAACGGTATTGACCCGCCCTATAACCTGAATCATTTGATCTCCGTTATGCGCACCGATCCCAACCACTGGAATAACCCTGAATTACGCCGCGTGGTCATGCATGAATTCGGGCATTCGCTTGGTTTATTGCACGAACAAAGCTATCCCGGCGCCGTGAACTGGAAAAAAACAGACTCTGTTTATAATTACTATTACGAGACACAGGGCTGGGACAGGGATAAAGTCGATTTCAATGTATTTGAAGTGGCCAACCAATTCTATACGAACGGAACCAGCTATGATCCTAAATCGATCATGCATTATTCAATCAGTTCCTGGCAAACAACAGACGGGTATTCGTTGAAGGATAATTATGAACTTTCTGCCGGGGATAAGGCATTGATCGCTGCTTTGTATCCAAAGAACCAGAAAGTGTCCTTATTGACCGTACCCAAAGTTGATATTAGTAATTTCACCCAACTGAACGTGGTGAACAGTCAGGCCAGGGGCGGGCTGGTGATCACCCCTTCTTTTGATTTGAAGACCAACTCCAAAATGGGAGAAGTATATTTCGTGGCGAGACTGGCGGATGAGGATGGCTACTATATTAAAACGACCAATCCTTATTATAGCTGGGGAGGCACCACTGCTGTATACCTGAAGATGAACCTGCTGCCCAATTCAAAAGTGAGTTATAATAAAGGCGGTAAGAAGAACCTGGAATTGTTTATCCCTTATGACCAGATACCGGAACTGAACGGGAGAAAAGTAATGATCGCTTTCGCCGTTTACCTTGATGATGTAGCCAACAAGCAAATGGATAAACTGATGTATTTTTCTGCCACAAACCCGCTTAGTATCATGCAATAATTAAATAAGATAATTTACCGGGACAGGCTCTGTTGGAGCTTGTCCCGGTTTTTTTACACCTTAAAAATAAAAGGAGATTAGGGCAGAAGCCGCTATATTTGCACTCCTAATAAGGATCGGGAAG
>JANMKG010000026.1:0-10364 GCA_031371915.1 Chitinophagaceae bacterium | reverse complement strand
TTATAAAAATAATAATATTATGATCATTATCCAATGCTGAATACTCTATGGATTTTGCCAATCCAAACAATTTAATATCTACTAAGCGCCTCTTACGCCTCAAATCATACACGTTTGGTGAAACAAATATTTTTCCGTCTTTACTTAAAGCCATTTCCTCTCCTGAATACTCTTTAGCAAATAAAATTCTCCCTGTGTTAATATCAAAAGCCAATGCGCTGTCGCTGGAAACAATGCCGATTGTATTGGCATTTTGATCAATTTCAGCATTAAATATTTTTATATTGTCCCTTATAATGTACGCAATTTTCCCTTTTCTAATATCCCAAATAACAATAGAATTTTTTTGATGCTCAGAACTGACATTTGTTGCTATTGCCAGGTTTCCCTCCGCATTAAGTTGCACGAAATCATAATCGATACCCGTATTAATATCATACAGAAGTTCTCCTTTATTTGAACTCCATATTTTAATAGTTTTATCTGTGGAGGCTGAAATAATAAACCTCCCATCTTTACTAAATTTTACAGAAGTAATTTTATCTTTATGTCCAGACAGGGAAAATAATTCTTTCCCAGAACTCAGATCCCAAACCCAAATTGTATCGTTACGGGAAGAACCATAATCGCTTCTTAAGTCAGCTGCAGATAATAATAAAGTCCCTGAATTATTCACATCCAGGAAGGAGGTAAACCCACCTTGGCCTTTTAGTTCAAATAATACCTCCTTTTTAATTGGATCTATAACCTTTATAGTTCTTCCATTTGAGATTATTATTTTTTTGCCATCTGGTGTAACCTTGATACTACTGGCTAAATACGAACACAACATTTTACCGCTCCGCCCATCCCATATTTTAGCAACATTTTCATTGGTAAAATCTGCACTTGTAAGAGTTGCTACTACATTTCCATCTGAACTTGTTTGAATAGAACTTATTGCTTTTGTCACGTCATTATTGCTTAAATTCAAAAGGAGCCTTCCCTCTAAATTCCAGATTTTGGCGCTTCCATCTTCGGAACCAGTTATGATTTTTTTCCCGTCATTTGAGAATACAGCCGCAGAGATATCTCCAGTGTGCCCACGAGGCAGCATAAGCCTTAAATCCTGTGCAGCACACCAAAAATTAAAAAGTAATGAAAAAAAAATAAAATAAGTTTTTTTAATAACCATGGTACTAATTTTTTAACTCGTGTTAAGTAACCAGTCAAATAGCGTTACCATTAGTTAAAATCAAGTAAGATAGAATATAGCAGCTTTTTGAATGGTAACGAAAATATGATATTTTTGATGCTTCGTCCTTTCATCCTCAAACAGCAAACTATGAGTCGTATCGCCGAATCAGAACTGATCATCAACCCGCGGGGCGCTATTTACCACCTTGACCTCCGTCCGGAAGAGATCGCCGGTACCGTTATTACCGTAGGAGATCCGGACCGGGTCCGGGAGGTCAGTAAACATTTTGATTCGGTGGAAGTAAAACGACAACACCGGGAATTCATTTCACATACCGGTTTCGTGGGTAAAAAAAGATTGACGGTGCTGTCCTCCGGTATCGGTCCCGATAATATTGATATCGTGATGAATGAACTCGATGCGCTTGTCAATATCGACTTTGAAACCCGGGAGATAAAGAAACAATTGAGCGCATTGAATATTGTCCGGATCGGTACTTCGGGTTCACTACAGGCGGATATCCCTGTTGATAGTTTCGTGGCTTCTACCCATGGGCTGGGTGTTGACAACCTGCTCAATTTTTATCGTCATGAACAAAACGACCAGGAAAAAGAATTGCTGCAATCCTTTGTTACGCATACACAGATCCATGGCCAGATCGGTAACCCTTATATCAGCAGCGGCGCGGCTTCCCTGATCAAACACTTTGTAAAAGATTTTCACCAGGGTATTACCGTTACCTGTCCCGGCTTTTATGGCCCCCAGGGAAGAATACTAAGACTTGGGATCAGCAACCCTAATTTTGTAAATCGCCTGACCGATTTTCGTTTTGGACAGCATCGCATTACTAATTTCGAAATGGAAACATCGGCGATCTATGGATTGGGGAAATTATTAGGACATAATTGCCTTGCCGTAAACGCGATCGTAGCTAATAGAGTAAAAAAAGAATTTTCGAAAGATGGAAAAACGACCGTTGAAAATCTTATTCAAAAATTTCTTCAAATTTTTTCTGAAAACATCTAATGACTTTCCATTTTTATAAATACCAGGGCACCGGGAATGACTTCATCCTGGCCGACAACCGCAAGAATGAATACTCATTGACAACCGACCAGGTTCGCCGTCTCTGTAACAGGCGGTTTAGCATTGGGGCCGATGGCCTCATGCTGCTGAATGCAAAGGCAGGTTTTGAATTTGAAATGAAATACTATAATTCCGATGGTAAAGAAGGAAGTATGTGTGGGAATGGCGGCCGCTGTATAACAAAATTTGCTTACCATCTTGGTATCCACCGGGAAGTTTATCGCTTTTTAGCTGCCGACGGTGTTCACGAAGCCGAAATTGATATAGACGGGATCGTGTCATTGAAAATGAAAGACGTCAAGAACATCAATAAATTCCACAGTGATTTTATCCTGGATACCGGCTCCCCCCATTATATCAAAATGGTAACGAACGTAATGGACCTGGATGTATTTAAAAAAGGCTACGAGATACGCCACAGCAAAGAGTTTGAAGAGGAAGGTATCAATGTGAATTTCGTAGAGCAACTCAGCGAAGCCGATAAGATCATTGTGAGGACATTTGAACGGGGTGTGGAAGATGAAACCTTCTCCTGCGGTACCGGTGTTACCGCTGCTGCCCTGGTTTGCTTCCATAACGAAAATGGATTCAATGATGTAGAAGTAAAGACGCTCGGTGGTACCCTAACCGTTGAATTTGACAGGATCGACGATAACCGTTACGAGAATATCTGGCTCTGCGGACCGGCGGAAAAAGCATTTGAAGGAACTGTTGAGTTAAAATAACATGTCACTCATTCTATCCAAAGAAGATATCATCAACAAGTCCCGTATGACATTCACGGAATTTGCTTCTTCCTGTTCCGCGATCAGCGAAGCCGATTTTTTCCGGCAACCCGCTACCAAATGGTCCATCGCCCAGAACATAACACACCTTATCACCTCAGCTAATATGACCCGGCTTGCTTACCGCCTTCCGAAATTTATCGTTCGGCTCTATACCGGAAAACCCAACCGGGCTTCCCGCAGCTATGATGAACTGGTGGCCAAATACAAATTGAAACTGGAACAGGGAGGTCGCGCCAGTGGCAGGTTTGTCGCTAAACCTGTTAAGGCCAGCGAGAGTAAAGAAAAAATAATGAGCCGCTTTAACGGGGCCATGGACAAATTGCTTGGGACAATGGAGAAAAACTGGAAAGATCCCGAACTGGACAACTATCTCGCACCTCACCCGCTATTAGGAAAAATAACCTTACGGGAACTTGGTTATTTTACTATTTATCATACCCAACATCATCATGCCATCATTAAAGAACGATTAAGCGATTAAATCCGCGTCCCGGCCCCGCCTCATCCAATTATTATTGTATTAAAAGACGGGCAGGCTTAACTTTGCCTGCCTCCCGAAAGCAGGCAGTAGTCTATGATCCAGTATTTTAAAATTCTCAACCAGCAGACCGTCGCCATTGACAAACCAGAGAACGGTTCCTGGGTCAATGTGCTCCCGCCACTGAAACAGGAAGAGTTCTCCGAACTGTCTTCCGTACTGGATATTCCTATCGACTTCCTGACCGACTCACTCGATATTGACGAAAGAAGCCGCTTCGAAGAAGAAGATAATGTTAAGCTTATTGTCATCAAAACCCCGACCGAGAACAATTCGTTTAACGAAAGCGATGCCTACTACATCACTATCCCGATCTGTATCATCCTCACCCATAACCAGGTAGTAACGGTCAATTCTTTTGAGAATACAGCGATCAAAAAATTCCTGAATACTTTCCAGAACCGCCACCCGGATAAACGGAATATGATGGTGCTGAAGATCTTCGAGAAGATCGTTCAGAACTTCATGGACCACCTGAAGGAGATCAACCAGCGGAGAAATATCTACGAACAAAAACTATACAGTGCCAGCAAGAATGAATACCTGCTGGAACTGATGCGCATACAAAAAAGTTTGGTCTATTTTGTTACCGCTCTCCGGTCCAACGAGATGCTGATGATGAAGATGGAACGAACCAATTTCCTTGGCCTTACAGAAGAAGAAAAAGAGATCCTGAATGACCTTATCGTGGATAATTCACAGGCCCTGGAGATGGCCAATATCTATACCAATATCCTGAGTAGTACCCTCGATGCATTCGCCAGTATCATTGCCAATAACCAGAACGAGGTATTGAAGCGACTCGCCGTGATCACGATCGTACTTACCTTTCCCGTCCTGATCGCCAGTTTGTTCGGGATGAATGTGCCAAGTGGTTTTGAGCATTCGAAATACGCTTTTTATATCGTGGCTTTTTTATCCCTGGGTATCGCCCTGGTGATCGGCTGGTACTTTTTCCGTAAGAAAATATTTTAAGCCAGTCTACGGCTGGCGTATAGCTGATCGTCTGAATTTAATTTTATCGCAGAGCCACGAAGAACGCAAAGTTCGCG
Organism: Chitinophagaceae bacterium; assembly: GCA_031371915.1. GTDB lineage: Bacteria > Bacteroidota > Bacteroidia > Chitinophagales > Chitinophagaceae > JJ008. The sequence continues at coordinate 5,723 of JANMKG010000026.1, read as the reverse complement.
CAGAGAACTCTGCGTAATTTTTGCTTCTCCTTTCTCTGCGCTTAAATATCCTGTTTTTTTCAACATGCCCAGTACAGTTTGGCGGATGAGTTGTATCTGTCTGCAAAACATTTTCTTTATCTTACTTAAAAGATCAACCGGCCATATGCAGTATTTTAATCTGAGGGTTTACGGTATACTCATCAACAACAAAAAACAGTTATTGGTAAGTGATGAACTCGTACGGGGCAGTTCGATCACGAAATTTCCCGGTGGCGGGCTGGAATTCGGTGAAGGAACTAGAGATTGTTTGAAGCGGGAGTTCATGGAAGAAATGGAGCTAAATGTAGAGATCGGCGAGCATATTTATACCACCGATTTTTTCCAGTTATCCGCCTTCAACCCGAAACACCAGATAATTTCCATTTATTATTTGGCCAACGCGCTTGAACCTATCCAGGTTCCCTTAAGAACAAAGCCTTTTGATTTTGATGAGGTGCAACTAAAAATGTACGAGGAAACCGGGGAAACCGAGACCTTCCGGTTTATCGAGTGGGATTATTTTTCAGCGGACATGATGACCCTCCCGATCGACAAGATTGTGGCTTCAATGATCAAAGAAAAATATTAGGAATCTCCCATGGCCGCCTTCCTCATCACAGTAGCCTGTTCATGGCCCAGGTATTTTTCGATCCGGTGGTGAACAATATAAATAACCGGCGTAAGCAGTATCGCCACTATAAACTTATAAATATAATTAACGATGCAAATAGCGATCAGCTGGTCAAAAGGCCATGGCTCTCCCTGCCCCTTTACCAGTTTTGGATAAACATAAAAGGCGATGATCAGCACCACGAAGCTGTCGATCAATTGAGATACAAGGGTGGAACCCGTTGACCGTAACCAGATCTTGCTTTCTCCTGTTATTTTTTTTATTTTATGAAATATTGCTACATCGACCAGTTGCCCGATCAGGAAAGCGGTCATCGAAGCGACCACGATACCCAGGCCCTGCCCGTAGATCCCGTTAAATGATGCATTCATATCCTCCACTCCTGCCACTTTCTTGCTGGTGATCCACCAGGTGTTTGGCGAAGTACTGATGGCACCGAACACCATTAAAAAACCAAACCCGATCAGGATGATCGTCATCCAGCTCAGGAATTTAACGCCTTTCTGACCATAATACTCGTTAATGATATCTGTCATAATAAATACAACAGGCCAGAGCAGTACACCACAGGTAAGATTAAAGGAATAAATGCCGCCGAATAAATGGAGCGCTGCCGGTTTCCACCCCAGGGTGGTTTCCAGGGAAAATATCTTTACGCCAATAAATTCCGCGATCAGGGCGGCCGTAAGAAAAATACCCGAGAGGATAATGAATAGTCTCGTCGGCCTATTTTTGATGATAGTATGGATCATTCAGGTAGAATATATAGTATAACAATACAATTAAGAAAATAATATTGGCGATGATCAGCCAGCGGGGCACTACCGAAAGTGCTGCTTTTTTTCCCGACAGCCGGAGTACAAGATAACAGATATTCACCAGCGGCAGCAGGATAGCTCCCATCACGTAACCGATCGTAATGATGGTGGAAGAGAACATTTCATCATTCTCTGTTTTGATCATGGCAAGCAGCAGCCAGATCACTATACAAATGCCTGAAATAAAAGCCAGTCTTGACAAAAATAAAAGCCAGCGCATCGGGATTTTACTCTAAAATAGCATTATTTTGTCAGCCTAATAATCGAATAGTAATGAAAAATCCCCTGCTGAAAAAGATCCTCCCGCACCTGGTCGCTGTTGTTGTTTTCATCGTGGTGTCCCTGTTGTTTTGCAAACCTGTCCTGGAAGGGAATGTTATGAATCAGCATGATAATGTAGGCTGGAAAGGGATGGCTCAAAGCGCTTTTGAATACAAAAAACAGAACGGTCATTATCCTTTGTGGAACACAAACCTGTTCAGCGGTATGCCCAATTACCAGGTTGCCATGCAGGGAAAAAGCGTGATGCCTGATATGGTGAAGGTATTTTCGATTGGATTGCCCAAACCGATCAATTTTTTCTTCCTTGGCTGTATCTGTTTTTATATTCTATGCCTGGCATTGCGGGTGAATCCTGTTATCGGGATCTTATCGGGTCTTGCCTATGCTTTTTCTACCTATAACCCTGTTCTTATCGCTGCAGGACATGATACGCAGATGCTTGCAACTGATTTTATGCCACTCGTTCTCGCAGGTCTTGTTTTTACCTATGAAAAAAAATACTGGCTTGGTTTTGCCCTGACGACCTATGGGACTTACCAGCAACTTGGCTTCAATCACCTGCAGGTAACCTATTATTTCTTTTTGATCGCCCTGCTGGTAACGCTAGCCTACCTGGTGAAATGGATCATGGAAAAGGATTGGAAACATATTGGCATTGCGGCTGCCATCACTATGGTAGCTGCGATAATTGCTGTCGCTGGTAATGCACTGGTCCTGAAAACAACATCCGAATACAGTAAGTTTACCATGCGCGGTGGAAAGGATATCAGTATCGAAGGAGATACGGTGAAAGCGGCAAAGACCACGGGTCTGGATACGGCTTACGCCTTTGAATACAGTCTTCGCAAAGCGGAAACATTTACACTGCTTATGCCCAATGCATTTGGCGGCGGTAGCTATGCAAAGTTTGGCGAAGGTTCCAAAATTGCCAAAAAGCTAATTGATAAAGGAATCCCTGAATCAAATGCTGAGCAGGTGGCGCAGAATATGCCCAAATACTGGGGAACCATTTTTTCCGCGGGTCCTGCGTACCTGGGTGTGCTGGTTTTCCTTTTCGGGGTCATAGGTTTTGTCACTATAAAAACCCCAATGCGATGGGGATTACTCGCAGCCACCGTGCTGGGAATTTTCATGACCTGGGGAAAATATTTTGGAGGATTTAATGTTTTCCTTTTTGAACACCTGCCCCTCTATAATAAATTCCGCTCTCCTTCTTTTGCCCAGGTTATTCCACAGCTTACCCTCGGTGTCATGGCAGCGATCACGTTGCAGCAATTATTATTTGCTGCCAACAGCAGGGAATTTTTACAAAAGAATTTCAAACCCATCCTGTATACCCTCGCTGCTGTGTTTGGAATACTGGCCCTTGCTTATATGGTTATGGATTATAGTATGCCTGTTGACAAGGAGATCATCGCGGGTTATACTGACAAAAATGGTTCTGATGAACTTGCACGTTTAATCGTGAACGGTCTGAAAGCAGAAAGAAAAGCTATGTTCGGCGGGCAGATATTAAGAACGCTTGGGATCGCCTCGCTGGCAGCGATCGCGTTATACCTCTATGCTAAGAATAAGATCGGCGTATTGATCACCGCTATTGTCTTACTGGTCATCAGTACCCTTGATATCACCCTTTCAAGCTATAAATATTTTAATAACGATAATGATCAATATTCGGAAAGAAAGGATGATGAAAAACTTTTTGTGTCGCCCGATGATTATACCAGCAGTAATTTCAGCCCTTCGGCCATCGACAAGGAGATACTAAAAGATACATCAGCGCATTACCGTGTCTTTAATATGGTGGGCACTCCCAGCGCCGGTACTTTCAGTGAATCCCGAACCTCTTATTTTCACCGGTCGGTGGGTGGTTATCACCCGGCCAAACTCCGCATCTACCAGGATGTGATCGAAAAATATCTGTCCGCAGGGCGACCTGAACCAGCTGTCCTCAATATGCTGGACACAAAATATATTATTGTACAGGATCCGCAAAGCGGTCAGCCTGCACTTGTCACCAATCCTGACGTATACGGCCCCTGCTGGCTGGTCAAAAATGTAAAACTGGTGGATGACCGCGTAGCCTCGATCCTGGCATTGGGTAAAGTCAATTTAAAAGACACCGCGATCGTAGAGAAAACTTTAAGTCAGCAGGTTGTTCAACCACAATGGGATTCTGCTTCTTCGATCCGGTTGACAAAGTTTGATCCCGACAATATGGAATATGAAGCCAACTGTAATGGTCCGCAATTCGCTGTATTCAGCGAGATCTATTACCCTGTAGGATGGAATGCATACCTCGATGGTAAAAAGACGGATTATTGCCAGACCAATTATATCCTTCGTGGATTGTCACTCCCCGCAGGCAAACATGCGATAAAATTTGTTTTTGAACCGCCCTCCGTTAAAAAAGGAAAGTCGATCATGTTTATTGCTTCGATCTTTATCCTGCTGATCCTGGTGGGTGGTTTATTCATGGCCTGGAGACAAAGCCAGTCCGCACAAAATAACCGGGAGGACAGGAAAATAACCTGATACCATTCATGAAGAAGGTTCTTGCGATAGCCCCCTACCCTTACCTGCCTTATTTTTCAGGAGGGCAAAAATTCATTGCCCAATTCTTTGAGTGGCTGGGGAAGGAAGTTGATCTTTCCGTCATTTCCGTGGCAGCCAACGATTCATCACTGGCAAAGAATTACCGGCTCATTCCCCTGCTCAAAGGATCTTTTTCCAGGTATTATGACCGCAGTCTTACCCGGTCCATTACAGAACTGGTAAAAAAAGAAGGAATCGATACGGTGATCTGGGAACATCCTTATTATGCCTGGCTGGCTTATCGTGTCAGGAAAAGAACCGGGGTCCAAACGATCATTCATACCCACAATATCGAATACCAGCGTTTTCGCTCCACCGGTCGCTGGTGGTGGCCCCTCTTAAAAACGTATGAGAAAAAAGCTTTTAAAAAAGCCGATGCTCTTTTCTTTATCACACCCGAAGACAGGAATTTCGCGATCAATGAATGGAAGATTCAAAAAGAAAAATGTTTAGACCTCCCTTTTGGAATTGAAATAAAGAACTACCCCGAGGATAAACCCGGCTGTGCCCAGTCTGTCAGGCATAAATATGGTATCAACGCGGAGGAGAAGATATTGCTCTTCAGCGGGCTGCTTAACTATAAACCCAACCTGGATGCGCTGAAAATAATACTGGATAAAATAAATCCCCTGTTGCTGGCTGCCCCCTCTTTTCGTTACAAGATCATTATTTGCGGAAAGGGCCTGCCGGGTGAGTTCAATTCCTTAAAGCAATATGCTGACAAAAATATCATCTACGCCGGCTTTATTGCCGATATTGAAACTTATACAAAAGCAGCAGATATATTCCTAAACCCGGTGATTGCGGGGGGCGGAATAAAGACGAAGATGGTGGAAGCTATCGCATACGGAACTACGGTCATATCCACTGAAAGCGGCGCCACCGGTATTGCAAAGGAAATATGCGGTGATAAACTGACCAGCCTGCCCGATAATAACTGGGATGGATTCTCAAAGGCGGTGATAAAATATTCCATCCGCCAGTCTCCCACGCCACAGGCTTACTACGATCATTATTACTGGGGAAATGTGATAAAGAATATGTTGCTTGATCTACCGCATCATCCGGCCCGTCAACCTGAAAACAATTGATTTGACCAGGTTTCTTACCCCTTCCTTTGTACCATAGATGCACCTGAATATAAAATAATAAAAACCTTTCCCTTTTCGTAGCCGCATTATTTCCAGTTCGTGCTTCATCATCGTCTTTCGCAATTGTAATTGTTTGGAGAGGTCTGTACTGCCGCTATTGATATGCACAAGGGTCGTACCCGCAAAAAAAAGAATATTATATCCAAGGTTTTTAACCTGTTCGCACCATAACTGATCTTCCCCGTACATAAAAAAACGGTCATCCAGTTTCTTACCGGTTAATTG
>JANMKG010000437.1:0-2667 GCA_031371915.1 Chitinophagaceae bacterium | reverse complement strand
GGTAAAATAATACAGAGACACCTCCCTTATCCAGCGTGATCTTTAATATCTCTTCCTGCGATAAGCCTGGTGATGCCTGTTTTTTACTTTCGACCTGCGCGGCAAAAACTTTCCGCAGATAATGTTTTACAAGCTCCGGGTCATGCGCATACGCAAGTGATTTTTTATAAAAAGAAAGGAATAACCTTTCGCTGGCAGTATGACCGGTGAATTTTTCCGGGCTTTCTATAAACGCCTTGACGGTCTCTGCCGATGTTCCCTGTTTGTCAAAGAAATCATCCCCGAGGCCTGTCATGGCACCCTGGAAGGTGAGAGCGAGCCGTTCTTTTTCCGTCATTTTAGTTCCGCGAAGGGCGCAGATCTCTTCGCCCAATATCGCGGGAACGGCCAGGCCATAATAGTGGGTGATCTTCCGGAAATCTTTTTGGTCAAGGCTTCCGTCATTGAGATGTTGAGCGGCATCCAGTTCCGCCTGTAAATGTTCCCGGATAAACCGGTGCTGTTTTTTTATATAGCCGAGCAGGGCCAACAAGGTCCGGGGCGTTTGAATGATATTTCCGGGTAACCAGCCTTTACTCATCCGCCTGTCTTTTCAAAGCTTACACATTCGTTGAGTTCTTTTTCTGTATAAGCTACTTTGTATTGCTGAAGTACTTCATCCGGAACACCATTCCACTGGGTGGGTTTATTGCCGGCATAGCCGATATCTTTTACACCGATCTCCGAAGTATAGAACCCGGTAGCGACCAGGTTTCGCATAAGACTAAAGAATGAAGCGCCAGGTTTTAGTTCGGGTTTTTCTTTTACACGGTCAGGATAAGCGATGAGCTCCACCATTTCCATCTGCTGTGGATGGCTGCAGTCGTTGAAAGATTTTTCATAGCGTTTCAGGCATTGCATATCCAGCCAGCGGAGGCCACCCCGCATGGGGACCTGGTGTGAAGGCATATCTTTTACAATGAATTCAATGAACTCCGGAACCTTTGCGTCTGTTGCGCTTCCACTGATCTCGTCCTTGGGAATGATGATATCTGCCAGGATCGTGATCGTGGCCATTTCGTGATCGGTAAAGAATTTGTCCCGGGCAAGGATCTCTTTCTCGTTCTTCAATTCATCCGGGTTACGGTCGAGACTGAATTTCACCTCATCGGCTTTAGGAACTGTTGTTTTTTTATCATCGGTCTTACAACCGGCAATAGCGATTGGAGTAGCAACAGCACCTGTAATGATTAGCTTAAGCGATTTACGTCTGTCCATTGTATCTTTTTTTTGAACGCAGATTTAGCAGATGGTTATGATTTATTATGATTTGCAGCGAAAATCTTAATAATCATAATGATCTGTGTTCGTTTTACAAATTTTGTTTTTTCATTTCTTCAATAATATATTCACTGGCCCGCATACTTAAGGCCAGTATCGTCCACGTAATATTCTTATCTGCCTGGCTTACAAACTGGCCGCCGTCCACGCAGAATAAATTTTTGCAATCATGCGCCTGGCTCCATTTATTAAGAGCTGATTTTTTCGGGTCATTGCCCATTCTTACGGTTCCTGCTTCGTGGATGATCTCACCAGGTTTGGCCAGTCCCCACTGGTTCTTTTCATCATCATCACCACCCCAGGTAATAACAGCGCCCATATTGTGCATCACTTCTTTAAAGGTCTCCTTCATATGCTTGGCCTGTTTTATTTCATGGTCTGTCCATTTTACATTGAATTTCAGAACAGGGATACCAAACTTATCTACCGTATTGGGATCGATCGCGCAATAATTAGTTTCGATGGGGACCGCTTCGCCACGACCGGCCATCCCGACCCCACATCCATAGAAATAGCGATAATCTTCTTTCAACGAAGCGCCATAACCACCTCCTTCTTTTTGTTTTCCTTTCACGACATATTTACCGTTGAGATTTTCAATGCCCCAGCTAAAACCATAGGAGGGTTGGCTCATACCTCCCCAGTATTCCACATGATAGCCTCTCGGGAAATCCAGCTTTTTATTATCCAGCCACCAGGGAGAATAAATATGCATGCCACCGACACCATCTTCATTGTATCTTTTCCTGTCAAACAATTGAGGAAGTATACCACCCAACGCGGCGCCCGTGGAATCATGTAAATATTTTCCCACCACGTTGCTGTCATTGGCCAGCCCGTTCGGGTGTCGTTGGGATTTTGAATTCATCAATAGCCGCGCACTTTCACAGGCGCTGGCCGCGACGATCACCACCCTGCCTTCTACCTGGTATTCCATCATATCGTCTTTGCTGATATAGGAAACACCGGTAGCCAGTCCGTCTTTATTCGTCAGTACTTCTCTTACCATGGCATTGGCAATGATATCTAAATTGCCTGTCTTCATAGCCGGGTAGATCAATACATTGGTAGAAGAAAAGTCGGCTTTTGCCATACTGCAGTTGCGGTTACACTGCCCGCAGAAGAAGCAGGCGCCTCTTTCGTCATTCAATTTCTGGGTAAGGATGGAAAGACGGGCGGGTATCACTTTAACACCGGCCTGCGTGGCCGCGTTCTTGATGAATAGTTCATGCAGTCTTGGCTTGGGTGGCTTGAGGAAGAAACCATCCGGATCATTTTCCAGGCCTTCATTGGTGCCGAATATGCCGATGAGTTTATCGACCTTGTCATAATAAGGTTTCACGTCTT
>JANMKG010000413.1:0-11203 GCA_031371915.1 Chitinophagaceae bacterium | reverse complement strand
TTTTTGGTTTTGTTCCCCTATTTTATCGTTTGAGGAAGTTTTTCCGCATATTTTCTCTTCTAAAAATTTTTTTAATTTTTTTGTCTGGTTTTAATAATTTTAAAACTCACCCACTACCGGTTATCCTTATTAATCTATTAGAATCAGGAAAATCCTGGTTCTAACTTCACTTCCTCATACAAACTATGTATCAAACCATCGGCGAGACCGATCTTGGGAACAAAGATATCTTCCGCATCCGCCCAGCGCATCGCATTGATATAGATAAGCAGCGCGGGTACGATCACATCGGCCCTGTCCTCCCGGAGCTTATACAGGCTGATCCGTTGTGCCAGTGAAAGATTGCTGAACTCTTTATAATAATCCCGGAGCAGGCCGAGGGTGAGGGGTTTGCCTTCCTTTTTTTTCGAGATGGAGAATATCTTGTTGATATTTCCTCCAGAGCCGATAGCCGTTACATGGTGGTAACCTTTGGTTTTTTTATTGATGAATTCTTTCATTTCATCCCAGGCAGCTTCATTCACCTGGTTCTTCAATAAACGGATCGTGCCGATATTGAACGATTCTTTAAAAATAAGTTTTCCATCACTGAAGAAGGTGAGTTCGGTGCTCCCGCCACCGACATCAATATAAAGATAGGATTCATCGCCGGTCATGTTCTCGGCGATATGGTTCTCGTAGATGAAAGAAGCTTCTTCCTGGCCGCTGATAACCTCAATGCTTATACCTGTTTCTGTTTTTACTTTTTTAATGATCTCGGCGGCATTAGTGGCATCCCGCATAGCTGAAGTAGCACAGGCCCGGAGATGTTTAACCTCGTAAACATCCAGTAATAATTTGTAGGATTTGATGGTCTTGATGATCTTCTCTGTTTTGGCAGGAGATATTTCCCCCTTGTCAAATACATCAAAACCAAGTCGCAGGGGTACCCTGACGAGGACCACCTTAATGAATTCCGGTACAGCCTGTGGCCCGGCAATGACATCTGTTATTAATAATCTCGCGGCGTTACTTCCAATATCAATGGCTGCCAGTCTCACGTTGCGTCTGCGTTTTTTTGTACAGGTAGTTATAGGTTTCTACCTGTGATCGGATTTTCTTTTTGGTCGTTCTTACATATTCATTACTCAGTTCATTATCCAGCCACCTGGCTTTTACATTGTCCTGTAACTGGATATCCAGGATGTCTTTCAATTCCTGTTTCAGCTCTTCGTGCCAGATGGGGCAGGTCGCCTCCACACGGTGTTCCATATTTCTCCGCATCCAGTCAGCCGAAGATATATAAACTTTCTCTTTACCCCTGTTATGAAATACCCACACTCTTGCATGTTCAAGGTATTCGTCCACGATGCTGATCGCCCTTACAGGCTTTTCATATTTTTTGTTCTCGGACAACATACAAAAGATACCGCGGATGATCAGTTTGATCTGTACACCGGCTTTTGCCGCATCGTACAATTTCTGGATCATCTCTTCATCGCTCAGCGAATTCATTTTTAACGTAATCGCGGCTGATTTTTTCTTCCGGGCCTGTTTGATCTCCTCGTCAATAAGTTTCATCATCTCTTTTTTCGCGATCATAGGGCTCGGGATGATCACTTTACAGTCGCGCAGGAAATGGATCCCTGTTTTTGGTTGTTCCAGGTAATTAAACATCCGGTTCACATCCGCCATGATCTTCTGGTTAGAGGTAAGCAGGCAATGATCGGCATACACCCTCGAGGTACGCTCATTCAGGTTACCCGTGCTTACAAAACCATAGAGTATACTATTATTGTCTTTGGTTCGTTTTTTTATCACGCATATCTTGGAGTGCACTTTCATGTTGGGGATCTCAACCAGCACCTTGGCGCCCTCTTCTTCCAGGCGGTCCTTCCATTCAATATTGGCCTCTTCTTCAAACCTTGCTCTCAGTTCCAGCATGACCGTTACTTCTTTACCATTCCTAACCGCATTGATCAGTGCATTGATGATCTTCGACTGCTGGGCAAGCCGGTAGCAGGTGATTTTGATAGATATGACATCCGGGTCAAAGGAAGCTTCCCGGATCAGGTCAATCAAGGGTAAAAAAGAATGATACGGAAAATGAAGCATGATATCTTTTTCCAGGATCACATCAGACACCCGCCGCTCGGTGAGCAGGGGATGGTCAAACGGTTTTTTACGCTGCCGTTTTTCTTTAAAGACCTGTTCGGGGAAATCCATGAAATGACGGAAATTATGGATCCGGCCCCCGGGTATGAGGTTGTCCCTTTTGCTGAGATTAAGTCTGCGTACAAGGTATTCAAGCAGTCCCGGGTCCATTTCCCGGTCGTATACAAAACGGACGGGTTTTCCTTTGCGCCGGTTCTTGATACCTTTTTCGATCTTCTGGGTGATACTGGTGGAAAGATCTTCATCCATATCCATTTCCGCATCGCGTGTAACCTTAAATATATGGGAATGGTATTGATCATACCCGAAATAAGAAAAGATATCAGGCAGGTTGAAACGGATCACATCTTCCAGCAAGATGATATGACTCTCGTCGGGTTTGGAAGAAGGAAGAATGGTAAAGCGGCCAAGGGCGCGGCTGGGGATCTCGATGAGCGCATACTTTCTTTTTAATGCGCTTTCTTTTTTCCACATTACCACGGCGAGGTAAATGGATTTATCCCTCAGGGCAGGGAATTCCGGGATATTCTCGATCATCAGCGGGATGATATCCGAGCTGACCTCCTCTTCATAATAGTTCCGGACAAAATTCTGTTGTTCAACATTCAATTCTTTTTCCGTACGGATATAGATCTTTTGTTCTTTTAGTTCTGCCATCACTTCTTCCCAGACCCGGTTGAATTCCCCCTGCTGGTTCAGCACCGTCATTTGTATCTCGTCGATGATCTGCTGGGGATCATTTTCCAGGTGCATATTGGCTTTGTTACCAAGGTGGATCATTCTTCGCAATGTAGCGACCCTTACCCGGAAGAACTCATCCATATTATTGGAAAAAATCCCCAGGAACCGGATCCGCTCACGTAAGGGAACGGTCGTATCAGCCGCTTCCTGCAGTACCCTGGCATTAAAGGAGAGCCAGCTGATATCCCGGGCGATTGTTTTTCTTTTATCGTGGTGAGCCATGGTGAAGAATTGATATCAGTAAAATTATGAAACGGGAATAAAGAAAGAAATTAAGTTTTTTAAGGTATTTAAGCCTTTACTTGTCTGAAACATTCTTGGGAAAATAAAGAATATCTGGTAATGGGGCAGTTTGAAATTTTGATGGGTTTGTTCATCGCAGAGAACAAGAGTAAAAAGAGGTTTCGCAGAGAATCTCTCCGTAAACTCTGCTTCTCAGGTTCTCTGCGGTGAATAAATTTCAAACTGGCCCACTACCGAATATCTAAAATATGTAACTTAAGAAGGAAAGCATCATGAAAACGAAAATCACTTTAATAAGACTATTTATACTATCCCTGGTACTTATCTCTGCTTCTTGCAGAAACGATAATATTTGTACGAGTAAGAAAAATTATTTTAAACAAATTGACACTACAAAACCATATTTTCTAAAAGGTGTCTATTGTATTTCAACAATTCAGGACACTTTTTTGACAAATAGAAAGAGCCTATTAAGGATCAATATGTATGATAGGGCAGCTGGAAGAAAACTGAATGATAGCGGGATTTGGTTATACGGCCATGATACACTTAGGTTCCGTTACGATACGGCCTATGTTCAAATAAGCCCGGGCCAATACTATAATCGAAGCTTGGGATGTCGGTTACGAAGGAACAAAAACGAAGAGTATAGATTTTAAAGAGAATAAAAAAATAGAAATAAATTTTTATCTCGGAACAACAGTTGTTAATTAACTCAGAATGAATAATAACTGGTTATTTATCAGAAATTTTTTTAAGCTGTTCAATAATTCCAGATGTCGAAAAACCATCCAGGATGGGATTGATCACCACCCGTCCACCCGCGGCGATCACTTCTTTAGCCCCCGCAATTTGTTCGATGGTATAATCGCCGCCTTTTACCAGTACTTCAGGGAGTAAAGATTTAATGAGTTCGAGGGGTGTATCTTCTTCAAAGATCACTACCGCATCCACCATCAGGAGGGAGGCTACTACAAGCGCTCTTGATTGTTCATCATTCACGGGACGGGTTTCGCCTTTCAATCTCTTTACAGACGCATCCGCGTTTAATCCCACGACCAGGTAATCGGCTTCTTTGGCTGCTTCGGTCAGCGAAAAAATATGCCCGGCGTGTAAAATATCAAACACGCCATTGGTAAACACGATCTTTTTACCCGTCAATCGCCATTGCGCTGCTTTTTGCAGGAGCTGTGGAAGCGGGTAGATCTTTTGTGGTATCAGGTCAGCTCGTTTCACCCGTTGTTTTTTTATTATAATAAGGTAGCGCCACAAAGCTAATCAAACCACCGATGAGAATAACAGTCGTCGTTGCAAGCCAGAGTATCCATCCAAAGGCAAGTGCGATCCCTTCATTAAGCCCGTATAGCTGCATGGTCTTCTGGATCATATATGCATAAGCACCAATACCGCCTGGTGTAACGATCATACCAATGCTGCCGGCGGATAATACAGTAAAAGCTTCTTTCATCCCATATTGCGATGTTTCCTGTAAGGCCATGAAACCTATATAGCCTCCCATAAGATAAAGTGTCCACAAACTGATGGTCAGCAGGATGAAAAACCTTCTCTTTTTCAAATGCCTGATAGCCCCTACACCCTGCAGGATACTTTGCCATATCTTTTTTACAAGGCCGGTAAGATCGCTGAGCGTTTTCTTTTTAATGATCATCCAGGCAGCGACAAGAAACGCAATGACCCCGAATACAATAAGCAGGATAACCCAGGTGGCTGTTTTCTTTTTGTCCGTTGGTAGTGAAGAAGGAGAGGAGTGGAAGAAGGTGTCGATGATCTGTGAGTAAAGCGAGGGCTGGATCGCCAGCGTGATCGCGAAGATAGTGAGGAGTGTAAGCGCATCCACCACACGTTCGAGGATGATAGTACCGACGAGTTTATCAGCCGGGATCTTTTCATACCGTGCCAGCACCGTGCATTTCAGTACTTCCCCCAATCGTGGAACAGCCTGGTTGGCAAGGTAACCGATCAGTACCGCGAAAAAAGTATTGGCTTTAGATGGCATAAACCCCAGCGGCTCGATCAGCAAACGCCAGCGCAGGGCCCTTACAAAATGACTCAGGAATAAAATGCCAAATACGGGAATGATGAGCCAGTATCTTGCGTTACGAAGGGCATTTTTTATCTGCGATCTATCCTCTCCCGTCAGGTCTTTGATCGACCACCATACAAGGAAAATGCCCAGGCCCAGGAAAAAAATGTATTGTAGTATGGTGCGAATTCGCCTGTTCATAGAATCCGAAAATAAACAAATAAGAGGAGGGGGTCAATTTTCTCGCCGGGAGGTAGTGGGTCAGTTTGAAATTTATTCACCGCAGAGAACAAGAGTAAAAAAAGAGGTTTCGCAGAGAATCTCTGCGTAAACTCTGCCTCTCACGTTCTCTGCGCTGAACAATCCCATCAAAATTTTAAACTGACCCATTACTCGCCGGGAACGCCGGGTCGCTGAGAATAAAAAATTTACCGCTGCGTTCTCTGCTCCGCTACGTGATTCTGTCCTCCCCTAATTCAAAAGTTCATTAATTCAAAAGCATATTATCGATCAGTCTTACTTCATGTAAAAAAGCAGCCACCAGCCCTACCAGCTTTTTTTTGCCATCCCATTTACTAACAGGTGAAAGATCTTCAGCCTCCGCTATTGCAACATAGTCGATGGTAAAACCTGCTTTTTCGAGCATGTCGTATGCCTGTTGTTGTAAAACCGCCGTTTCTTCCTTGCGAAAATTTTCTTTTATCATTCGCAGGCTTTGATAAATGGTCGTTGCCGTTTCCCGTTCTTCTTTAGTCAATCTCCGGTTGCGGCTGCTCATGGCAAGACCGTCTGTTTCCCGTAGCGTAGGGCAGATGCGGATGCTTATTTCTTTTTCTTTATTGATCAGTTCCACCAGCTTGGTGATCACCATACATTGCTGGTAATCTTTCTGCCCGAGATAGAGATCAGATGGCCGGACAATATCCAGCAAACGATGTACAACCTGGCAAACGCCCTGGAAATGACCGGGCCGGAATTTTCCCTCTAGTATAGTTTCAAGGTAGCCCAGGTCATAATGACGTGCCGCTACTAAACCCTCAGGATAAACCTCCTCAACAGAAGGAAGGAATAACACATCGCAACCGGCGGCTTCGAGCATCGCGATATCCGTTTCTATCGTGATGGGATATTTCTGAAAATCTTTAGGATCGTTGAACTGGGTGGGGTTAACAAAGATGCTGCAAACAGTTACGGCGTCTGCTGCGCGACAGATCCGGACCAGGGAAATATGACCTTCGTGCAATGCACCCATCGTTGGGACAAAGCCAATTGAATTGCCTTTTGAAGACTGAGCATCAAGCCATTTGCGAAGATCTGCTGTTTTTTTAAATAAGACCATGCTTTTGAATGATTAGGGGTGAGCCACTGCTGAAACATCCCAATTCGGCGTAAAATAGCTACCTTTGCCACCTTTTACCAAAGGGATGTAAATTAAACGGCTCCAATATGTCAGCAAAGAAAAGAATTTTATTTATCGCTAACGAGATGTCGCCCTACCTGGAGCTGACTGAATTTTCAGAGATCGTGAACAGGTTGGCGATCAAGGCCAATGATAACAATTTCGAGGTGCGTTGTATCATGCCCCGTTTTGGAAGTATCAACGAACGCCGTCACCGTCTTCACGAGGTGGTAAGACTTTCCGGTATCAATGTTTCAGTGGACAATGATGATATGCCCTTGCAGATCAAAGTGGCTTCGCTGCCCAGCGCTCGCCTCCAGGTGTATTTTCTTGACAATGAAGACCTGTTCAAACGTAAGTTTGTATTCCATGATGAGCAGGATAAATGGTATGATGATAACGACCTTCGTACTGTATTCTTTTGCAAAGGTGCCCTGGAAACCGTAAAGAAATTCGGATGGCCTCCCGATATCATCCATTGCAGTGGATGGATGACCGGGTTGATTCCCGCATATTTAAAAACCCTGTATAAAAAAGAACCGGTTTTTGCGCACAGCAAAATTGTTTTCACGATCGGTCAAAATACATTTAAAGAGAAACTCGGCAGTGGCTTTATAAAGAAAGCGCTGATTCATCCTTCTCTTAAAGAAAAGGACCTGGAAGTATTCAAAGAAGGAACAAATACCGCGATGTTCCGTGGCGGCGCTACTTTTGCTGATGCCATTACTTTCGGTGCGGAAAAGATCGAGAAAAAACTCCTCGAAGAATTCACTAAAGTACGGGGTAAGAAGACGTTGCCCTTCAATCCAGAAGGAGATTTAACAGACTATTTACAACTGTATGGCGACCTTGCAGGCAAATAAATAATATCTAACCCGTCATAAATTTACTTTGTGAAGATCAGATCTCTAGTATTCTCTTTCATAGCTGTTTTTGCTATCTTATTTTCAGGCTGCCGCAAGATCAACGAATCAACAGAATTGGGAGCAGGTCTTATTCCCCCGGTTGATAATATCAATACTTTTGATACCACGATCAGCGTTCATGCCTATAATGGTATTTTCAACCTGGCGGGTGACTCGCAGTATATCTCGAGGGAAGAAGAATTCTTTATGGGACGTATCAATAACGACCCTTTTTTCGGTAAGACGGATGCCCGTATATTCCTTGAATTAAAGCCAACTTTTTACAAATTCGCTTTTGCCAATTCAGACCCTACCAAACTGCGGCTTGATTCGGTAGTACTGGTGATGAACTACCTGGAAACATATGGCGACAGTAGTGTTCCCCAGACCATTGATGTCTACGAGATCGATAACAATGCAGTCTTCAGGGCTGATTCAGCTTATCTTATCCGGCAGAACAATTTTACATATACTAACCTGCTGGGCTCAAGAACGGTATTACCGATGAACCTGGACGATTCGGTAAAAGCATACAGGGACACTACGAAGAACCAGCTGCGGGTAAAATTGAACAACTCATTTGGTAACCGTTTACTGGGTTATGATTCATTGGCTAACGGTGCCTATTTCAACGATTCCATTTTCAGGAGCAAGTTGAAAGGTTTTGCCTTGCAATCAAGGAATACGGGTGAGGCAGTAATGGGTTTCAGCCTGCTCAGCAATAATACGAAACTTGCCATCTATTATCATTATGACAAGGGTACCGTGGTTGATTCCGCGGCAGTGGCCTATTTTGGGTTCAACGGTTCTACTCCATTGGATGTTGGTGCCAGCGCTTCGGCCAATTATATTCAAAGAGATTATACCGGCACACCTGTGGCGGCGACGGCGGGGGATGCTATCGAAGACCAGGTGGCTTATATCCAGGCTTCACCGGGAACGTATGCAACGATAAAAATACCTGACCTGGCCGGTGTTAATAACCGCCTGGTACATCGCGCTGAACTTATTATCGAAGAGATCTATCATCCTTCAGACACTGTATTCAAGGCGCCTCAATTGCTGTACCTGGATGCATCCGATCCTACGATAACGAGAAATAATAAATTCCGTACCATCCCTTATGATCTCCAGTATACTCCTTCCGGGTTTGACCTGAAAAGCTTTGGCGCGGTTCCGACAAACGGGGTTGACGCGGCAGGCAATAAGATTAAGATCTGGAAATTCAATCTGTCCCGTTATGTGCAGCATGTGCTCACACATACACAAACGCTTTATGACCTGAGGCTTTTTGCTCCTTTTAGTCTTAATGAGAACTATGGCATACCACCGGGAACCGACCAGGTATACCCCTTCTTTGTCAATCCCACGCTTGTTAAGGGCAGGATAAGAGTTGGAGGTGGTAATCATCCCAGCCAGAAGATGAGATTGCGGTTGATCTATTCCAAGTTATAATAACTACTTATCAAGATATGTTCAAAAAGTCCACCTGCTTAGCAGGTTGGACTTTTTTCATTCTCCCTACACCCTTATCTTTGCACCTCAAAAATTTTAATACATGCCGTATTTATTTACATCGGAGTCTGTAAGCGAAGGACATCCCGACAAAGTAGCTGACCAGATATCTGATGCGCTGATCGATAATTTTCTTGCTTTTGATCCGCAGTCAAAAGTGGCTTGCGAAACACTGGTCACTACCGGCCAGGTCGTATTAGCCGGTGAAGTAAAATCAAAAGCCTATCTCGATGTACAGGAAATAGCCCGTGAAGTGATTCGGAAGATCGGGTATACCAAGAGCGAGTACATGTTCGAAGCAAGTAGTTGCGGTGTGCTATCCGCCATCCACGAGCAATCCGCTGACATCAACCAGGGCGTGGACAGGAAGAAGAAAGAAGAACAGGGTGCCGGTGACCAGGGTATGATGTTTGGGTATGCCAGCAACGAAACGGAAGATTATATGCCCCTGGCGCTTGACCTTGCGCACAAGCTGCTGATCGAACTGGCTGCCTTAAGAAGAGAGAACAAGCAGATCAAATACCTCCGCCCGGATGCCAAAAGCCAGGTGACACTGGAATACAATGACAAGAACCAGCCTGTTCGTATCGATGCCATCGTTGTTTCGACCCAGCATGATGATTTTGATGCCGAAGGAAAGATGCTGGCTAAGATCAAAAGCGATATCATTAATATCCTTATCCCGCGGGTCAAGTCCAAGTATAAGAGGTACGCAAAGCTTTTCAACAACGATATCAAATACCATATCAATCCAACCGGCAAATTCGTGATCGGTGGACCACATGGTGATACCGGTCTGACCGGTCGTAAGATCATCGTAGATACTTATGGTGGAAAAGGCGCACACGGTGGTGGTGCTTTCAGTGGTAAAGATCCTTCCAAAGTTGACCGTTCAGCGGCTTATGCCACCAGGCATATCGCTAAGAACCTCGTTGCGGCAGGTTTGTGCAGCGAGATACTCGTGCAGGTTTCTTACGCCATCGGTGTAGCGCAACCTACCAGCATCAATGTGAACACCTATGGTACTGCCAGGGTTAAATTGAATGATGGCGAGATCAGTAAGCTCGTGGAAAGCATTTTTGATATGCGTCCTTACTTTATTGAACAGCGACTGAAGCTGCGGAATCCTATTTACAGTGAAACAGCAGCATATGGTCACATGGGACGCAAGCCGGAGATCATCGAAAAGACATTCACTTCCCCTGATGGAAAAAAAATAACCCGGAAAGTAGAACTGTTTACCTGGGAAAAACTCGATTATGTCGCAAAAGTAAAGAAGGCTTTTGGGCTAAAATAAACCTCACCCCAACCCTCTCCGAAGGAGAGGGCTTTGAAGACCCTGCTGGTTCGGAAAAACTTGCAGGGTTTTTTGTTTTGAACCACTAAGGCACAAGGACACAAGGTCTCACGAAGAATGCTTTGTGTTTCTTTGCGCCATAGTGGCTTTGTGGTTAATAAATTCAAAGTGTACCATTACTAAATAGTTTCAAAAACCTGCTGGTTTGTAAAAACTTGCAGGTTTTTTTGTTTGCCTACATTTGCAAAGTGAAAAATTTCAGACAACAACAACAACAACGGCCCAAAAAAAACACCCTTGTCATTGGCAGGAAGGCGGTGATAGAAGCACTGCAGGCAGGCCAGCAACTGGACAGGATCTATGTGGATACAAGGGCCCAGGGACAAGACATTAATGAAATAAAAGGGCTGGCTTCACAAAACGGGGTGCCTGTCAATTATGTTCCTGCCGCTAAGTTGAATGGCTTTAATATTACCGATCATGAAGGAGTGGTGGCACAGATCGCCAGGGTCCAGTACCAGAACCTGCAGGATGTGATCTCCTTTGTTACAGAGCAAGGCGAAATACCCTTGTTCCTCATCCTCGACGGGATCACCGATATCCGGAATATCGGTGGTATCGCCAGGACGGCTTATTGCACAGGTGTGCATGCTATCATCATTCCCGACAAAGGAGTAGGGGCCCTGAACGAGGACGCGATCCTTACTTCTGCCGGCGCCCTGGAAAAGATCGCCGTTTGCCGGGTAAACAGTTTAATGAAGGCTGTCGATGATCTTCACCTCAACGGGATAAAGGTCTTTGCCAGTGAAATGACAGCCGCAAAAAATATCGGCGATATAAACTTTGCCGAACCCTGCGCAGTGGTAATGGGCAGCGAAGAAAAAGGTATTTACCCGGCGCTGGTG
>JANMKG010000383.1:0-2640 GCA_031371915.1 Chitinophagaceae bacterium | reverse complement strand
ATTCCCTCAGGGCGACCTACTTTTTTTTCATTATCAGCTTCTGCCTCATACTCTACTCCACTTACCTCACGCGAAGCGGTGACTTGCAGGACACTTCTGTACATGCGTTTACCAGCATGGGACTGAACTGGCAATTGAGGATATTTGTGCTCTTGTTTTTTATCCCCTCGCTCATTCTTTTTATTATAAGGTATAGAAAGATTCCATTTATTGTAAAAGAAGAAAGTTCATATTCCCGGGAATTCTGGATGTTCATCGGATCCCTGGTCTTCTTTCTTTCTGCAATCGTTATCATCGGCAAAACATCATTACCTGTTTTCAATAAAATATTCGGAACAAAAGTCGCCCCGCCGGAAGACGCGGAGTTCGCGTACAACAGTATACAGGTGTATGTAGCTGTTATCATTGCCTTACTGACTGCCATTACCCAATATTTGAAATACAAACACACACCGGCGAAATATTTCTGGAAAAAAATAGCGGTCCCCACTGTAATAGCTTTGATCGCGGCTACACTGGTACTGGTATTTGGAAATATTAATTATACTAAGAAGGGACCGGGTTTTCTTGGTGCTATCTGGCTGGCTGTTGCCTGCAGTATCTATACGATTATTGCCAACCTGGCGTATATCTGGCTGGGTCTGAAAGGCAAGCTGAAATTATCCGGCGGTTCCATTTCTCATTTCGGATTCGGGATGGTACTGCTCGGAATCCTGCTTTCCTCTTCCAAGAAAGAGATCTTATCCAATAATATCAATGGCATACCTGCACCGCTGGGAGCGAATGAAGATCCACGGGAAAACCTGACGCTGGTAAAAGGCCTGAGTTCCGACATGGGTAAATATACCCTTACCTATGAAGGCGACTCCGCGCATCCTAAAAAAGCCCTGTGGTTCTATAAGATCCGTTTCAAAAGCAAGGACGGCAAAGAAGAATTTGTTTTGCAACCCAACGCGTTTGTGAATTATAAAGGCAATGAAGGACTGATGGCAAACCCTTCTTCCAAACATTATTGGGATCATGATGTATTCACCTATATCACTTCTCTTCCCAATCCCGAGAAACAGGAGGACACGGCAAGTTTTCACACCAGCACGATGCGGCCAGGGGATTCGCTTTTTTATTCTACTGGTTTTATGGTTCTCCAGGATGTAACAGTAAAGGATAGCCTGCCTGTTGAACTTTTTGGCACCGACGGCAGTTTACACGAAGCTTCGCTAAAGATATTTTCTAAAACAGGCTCTATTTATTCGGTTACTTCCAAGCTGGCTATCGCCAAAGGGGAAGTACTGGCCCTTCCTGATACGATCATTGCTGAAAGCCTGGTGCTCCAGCTACAGAAGGTAAACCCGGATAAAAGCATCGAGCTGGGGGTAAAAGAATCGAATGCCGTGATGAAATACGTGACCCTTAAAGCTTACAAGTTTCCCTTTATCCGGCTGTTATGGCTTGGAGTCCTGATCACCGCAACCGGTATCATTATCAGCATGGTAAGAAGGATCCAGCTAAACCGGGTAAGCACTTCTTCAACAGCCAAAACTTAAATTTCACTCAGAGATCGCCGGGTTCGCAGAGGATAGGACATTGAAATTCTCAGCGTACTCTGGGCCCCCTGCGTGCTCTTTCCTCAAATTTTGGCTTTTTCAAAACAGCTTACTTTTTAGTTTTGTTGTCCGTCTATAAAATGCGGCGGTTCTGTTCTAACTTTACAGGTGATGTTCCAGGGGTCTATATATGGTAAAAAAACAAACTGGTTACTGGCACTCTGCGTGCTGGCCAGCAGTCACCTGTTTGCCCAAACAGTTCCCGCCGAACCCGTCACCGATTCTTCCGAATATGCACGGCGCTATATGAAAGAGCAGGAAAAAAAATGGGGTCCGAATGATACCATTTATGTTCCCGCCATCTGGTACCACAACGAGATCGTGAATTACAAGGAAATGGAAATGGCCTGGGTGTCCAATATGGATCCCAACAAACTCGCCAAGTTCATCGAAGAATGGACCCGGTTACGTAATGCCGTCTATGTTACTTATCCCTATGCCAAGATCGCCGGGGGAACGATCAATGATATTAATACGAAACTCGCCAGTGTGAGTTCCAAAAAAGAAAGAAAAGCTTATATCAAGACACGTGAAAAGGAATTGAAGAATGAATTCAGCGACCCGCTTTCTAATCTTTCGGTATACCAGGGAAAGATCCTGATGAAACTCATCAACCGGCAGACCGGTAATAACTGTTACGAGATCATCAAAGAATATAAAGGCGGTTTGAATGCCCGGGTCTACCAGACCGTTGCCTGGTTCGTAGGCGGCAACCTGAAACAGGACTGGGATGTTGCTGAAGATAAAATGGACCGCCAGATCGAGAACATCGTAAAGGAGATCGACGGTGGATGGTATGGGAACCCCTATAGGAGATAGTTGCTTGTTACTGGTTGCTGGTTACTGGGTACTGGTTACTGGGTATTGGTCGCTTAATACTGAACATGCATTTTTTTCTCATTACGTACCTTTATATATTAAATTAACCGTTAGCAACCAGCAACCAGCAACCAGCAACCAGCAACCAGCAACCAGCAACCAGCAACCAGCAACCAGCAACCAGCAACCAGCAACCAGCAACCAGCAACCAGCAACC